>CADDZL010000173.1 GCA_902812335.1 Chloroflexota bacterium | reverse complement strand
GCCTCGACCAGGAACCCCCGCCCCTCTGGTCCCCGCGCCGCCGCCGCCAGCCGCAGATGGGCCGCCAATAGTTCGTCGGCAGGGATCTGGCGCGTCATGAGCACCAGCCGGAAATAGTCAAAGGCGGAGGTGAACTCGGTCAACTCGGCCTGGTCACACAGATAGACCCGATCCAGGCTAAGGGGCGGCTGCGGCGGCAGGCTCTGGACCAGGTGGCCGTCGGCGCGGTGGCCGACGACGGGCATGCTGATCTCGATAGGGATGCGCCGATTGCGTAACTGGTCCTGGATAACCTCTTCCTCCGGCTCCGGCAGCGAGGCCAACTGGCGCACCAGCGGGTCGTCGTCCACGTGAATGTCGTAGATCAGCCCGTAGACCTGGCAGCGGCCACCCTGAGCGCTGGCGCGCACCAGCCCTCCGAACACGGGCACGTCCGAGAGCGGCACGCGGCAGCCGGCGGTAAAGCCCGTCGTGCTCGCGTTCAGCACCCGCCCGATGCTTGGATTTGTGATTTCTGATGGCTGATAGCTGATCGGCATACTGTCCCCAGACCGGGTGCCTGCCTCCTCATCGCTTATTGGCCTGATGCCGGCCAATCTAAAATCTGGTATCTAAAATCAACTATCACCGCTGGTGTCGCCTTGCGCCGGACCGCGTCAACTGCTTCGTGCGGGCCTTATTCGACATCTCCGGGCTCAGGCCGCAATGCAACAGCGCTCCGATGACCATGTCCTCAAGCTGGCGCTTGTCTTCCGGCGTCACGACGGCCAGTTCGTGCGCCCGTGCCAGAACGTAAGGGTAGCCATCCATGATGCGACACTGATGACAGAGCAGCGCATGCAGGTTGTCCAGCGCCCCCGGGCGCTTTACGACCCATTCCGGCACCTCCACCCGCGCGATTTTCGGCTGGGCGCTGGTCGAAACGTTCAGGTAGAAGAAATAGATGCGGTGGCCGTGCTCCTCATAGCGCCGATTGACGGCCGATTCGACGGCGAACAGCGCCGAACGTTCGCCCGGCTTGAGCAGCCCCTGAAACAGGGCCTCGTCGTCCAACCCCTTGAAATCGCGCCGTTCCAGCCGTGGCGGCAGCGGCTCCGACAAATCGTGTGCATCCAGGTCGAGCAGGCTGACCACCCAGGGGCTGCGCGGGCGGTCCACGTAGCCTGCCGCGATGACACCATGTTGCTGTAGGCTGGTCAAGTGCCCCAGGTACAATAGGAGGTTCTGCTCAAAGACATCGCGCTCGACGTTTGTGCCGACACGGCTATAGAGCAAGAGCGGCCCATCGGTCAACGTAACCGTGAGAACGTCGCCCCTTCCTTCTGTCAGGAGCGCCAGACGTTCGATCTCGGCCAGATCGCGATAGTTCTCGATGCGCCCGGCGCGAATCAGATCGCCGTCATCTGGATACAGGTCTTGCTCGCGGTAGTGTAGCACCGGCAGTGAATAACAGTCGGGCGCCTGTCCGGAACCGTGCTCGTAGATGATGCTGCCGACATTGATCAGGTAATATAGCGCGATAGCGTGCGGGTCGGGGAAGATCTGTGAGCCATCGGCGGCCATAAGCGTTGCCCGCGCCGGGGCTTCCGGCAGCGGATGAGGCCGGTCTGGCGGCTCATCCGTAGGGGCTGCGCCGCGCCACTCGATGCCGGCGGCATGCAGCCTCTCAATCTTGTCACGCAGTTCCTCGATATGGGCGGCGGCCTGGCGCAGCCGGGCCCGCGCCTGCTCGGCTTTGCCTTGCAACGCCAGGGCGCGTTCGGCCAGCGCCGTACCCATCTTCTGCACCTGATCGGTCAGTTGTCTGAATTCCAGCGTCACGGTGGCTCCCGGATCAGCCGAACGTCTGTTCAAGATTATAGTCCAGGGGCCAGTTTCTCACAAGGCGAGTTGTGCTCGCAACCTTAAAACTCCAGGCGGTCGGCCACGCAGGTGGACACCCGGCTGCAAGCCTCCCAGGCGCAGCTTCAGTCGCCAGCTATTGGATTTGGTCATCTGCGGGCATGGGTGTAGAATAGCTCTGATACAAGAGGGCGTGGGCGGAAGGGTGTCAATTGCCCGCTGCCCACCACCTGCTGCCTACTGGCCTATGGACAAGCTCAAACAGCGCATTCTGAGCGAAGGCCGCAACCTCGGCCACGGCATTCTCAAGGTGGACGGCTTCATCAACCACCAGGTGGACCCTCAGTTGATGCTGGAGGCCGGTCGGGCACTGGCCGAACGTTTCCGCGGCGCGGGCGCGACCAAGGTCCTGACCGCTGAGATTTCCGGCATCGCTCCGGCCCTCACTACCGGCCTGGCGCTGGGCATCCCCGTCGTCTATGCTCGCAAGAGCAAGCCCATTACCATGCCCGACGCCGTCTTCCTCACCACCGCGCCCTCGCACACCAAAGGCCGGCAGGTCGAATTGATGGTCTCGCCCGAATACCTGGGGCCGGGTGAGCGCGTCCTGATCATTGATGACTTCCTCGCTACCGGCCAGACGATTGCGGCGCTGGTGCGCCTGGCCATCGCTGCCGGCGCGACCGTCGTCGGCATCGGCACGGTCATTGAGAAGACCTTCGAGGGCGGACGCGACCTGCTCACCGAACTGGGTGTGCCGATTGAGTCCCTCGCCATTATCACCGACATGCACGAGGGGCGCATCGTCTTCGCGGACGAATGACGAAGAGCGCACCTAAGGCGGTGATCCTGGCGGCGGGGGAGGGGACAAGACTGCGGCCACTGACACTCGACCGGCCCAAGCCGATGCTGCCGGTAGCCGGCCGGCCGCTGCTGGAGCACACTCTGGCCTGGCTGCGCGACCATGGCATCACCCAGGTCGCCATCAACCTGCATTACCGCCCCGAAGCCATCCGCGACACCCTCGGCGATGGCCACCGCTTCGGCGTGGCGATCACCTACTCCTATGAGCCTGTCCTCCGCGGCACAGCCGGGGCGCTCAAGCCCTTACAAGCCTTCCTTGATGAGACCTTCGTCATCGTCTACGGCGACGTGCTAACGAACCTCGACCTGAGCAGGCTGATCGCCTTCCACCGGGCTGCGCCCGGCGCTCAGATGACGCTCAGCCTGTATCGCGTGCCTAACCCAACGGAGAAGGGCCTGGTTGATCTGGATGAGGCGGGCCGTGTGCGGCGCTTTGTCGAGAAGCCGCCGCCCGACCAGGTCTTCACCGACCTGGCGAGTGCTGGCGTCATCGTCGCTGAGCCGGGCATCCTCGACGCCATCCCGATGGATGGCTTTGACGACATCGGCCATAACCTGGTGCCGCGCCTGCTGGCGGCCGGCACCCCCATCTACGGCTGGCCGCTACCGGAAGATACCTACCTGATTGACATCGGCTCGCCGGAACAGTACGCGCAGGCGCAGAAACTGGCAGCTTCAGGTGAATAGGCGGCCACTTGTTTCAGGAATAGCCGAGGCCCTCAGCGTGTCATGCTGAGCCATGTCCTGAAGTTTGAAACAGGCCCTACACCTGCGCCCGGCGCAGCCGCAGGCTATTGCTCACCACCGACACCGAGCTGAAGGCCATCGCGCCGGCGGCGAAGATGGGCGACAGCAGCCCGGCCATCGCCACCGGGATCAGAATCACATTGTAGATAAACGCCCAGCCCAGGTTTTGCTTGATCGTGCGCATGGTCTGGCGCGACAGGCGGATGGCGCGCGGCACGCCACGCAGGTCGCCGCTCATCAATGTCACGTCCGCTGCCTCCATCGCCACGTCTGTGCCCGTGCCAATGGCAATGCCGATGTCGGCCTGGGCCAGTGCTGGCGCGTCGTTGATGCCATCGCCGACCATGGCCACGATCCGGCCCTCGCTCTGCAGCTTTCTGACCTCGGCCGCTTTCTCGCCGGGCAACACTTCGGCCAGCACGCGGTCAACACCGACCTGGCGGGCAATCGCCTCGGCCGTGCGCCGGTTGTCGCCGGTGATCATCACGACCTCCAGCCCCAGCCGATGTAGTTCAGCAATGGCCTCGACTGAGCCCTCCTTGACGGTATCGGCCACAGCGATCACACCGACGGCCTCACCGTCCACCGCCGCCAGCATGGCTGTCTTGCCCTCGGCCTGGAGGCGCTCGACCTCCGGCGCTAATCCGTTCAAATGGATGCCCTGCTCGGCCATGAGCTTGAGGTTACCGACCGCCACGCGCCGCCCCTCGATCTCGGCGGCGATGCCGTGGCCGGCGACCGCCTCAAATCGGGCCGGCTCGGTCAGCACCAGCCGCTTATCCCGCGCTGCGCGCACAATCGCCTCGCCCAGCGGGTGCTCGCTGCCCCGTTCCGCGCTGGCGACCAGGCGCAGCAACTCATCCGCCGCCCGTTGTCCGTTGTCCGTCGTCACAACATCCGTCACGGATGGCTCGCCCTTAGTAATCGTCCCGGTCTTATCCAGGACGACCGTGTTGACCTTGCCGGCGCGCTCCAGCGCCTCACTATTCTTGAACAGGATACCGCTCTCTGCACCTTTGCCCGTGCCCACCATGATCGCTGTTGGCGTCGCCAGGCCCAGCGCACACGGGCAGGCGATGACCAGCACTGCCACCATGTTGATCATGGCGTGGGTAAAGCCGACATGGCCGAAGATAAACCAGCCAGCAAAGGTCAGCAGCGCCAGGCCGATCACCGCTGGCACAAAGTAAGCCGAGACCTGGTCGGCCAGTCGCTGGATGGGCGCTTTCGAGCCCTGGGCTTCCTCCACCAGCCGGATGATCTGGGCCAGGACGGTGTTCTTGCCGACCTGGGTGGCCTCGAACTTGAGCAGACCGTGCTTGTTCAACGTCGCGCCAATGACCCTATCGCCCGGTCCCTTGCCTACCGGCAGGCTCTCACCGGTGATCATGGACTCGTCTACGGCCGAACGGCCCTCGAGCACACGCCCATCCACCGGTATTTTCTCACCCGGTCGGACGATGATGACATCGCCCACGCGCACATCGTCAATGGCGATGTCCAGCTCCTGCCCGCCGCGCACCACGCGGGCGGTTTTGGGGCGCAGGCCCATCAGCCGCTTGATAGCCTCGCTGGTGCGGCCTTTGGCGCGGGCCTCCAGGAACTTGCCCAGCGTGATCAGTGTGATAATCACGGCAGCGGTCTCAAAGTAGACATGGCCGCTGATCAGCCCCAGCGTGACCGGCAGGCTGTAGAAGTAGGCCGCCGATGAGCCCATAGCAATGAGTACATCCATGTTGGCCGAGCCGTTGCGCAGCGCCTTATAAGCGCCCCGGTAGAACTGCCAGCCCACGCCGAACTGGACGGGTGTGGTCAAGGCGAAGAGCACCCAGCTCAACCAGCTTGCATAACCGGCCATGCCCAGCAAACCGAGGTCGCGGGCCATGCTCAGCGCGAAGGCCGGGATGGTGAAGGCCAGGCCAACGAGCAACCGCAGCCGCTGATGGGCGATCTCGGCCTCGCGCGCGGCCCGCTCGGCGTCCTCCGGCTCGGCAGTGGCCTCGGCTGCCTCGACTACGTCGTAGCCAACCCTCCGGACTGCCGCCACCAGGTCGCTCCGTTCGGCCAGGCCCGGAATATACTCGACTGTGGCCCGCTCGGTCGCCAGATTGACGTTAGCCGAGGTGACCCCCGGCACCTTCTTGAGCGCCCGCTCAATGGTGGCGGCGCAGTTGGCGCAGGTCATGCCGATCAAGGGCAGTTCGGTCCTGGCCGTCGCCACGCCGTAGCCGACCTCGCCGATGCGCTCGATGATGCGGTCCTGGCCGATCAACGTCGGGTCGAACACCACTGTGGCCCGCTCGTTGGCCAGGTTGACATTGGCGGCCTTGACGCCGTCGAGTTTTTTGAGATTGCGCTCAATCGTGCTGGCACAATTGGCGCAGGTCATGCCGGTAATGGGCAGGCTGATCTGCTCTTCAGACATGGTGTTCTATCCCTCAAACGTAAGACGTAACGTTCTATGCCGGCGCGTAGCCGATTTCCGTCAACAGCGCTTCAATCTTCTCCCAGCTAGCCGGCGGCTCCCAGGCCACCGTCACACTGCGGCTGTCGAGTGTCGCTTTGACTTCGCGCACGCCCGGCAGGTCCTTCAGTTCACGCTCGATGGTCATGGTGCAATGGCCGCAATGAATGGTGGGGACTGTGAAGGTCTTCGTCGTCATGTGTGCCTCCTAGACTTTTCTGGTCATTTCGAACACGTCGGTGATCTCGCTCAGGACGCGGTCGCGCGCCTGGGGGTCATTCCCCTTGACCGCGGCGATCACGCATGTGTTGAGATGACTCTGTAGGATAAACTCGTTCAGTTTGCCCAAAGCTGCCTGGACTGCGATCACCTGCTTCATCACGTCAATGCAATAGGTGTCGTCCTCCAGCATGCGTTCGATGCCGCGCACATGGCCGGCGATGCTGCGCAGGCGGTTGATGGCCTCGGTCTTGGCGCGTGCTTCCATAAGTCCTCTCCTGACGGCCCCCTCCCCCTGGGGAGGGGGGTCAGTTATATTATACCTGACCTCAGCCCGGCTGTCAAGTTGCCCCAAAATTGACTGACTGAAATGCACCCAGTGCTGATGCTTAGTGCGGTTGTGTACCAGATTGGGGGCACCAGAAGTCGCGGGGCTGAGGTTAGCCCACAAGGGCCTGGCTTTCTCAGCCCGGAGCTAAAAGCTCCGGCCCGCTGCGTCTTGACTTTGTGTGAAACAGTGCTAGAATTTTGATACCCCATCAGCTTCCGCCAGCGGGCGGAGGTCAGGCCGATTCTGCTCTAACGAGGGGGGAACTCTATGAGCAACAAACGAATACTCATCTTTGCCCTGGCGGCCCTGGCTTTAGTCGCGCTGGTCATCACCCTGCCGGCTGTGGCAGGCCAGCGTGGGTCTGCCGGTGGTGAGCCCGCCGGCGTGGCAACCCCCAACCCGCCGGCTCGCTCGACTGCTCTCCGGCCCCATCAGTACATCGTCCTGTACGACCAGTACGACAATCAAGGGACGTACGTCACCAGCTCACAGAACTTCGAGACCTCGCTTGATGCTTACGACGATGAGCTGGCCGATGACTTCGTCGTGCCCGGCGGTCAGACCTGGTCGGTGGAACTGGTGGAAGTGCAGGGGGCGTATTGGAACGGCAGCGGCCCGGCCAACTCGTTTAACGTGCGCTTCTACACCGACGCAGCCATGTTGCCGGGGACAGAGGTGTTCAGCCAATTGAACGCCACCTATACAGAGACCAGCGGCGATTTCGCCATCACCCTCAGCCCGCCAGCAGTGCTGACGGCGGGGACGTACTGGGTGTCGGTGCAAGCCAACATGGACTTCAGCCTGGGCGGGCAGTGGGGCTGGACGGACCGCACGGTGCAG
>CADDZL010000172.1 GCA_902812335.1 Chloroflexota bacterium | reverse complement strand
GAGGGTACACCGCCTCCGCCATTTACACACCCTTTAAGGGTACCCCGTTACGTGGTTGAATACGGATATCTTCTGCATGCCGATGATTCTCCTTGATTACCAATTCGTGATCAACAGAAGCGCCCAACACCTGAGTTAAGCCGCGCCGCGCAGTGGCGAAAGCTTTGCGCTAGCGTAGCGCAAGCGCAAAGGTGAAGCCACGAAGCGGTGTCGGCTTGAACGAATAGTTAGGTGCCGGCCTTGTAAAGCGCAATGCCGCCGACAAGAAAGAACACCAGCCATGAAAGATGCTTGCCCCGCGTCATGACAAGTGGGAGGAGCCCCGAGAGAATCGACGTGTACCCGATTACATTCAGGATGAGCGCCGTACTGACTGGGCCAGAGGCCAATTGCCACAACAACACAGCAAAGCCCCACCAAGCAATGGTTGTGATGTGCCACGCGAACCGAAGTGTTTGGGTAGTGAACGCTGTGCCGCCCAGCAGCTTTGGCAAGTTTTCACGACGAAAAAGTCGAGTAAGAATGTAGCGCTCACCAAGCAGTGAATGCGCCAGGCCGAGAAGAAAGATTAGAACTGCTGCCAGTTGAAGCATCACTGTTTCCGCCACCTAACGGCTCGGTTCAGCAGCGGGCCGCGCAGCGGACCGTCTACTGCAACCGATTGTTAGCCAGCGCCGGGCCATACCTATGGATTTCCTTTGTTCGTTGAGGCAATTGCCTTGTTGTAATTCAACGCCAGATCGACCCAATACTTCAGAGCGTGTTTCGTTCTCACTGATTCTGCTTCGACGTACACATAGCCCCGGTACTGTCGGCCCTTCATCACCACAGTCCGACAGCCTTTGCGTTTAAGCGCGACATCGTGGAGTGCCGGGTCGATACGGCACATGATCCGCTCGGCACGCGCGGAGATGCATATCTTGCCGCGCACCATGAACGCCGTGCTCCCGAACATCTTCTTCTCTTCGACGTTGGGAAGGTGCGCCAGTGCCGCTCTGACCCGGCTCGATAGTTCGTCGTCGTGCGCCATTTGAACTACTAGGTTCCGCTACTTGGGGAAAGGTGCACTGTCAAAGTAGATGTCGAACGACTTGATCTTGCCATCCCGCACCTCGAACGCTTCGGCCACATGGCTCTCGAAGGCGGGGCTACCAGGCGGCTGAAGTTCGTATCGGGTCAAAACACAGGCCTTTTCCCCCTCCACCACAATGCCCTTGATCTCCACTGCCTTGATCATGGAGTAGAAGCGCTTGGTCGCCTGAAGGTACGTGCCTTTACCTGTCACGCGCTTGATTGGGCTGGTGAAGCTGGTGAACTTCATGTCATCGGATAGGAAGGCCTCCCATCCCTTCTTCTGTTTGAGACCGTTGAAGTACGCCTGGATCGTGTCTCTGGTTGTCATGTCGTTTCTCCTTTCTGCAGACGGCTGCTGCCTAACGGCTTGCGCATCAGCCGCACGCGAAGCGAGCGAAGCGAAGCGTGTCGGCTGGATGCGCATGTTGGGCGGCTTATTTCGCTGATAACGCTGCAACGAGAACCACAGGTTGATCTTATGGATAACGGCTGACCTCTACACCCTGAGCATCATAAAGAACAGCAGGGTCTGGTTCGTTATCATTCCAAATATTGCCCCTAAAACCGCAGTTGTACCCACCACCGTTGGGGTTGTTAGTCCAGACGCGCAGAGTTCCACCGGGTTGTATTACTACATCCCTCAACTCGCAAACTTGGTTTCCTTTCACTGAAACGAGTTTCCAGCCCGTTAAATCTTGGGGTTGGCCACCTATATTCTTCAAATCCACGTATTCATTGTGCTTGTTTACCCCCAAGATGATGACTCGTGGCCCGCTGGTCAATGTAGGTGTGGCGGTCGGCACGATAGTCGGCGCTTTCGTCGGTTTCGGTGTTGGCGTTCTCGTCGGTTTCGACGTCGGCGTTTCCGTTGGCCACACCGTTGGTTCAGATGTCTTCGTGGGTTGCAATGTCGGCGTGGGCGTTTCCGTTGGCCGCACCGTCGTTGTGGATGTTGCGAGGGGAACTGTAGACCTGGGCGTATATGTTGGCGGCAAGCCAATCGCCCGCATAGATGTATTAACCATAGCAGCAGCAAAATATCCGCAGCAACACAAAGCAATAACTAGGGGAATCACAGGCAAAGCAAGCCTCTTGCCTGCAATAGTGGGACTTATTCGCACTGATAGCAATTTACGCAACACGGTTTCGCTTACCTCACTTAAAGATGCCCAGCAGCAAAAAATTTCATCTTTCTCTCTTGAAGGGGAAAAAGAGGCCTAATATTATTCCTCTCCCAACTTTCCGTTGGATTCCGGGCTTGGTTGTCGGGATACCCGTTTTGCGTGCAACTCTGTACTTGGCACGGGAAATTCCCAACGCACACTTCCAAGGAAAAAAATAGACCTGGTATTCCCGTATTGGATCTTCGTTTTTTGGCATTTTTACCTCACAAGACCTTGATTGCTGTTGAAAGCCGCCCAACTATAGATTTGATTGACGACTTCTTCATAACAGCCTATATCTTGCCATAGTCATAAATGATGCTATAATATGACAGCATCTACCTAGACAGCAAGAACCGGCTTGGGCCGTTCACGTTTTCAGTATAAACCATTTTCTCAGAAAGGTCAAAGCACTTCGTGGCTAAAAAACTCCTCGACCAACTCCGCGAAACCCTGCGCATCAAACACTACTCCTACCGCACCGAAGAGGCTTACGTGGACTGGGCGCGCCGCTTCATCCTCTTCCACAACAAGCGCCATCCCGCAGAGATGGGCGCCCCCCAAATCCAGTCCTTCCTGGCTCACCTGGCTCAAGATAGAAATGTATCCGCCTCGACCCAAAATCAGGCGCTCAGCGCCCTCCTCTTTCTTTACCGCGAGGTCCTGCACCAAGAAATCGAACCCATTCTCCTCTCCAGCGCTAAACGCCCTGAACGCCTCCCCACCGTCCTCGCCCGCGATGAGGTTCTCCATCTCATCAACCAATTAAGCGGAACACACAAACTTATGGCCCAATTGCTCTACGGCTCGGGTTTACGCCTGATGGAATGCGTCCGCTTGCGGGTTAAAGACATTGACTTTGAGTACAAATCCATCACCGTGCGCGATGGTAAAGGCGAAAAAGACCGCATCGTTCCTCTGCCCGAAACCGTTATCCCCGACCTGCGCCGCCAGATCGAACGCGTGCGCCTGCTCCACCAAGAAGACCTCTCTGCCGGCGGCGGAGAGGTCTACCTCCCCTATGCCCTGGCAACCAAATACCCCAACGCCGCCCGCGAGTTCATCTGGCAGTACCTCTTCCCTGCCCCGAAGCGCTCGCTGGATCCTCGCAGTGGAAAGGAGCGCCGCCATCATCTCGATCCCTCCGGCCTACAACGCGCTATCAAACAGGCGGCCCACAAAGCCGACCTGCAAAAGCGCGTCACCTGCCATACCCTCCGCCACTCCTTTGCCACTCACCTTCTGCAAAATGGCTACGATATCCGCACCGTCCAGGAACTCCTGGGTCACAAAGACGTCCGCACCACGATGATCTACACCCACGTCCTCAACCGCGGCGGCCGGGCGGTGCGCAGCCCGCTGGATCAAGCTATAATGGTGGGAGATGCACACGATTGACTTGCGCAGCGATACCGTCACCCAACCGACGCCCGCCATGCGCCGGGCGATGGCCCAGGCCGAGGTCGGCGATGACGTCTACGGCGAGGACCCCACGGTCAACCGTCTGGAGACGCTGGCCGCCGAACGCCTGGGCAAACAGGCCGCCATGTTCGTCCCCAGCGGCACCATGGACAACCTGGCCGCCATCCGCTCCGAACGCGTTAACCACTTCATCATCTTCATCATGGCCAACGTCACGCCGACACCGGGACCGTTCGAGTGTTCGAACGCAAATCAGGACGGTATACCCCCCTGAGGGCCGGATCCTGCTCCGGCCAGGACCCGGCCCTCAGGCAAGGGGAGAAAGGTATTAAGAGGTCAGCGCCGCCAGGTCGCCATCGGTGGCAGGGCAGGCTGCCAGGGATGTCGGCCACCTGCCTCAACCGCCTCGTTGAGCATCTGTCGGTGCAGGTCCTTGACGCTCTTGGCTCACAGCCTCCGGCGTCGCCCCCTCAAGGCTGCCGATGGCCCGCGCCGCCGCCTCCGTGTCGCCGTTCAAAATGGCCGCCCGCGCTTCGGCCAACGCCTGCTCTACCCGTATCCGCTGCGCCTCACCGCCCGGCTTCAGCCACAGGCTCCTTTCCTTCTCCGCCGCCGCTCTCCGGCCAAAGGGGCCGGTATCACCCTCATCCGCCGCCGTCGTCACTACAAAGTACGGTGAAAGTCTTCGTTTGGTCATCTCAATCACCTCCTGTTTTTTTACACCCTAGTGGTGCGCTATTCAACCGGCCCCGAATCTATCCGCGCAGATAGATTCTAGTACGGGCCCCCGTCGCTCTCATCGTCATCGCCACCCAGATCGCCCTCGCCACTCTCACGGATAATCCGGTAGAGCTCCGCATCGCTCAGATGAGCAAACGGCCGCTCCTGTGCGTCCGGCATCTGCACCCGGCGCTCCAGGTCTACCAACTCCATCACCCTCAGCAACTGTGTTAGTGCGATGTTCACCGCCCGCAGCCTGGCGCTCCAGTGCGCGCTTTTGTCTTGCAGCGCCTGGCGCAGAACGGCCAGGCTCTCCCCGGCTATCTGCTGAAGTTCTCTAGACAGCGCCTCTACCCTGGCCTGCTGCGCCTCCAGGATGGCCGCCTGGACGCCTGGCTGCTTCAGGTAGCGCCGGGCCGTGCGTTCGCCGATCCCCGCCCGCCGTGCGGCTTCGGCCACTCCGGCGCTCTCTAAAAGCGCCTCAACAAAGCGCTGCTGGCGCGGAGTGAGTGAACCAGGCCAATTTCGGCCATTTTCGGCCATCTGCTCCCCCTGGCGCTCTATCCGTTTCCTGCCCATTTCCAGCCTCCTGATCCGGCAGCGTGGCGCAGCGACGCGATGTCGGGCCACTCGACCAGGTCGCCGTCTTTCGTCACCACGCCTTCCAAAAACACGTAAGCAACCGTATGCTCATGGCCACCGTATGTCTCGACAATGTCGCCTGGCCGGACACAACCCTTATCGAACGGCAGTATCTCGTCCAGAACGTCCCAGGGCTCGTCTCCGCTGCTAAGGCCCACCAGTCCGTTATCGCCCTCGTAGTCCTCGTCATCCATCGTATCCGCTCCTTCTGGCCTCATCCGGCCACTATCCGGCCCCATCCGGCCCCGTCCGGCCTTATCCCCGCCCTCAACGTGCCAGCGCCGCCACTGCTCATCGGCGATCCGGCCCTCGATCCGGTCGGCCATCTCCTCGGCCCAGCAGGCCGGCCTCAGGCGGGCGCTTGGCTGCTGGCCGTCCTCAGCTTCTTGCGCCTGCACCGCTTCCCCACCCCTCTGGCCTGATACCACTGCAGGCGGTGCAAGCGGTGCAAGCGGTGCAAGCACTGCAGGTGGTGCAGGTGGTGCAGGCACTGCAGCCGGATCATAATCATAGTCCATCGTCTCAAGCCCCCCCTTCACTCCGTCTGACATCGTGGACTATGGCGTCAATTGCCCGTTTTGAATAGTGACCGACAATGTCGGTGAAGTTCACCACCCTGCTATCACACGTGATCAGGCAGGTCTCTAAGACGTACAGCACAACATACTGCCCGCCCCTGGAAACCCTGATGGTGTCGCCCGGCCGGATGTCGTCGGGCAAGATCGCCGTGTTCATGTTTCTCCTTCCTCTTTCTATCATGTCATGAACTATCCTTGAAATATCTGATTTCTCCTTCCTCTTCCGCAAACGCTCTGAGCGGAATATGGAGGCCGAGATCCCTGGCCGCCAATGCAGCCATGCGCCGATCCACCGGCCCACCGTGCAGCTTGGACCACGCGGAAGCCGGGTCGGTAATAATGGCCAGGGCAAGTGCGATGTACACGCTGGAAACATCGTAGGTGACCCGGCCATCGGGGACGCCTCTGACAGGTTTAATGAGCCCGGCATCGCACAGGGCGGTGATGTGGTTGCGAAGGGTCGTCCGCGAAATACCCAACCTTCGAGCGGTCAGCTTCATGCTGGGGTAGACCTCTCCGCCGAAGGTCCATGCATGGCGCATGAGTGCCGTTAGCACAAATGCACGTGCCGGCGTCAGGCCGAGAGGTCCCGCGTAGTCAAAGAGGGCCCAAGGGAGTAGGGCGAAGCCCTCACCCGGCCCGGCTGAGCAGACCACCTGGCCGACATTGACCAGCGGTCCATCAGGTATCCGGATCTCCTTGTCGCCGCCGAAACGGGCATATACCATACGGTCCTCATCCAATATCTCCGCCTCGCTCATCTCCTCACCTCCCGGCGTCCGGCCGGCCAGCCAGCGATCTCCGGCGTCACTTGCCGCTGCCGCCGCCGCTCCGCTGCGGCCAGGAGCAGCCGCACAACCTCGGCCAGCGCACGGCGCGCGTCATGAGCATCAGTCGAGACGATCCGGGCGCTCATCGGCCACCACCTCCCTCGCAAACTGCGCGTCCTGCCGACGACGCCGCTCAACCTCCTGGTGCAGCAACTGCCTGAGCACGCCAGCCTTACTTAGCCCATCGCGATCCGCCAGCCCACGCAACAGCTCAAACTCCTCATCCGCCATCACCAGAGCATAATATTTTCTCCGCCTCATGCCTGACAGTCCTCCGCTATCAACGACGCTTGACGACCCTCAGCCCAGAATCCTTATCATCTACAAAATTTTTATGAAAACTTTAGTCCAATCCCCGCCGCCTGTAAAGCAGAAAACCCCCGAATGGCTTAAAACAACCACGCCAAAACCGAACGTGGGCGGCGACAACAAACGACAACAAACGACAAAATAGGTGGCCGACATTTGGACAGGCCGGCCATACTGCGATACAATCCTCTTGCCGTCCGAAGCTTTGACGGACGGCTGCGTCGCCGTCGCAGCAGTGCGCCCGCCATCCCTCACGGCCCCTGCGCGACGGCGGCCCCTTTCAGGCAAAGAAAGAGGGCCGCCAGGACGCGGCCCTCTGGGGTCATGCGCTATTCAATTGTGTGTGTCGCTCTCAGTCGCCCGCGTTCACCCGCCTGAGATCGCCGGCGGTCACATAGACCACCCGGCCTTCCTCTCTCCTTTCTCGTCACAACACCAGCCTATCCGTCATGATGAAGGGGTTCTGTAGTTCGTGTCTATGAGCATTACATGCGCCAGCGACTCGCCATCCCGCTGACCGGCGTCACGCTGTTGCTCACCTTGAACTCGGCCACGGGGCTGGCTGCAACCGCCGTCACCGGCCCGCTGGTGGACCGGTTCGGGCGTAAGGGCG
>CADDZL010000171.1 GCA_902812335.1 Chloroflexota bacterium | reverse complement strand
GGCCAACGCGCCAGCGCATGGGTCAGATTGTACCATAATCACGGGCGTTGGACCATCAACATCCTTAGACCGGTAATTCTCTCGGAAGCCTCCCATCGTCCCGCGGTATACGGATCTGAGAACGCCTGTAATTGCGGCCTTCTCTTCTCGCGGCGCACCATGCTCGATAGCGTAGCCCGAATCGTCCCGGCAGTGGTGGAAGTGCTTGGCGTAGCTCGGTTGGTCATCCCTTTCAAAGAGGTGGATCAGGCGCTTGATTGCATCGAGGAGCCGCGCTTCACGCCGGTCCATAGGATGTAACAGCCATGTCACGCCACAGGCGCGATCTACAAGCTACGTTCCACACTCAGGTCCAGCGCCCGGTCCTGAACATAGGGGATGCCCAGCTTGAGCGCCGTCTCGGCTTTATGGATCTCGTAGCCCAGATAGAGCAGGTGACTGGGCTGGAGGCTCAGTTCAGCCTGGGCCAGCTTGAGATATAGCCGCCTGCCGCTCACATCGTCAACCGAGTACAGTTCGTCGTGATCGGGCGAGTAGAATGTGGCCGTGATGCGGCCTCCGTTGGTTGTGATGATGAAATAGCCGCGCCGGTCGAGTTCCAGACCCCCCTTCGGTTCGGCATCTTTGTACCAGTTCTGGATGATCTCCTCGGCCGAATCCCAGCTCCAGGCATACAGATGCGCTGAATGGGTAATCATGGTCGTCCAGCCCAACGCCAGGTTGGTCGCCTCGGCGATCTGTTTCTGCAGCTTGCGCACGGCGAACATGTTGGATGGCCAGCCATTGAACATATCCTGGCTGCGGAAGTGGGCCGTCAGATAGAATGTGTTCTCATGCACCGAGCCGTTGATCTGCGTCAGGCAGGGCGAATCGCCCTTCATCGCCGCCTTCGAGTCAATGGCGACGTTCCAGGTTGAGGCGAACATCTTTTTCGAGTCGGGCCGGGCGCGGATCAGGTCAATCATCGCCTGGATCTGGTCAATGCCATCGTAATTGCGCAGGCGCATGCCGTAGGTGTATGACGTGCCCTCGATAGGCCGGGCTTCGAGCACCTGGGGATAATAGGCCTCAAGCTGGTCGCGGCCCATCGGCAGATATTCGGGGTAGTAGATGTCGTCGGGGTTCTCGCTATCCACGATGGCAACCAGGTTCAAGACCTCTTTCAATTCCTTGGTATTGCCGTAGCGGGTGGTTTTCACCCGGCCATAGCGCATGATCGTGCGCAGCACCTTGAGCCAGGTCTGAGCCACCGTCGGCCCCTGGACGCGGAAACCGCTGATCTCAGCGGGCCAGGAGCGGACATCGGGCTCGGCGATGGGGAAGGTGCGCGGCTCGGCGAAGGGTGGCTGACGCATCGTCGCCGCCAGGAACTCTTTCAGCCGTTCGATGCTCTGGCCGCGCAGGTCCACCACCTGGACGAAGCGGCGGAAGAGTTCCACCGCTTCGTGGTCAATCTCTTTCTCGATCTTGCCCTTGGCACCGATGATCTCATGCTGAGCGTTGATGCCGTGGTGCATGAAGGCCATGAACGCATCGCCGCTATCGGACAGGTCGGTGCCCCACAGCGCAATCGTGCGCAGATGGGGGTTAGCCCAGACATTGCGGATGATGGCCGAGATGCCGGCTGAGCGGTACAGGTTGCCGACGACGCAATAGCTGTGCGGATCGAGCTGGTCGCGCACGGTATCGCGCTTGGTCCACAGCGTACACACGCCAGCCGAACTCTCCAGGTCGCCGATGCGCAGCAGGTCTTCATATAGAATAGGCCAGGGGGAAAGTCGCATAACGGCTATCTCCTCTTATTGTCGTATTGTTGGCGATGACTGGCGTCTGAGGCAGGACGGTGTGGCTTCTAGACCGTCACTCCCAAGACCAGCACCGGAATATCAATGTCGGCCACGCCACGATGTTCTAAGTCCCAGACGAACTGCTCAAAGTACGAAACCCCCGTTGACATTTCGTCCACAAAGTCCTTAAGGGGCACAATCTCGACGCCGACATCAATTACGTTTAGGTTGTGGAAAATGGTCATCTTAGCACACACATTGTAGACCATGAATGCATACTTCCCGAACTGAACCTCCACTCCTACCCGGTTCTTCACAAAGTCAATCTCTCGAAAGGCACCCCTGGATGAGGCCCTAGACACATAGCCGCGCGTATAATACTCTGTCGGATATTCGCACGGAACCTTATACTTCCGCCAGCCGCGAGCTTCAAACTCCTGCCTGAAAGCCGCGTTCAGAGCCCCCGGCTTGTACAGCATCCTGCCAAGCATCGTCTTCTCTTTACTGACTTTGATCTTGTACGTTGTGCTTTCGACCGAAGCGATCACCTCCTCGATCTCGCGCAACTCGGAGTGGTACCTCGATGCGATGATCTCTCCCCCGCCTTTGAAGGAGTATACGCCTCCAATGATCATGGATAGTCGCCTTTCTTCTCCAGAAGTCTCCTCAGCGACGTATCTTTCCACTCATCCGGGATTTGGGACACCCTCTCTCGACCGCTTGGCACATATACAGGTTTACCTATGGGCCGGATAGGAAGTGTTCCGTTGAAATAGGCTCGCAGACGGTCGCGAGCAATCTCAACGTACTCGGCTTCCTTCTCACACCCCATTACCCGCCTATGGTGCCTGATAGCAGCGATCAGCGAAGAGCCTACCCCTACGTAGGGGTCAAAGACCCAATCGCCTTCGTTAGTCAGCGCCAGCACGCACCGCTCGACCAGTTCGATGGGGAACTGGCATGGATGGATGGTCTTCTCTGGATGATTAGACTTTACATTCGGGATATCCCACAAAGCCGTCTCCCAGTCCTGAGCCAATACTTCCCAGATGTCCGAAGGGTTCTTGCCCAGCGGATTGCCTGACGGCTTTCCCTTGTTAGGCCCTTTGTAGTGACGCTTGCCCGGATACTTCGAAGGGACCCGGACTGCGTCGAGGTTGAACACATAGTTGTGGCTCTTCGTGAACCACAAGATCGTCTCATATCGGCCTGAGAAACGCCTTGAGGCATGAAGCCCATGCCCGAAGTACCAGATAATCCTGTTCCTTAGATGGAGGTTGAGCTTCTTAAAGATATCATAATAGAGAATATCGAGAGGATAGACTTCACCGTCCTCAACGAAGTTGCCGACCTGCCAGCAGATGCTCCCATCCTCTCTGAGCACACGATAGAGTTCGGCAATCACTTCCGCCTGGCTTTGCAGGTATCGCTCGATGGAGACACGGTCCTCGTAGTCCTTGCCCAGGTTGTAGGGGGGAGAGGTGATGATAAGACTGACCGTATTGTCAGGAATAGTAGCAACGAAATCTCTCACGTCGCCCTGATAAAGGATCAGGTCGGCGGTCGGGCTGAAGGAATTCGCGATCTGCTTTGGCTGTTCAAACAGGGGTAAGTTCGTCATATGGCTGTCACCTACTCCAACGGTAGCTCCGGCTGGACCGCCTTCACATCCTCGTCGTCCGAGATGCGGCTGGCCTGGGGCTTGGTCTGGCCGGCGTATTTGCCGCCGCGCTTGCTGCGGTAGGGCACCTCGACCGGGCTGGAGACCGGCTCGAAGGTCAGCGAGCAAATGCGCATGCCTGGGTAGAGCGCTACCGGCATCACGCCGTGGTTGCCCAACTCCATGACCACGTTGCCCACCCAGCCGGGATCGAAGACGCTAGCGGTGGCATGGACGATGATGCCCAGACGGCCCAGGCTGGAGCGCCCTTCCAGCCGGGCCACGACATCATCGGCCAGTTCGACGCTCTCGACAGTCGCTGCCAGGACGAACGCCCCTGGTTGCATCACGAAGGCTTCGCCATCGGGGACGATGACTTCTTTCATGATGTCCTTAGGCACGGCCTGCTCACGCACATCTATGAAGGCATGGCGGCTGTGGTTAAAAACCAGGAAGGTATTGCCCAGGCGCAGATCAATCGAGCACGAGCCGAGCTGCACTGCCAGATCGGGCGGCGGCGTGATCCTGATCTTGCCATCCTTCAGATAGCGTTTGATGTCGCGGTCCGATAGAATCATGTCACCTCAGCAGCCAGTGGTCAATAGCCAGCGGTCAGATGTGACCGCTGGTCAGTGACCACTGATCGCTGATATTGTAGCACAGATGCGCAGTGCTGGCACTTAAAACAAACCGGGCTCCGCTTAAAAAATAGTCTGACTACTGGCTACTGACGACTGTCTCATCACCGCAATCACAAAGCGCGGCAAGACCGCCATGCGTCGCCAACGCCAGGGCTGGCGGATGAGCCGATAGAGCCATTCCAGGCCGCGTTGGCGCATCCACAGCGGAGCGCGCTTAACGGCACCGGCGATATAGTCGAACGAGCCGCCCACGCCCATGCCCACCGCCGCGCCGGTGCGTGCCAGGTTGCGCGCCAGCCACAGGTCCTGCGCCGGTGCGCCGTAGGCCACGAAGAGAATCTCGGCCTGAGCTGCGCGGATACGCGCTACAATCCCTTCTTCCTCCTCCAGCGCCGGTGAGCCGGCGTAGGTCCCGGCGATGCTCAGGCCAGGATAACGTGTGGTCAGGACCGTTGCGGTGCGCTCGGCCACACCCGGCGCCGCGCCCAGCAGAAACAAGCGCCAACCCGTCTCGGCAGCGCGGGCAGCGATGCGCTCCACCAGGTCCACGCCACTCACCTGCTCAATAAGCGGCCGGCCCAGGTGGCGGGCCGCCCACAGGATGCGCGCCCCATCGGGCACGGCCAGCGCTGCGCGGTTGAGCACATCGCGGAAGGCCGCATCACGCTGCGCCGCCATAATGAACTCCGGATTGACCGTCACCACCTGGTGCGGGCCGCCCTCACGCACGAAGCCCTCGATCCGCAGCAGGGCCTCGGCGTAAGTGACCGCGTCCACGCGCACGCCCAGAATATGAATGGCTGAAGCCGAGGGCGTGCTCATATCAGAACCGTAAGCACTCATGGAAACTCAGGGAGCGCTATGGAGGCACATTATAGCCCACAACTGCGTTGATGCTTAGCAACCTTTGAGCACACCTTCGGGCGTGAAGCAACGTCGGTAGGTATAGTGTTGCGGCTCGAAGGACATTTCCATTTGCCCAACATATTGGTCATTTTCAAGGAAAGCGGCGAAGGTGACCGATCTGGCCTCGCCGGGGTGGATAGGCAGGATGGCGCCGTAGAAGTAGTAGCAGGTGATGATAACCGGGCCACCGGTATTGTTGTAGAAAACGAAATCCCAGTCGTCAATGTTCTGGGCCGAGTTGTTGGTGACGATGACCTCGACGTTGAACTTGCGCACCGCGCTGCGGTTGTCGAACAAAGCGCACCCTTGTACGGGCCGGCCCCAGGACTCATAACCCTTGACGTTGACGGCGATGGAGATCGCGCCTGGCGTTGAAGTGGGAGGTGGCTGCGTCGGACGCGGCGTCGGGCTGGGGCAGTGTTCGTGGGACGCGGTGTCTTGGTCGGCGGAACGGGCGTATCTGTCGGCGGCAGTGGCGTGTTGGTTGCCTGCGGGGTATCCGTCGGCATAGGCGTGAAGGTGCTAGTTGCCGTCGGTGTGTTGGTGGGGATAGCAGCCTGAGTAGCCGCTATATCCGCCAGTACCCTGGCTTTGACAGTGGCTTCCATTGCGGCCTGGGTGGCAGCTATATCCGGCGTCGGGACCGGTGTGCCCACCGGCGTCGGCGTCGCGTTGGCATTGGCATTACAGCCGCTTAGCAGGATCGCAATGACGATGAAGAGAGTGCTAAATGGCTTCATTATTAATGCTGCATTGTCACGGGGAGGTAGTAACATTTGTCATGATAAGGCATGACAAATGTTACTACTTACTACCTGATCAACCCCAGTCCCTGCACCAGCAGGCCAAGCTGGGCAATGCCCAGCCAGACAAGAACCAATGAGATGCCCCAGCGGGCCAGACGGAGCCAGCCGGGCAGGCCGCTGCGCAGCCTGAGCAGGTCGGCCTGCAGCCCGGCTACTACTCCTTGATACCGGCCGATCACCCCCTGCGCATCCACGAAGCTGCCGGCAATCTCATCCATCTTATCGGCCAGGTTGGTGATGTCGGTTGCGACGCGTTCCAGATTACCGGAGGTGGTATGCAGGCCGGCCTGCATTTTCTGAAATGAAGCCGATAGACCGTCGAGGTTGTGTGAGATTTCGGCCAGGCTGGTATGCAGTGGAACCGGAGGTGCATAGTGAAGCCCCTGGGCAAACGGCAAGGCCGATAGCAGTGACAAGGTGTCATCCACCAGCTTGGCACTGGCCTGGGCTGCAGCCAGTGAGGTCTGGGTGGCCGTGATGGTGGCGGGCAGGTCCTCACCGGCCAGGGTGGCGAATGAGTCAACCAGCGGCTTATTATCACCGATGCTTTGGGCCAGGCTGTGCGTAGCCGTGATCATCAGGCTGAACGTGCCCTGAGCTTTCCTCAGCGACGCATCCGCCAGGGACAGGCCGTCGGCGGTGGTATCGAGGGCGCGGCTCACCAGTTCGACGCGAGCCATCACGCCGGCGGTCACCTGCTCACCGGTGCGCCCCATGATAACCAGGGCAGCGATGCAAAAAATGAAGCCGGAGACCCCGCCGGCAACGAACACCAGCCCCAGCACGCGGATGAACAGTCGCTTCATGAGCATCCCCCTGGCTTCTGGTCGGGTGATGAAGAATTACTTTTAATAGGCAGATCGACCTTGTAGTAGGATGTCACCGAAAACACGGTATCTACCCACAGCAGGCAGTCATTCCCACTGTTGACCGTTGTGGTCAGCACGCTTGCTGTGGCCAGGGGCGAAACGTCGAAGCTCAGGTCATCCCAGTAGTTCCCATCGCCTCCGACAAAGACGTTCGATCCGATGACCGATCCTCTAAACACCAGATTCCCGTCCGTCGAAGCAGCCTGACCATCGCCGACGATATACGTCACCTTCGCCTGGCTCCCCGGGCCGGATGGGAGCGGGTCGAAGCCCCATAGCGTGTCGGTGTAAGCATCATTAGCTATAAGCGACACCGCCCCATCGTTGATGGTGATGGTCTTTTGTGGGGCCGAAGGATTGGCATAGATCACGACCAGGGACGCCCCTTGAGAGTCGTTTGTGGAAGGGCTGCCATAGGGCAGGCCTCCGATGAAGTATGTGCCGTTTCCGCTGACGATGCCGGTCACATCGGCACGATAGGTGAAGTTATGCTGGGCCCCCCAACACGTATCTCCTGCCGTGCCGATCAAGGCCCCATTCACGCCGCCGCCGCTGAAGGTAACTGAGGTGAAGGTGTTATCGGTGCCAATGGTGGCCCAATAGAGGAGGGCTCGATAGACTGTGGCGCCGGCCGGTATGCCCGAAACGGTGATGTTGCCGGCGCCGCTGCCGCGCAACCCGACGCCTGCCGATACCACATCACCGCGCAAGGTGAATTTGAACGACTGGGCC
>CADDZL010000170.1 GCA_902812335.1 Chloroflexota bacterium | reverse complement strand
CTGCTACGCCCCTTGTGTGTCCTGGCCTGACATAGGAAGCGACCTCGGTGGGCGTTGTTGGGTTAGAAATATCAATGATGCGCAGGCCAAGGAAGCCGTCAGGGACATAGGCGTAGGTCCCCGCTACGACCACCTTATAAGCCTGCCCCGGCGTGTCGTAAGAGCCGACCTCGGTGGGGGCGGCGGGATTGGCAACATTGATAATGCGCAGGCCGCCGACCTCCCCATCGGCGACGTAGGCGTAGGTTCCAGACACGGCCACCCCGCCGGCAAGGCCGGGGGTATCCAGGGAGCCGACCTCAGCAGGAACGGAGGGGTTGGAGACGTTGATAATCCGCAAGCCATGGTCGCCATCGGCGACATAGGCATAGTTTCCGGCTACCGCTACCCCTTGGGCATAACCGGGGGTGTCATAGAAACCGACTTCAGTGGGGGTGGCCGGATCGGCGATATTGATGATGCGCAGGCCGGTGGTGGCAGTAATGTAGCGCATGGGGCTATCCGCGACGTAGGCATAACTTCCCGCCACAGCTATGTCATTGGCGTAGGCTGGGGTATCGTAGAAGCCGACCTCGGTGGGGGCGGCGGGGTTGGCGACGTTGATGATGCGCAGGCCCCCATCGCCAGCGGCGACATAAGCATAGCTGCCTGCCACGACCACGGCTTCGACGGTACCGGGCAGCACGGCCGTTTGACCGACGACGATGGGGTTGGCGGGATCGGAGACATCCACGATGACCAGGCGTGGTCCCATGCCCATGTAGGCATAGGAGCCCTGAACCGCGGCGGAGTAGGTGATGCCGCCGAGCTGACTGGCAAGTTCCACATCCAGAGATTGCGGCCGGGCTCTTGTTTCTGTTCCCTCTCCTAGCGAATGGGAAGAGGAGGCAGGCGGCTTGTGCCAGGAGTTGTGGAGCACGGGGCGAAGCCCGTGTGAGCTGGAACCGATTGGCTGAAGTTTCTGGGCAGCGATGGGCACAACCCCGCTGCCCAGCAGAGTCAGCAGCGCCAGGCTGACGATGAGCGCTGATGCGCTAAGCCTGTGTGGTCTCATGATTGATTGCTCTCCTCTGCTGTGTGGCGTCAGGCTGCACACAGTATTTCTTTCGGGCATCCCTTCGCATTCGAGTCCGTCAGGGCGAAGCCTCAAGGGTGCCCTAGTGAGGGATGGCCGGGTGGACGGGCGTGGATGGCAAGTGCATCATAAGACAAGATGCACTCAGAGGTTAGTTGACTGTGGTACTAATTCTTTAGAGCTTTGGTCCCATCTACGATAATGAGCGTAGCTAGAGGATGATGAATGTAGTCTGAGGATCAGGGATGTAGCTTGAAGATAAGAGACGTGGTTAGAGAGAGTACTGTTTCAGATCCATCGTTCACGTTCGCGGCACCGGTCCAGGCTCGTGAACAGGCGTAGGGTGATTATACCGCCCACGCCAGCCATTCAGGCGCACCTGAATTACCTCACGCACCATGCGCAGCGAGTCACGGATGGGGCTGATGCGGCTGCTGGCACGGTAGTACCAATGGATGGGGACTTCAATCACACGATAGTGTCGCTGCAGGGCAATGAATAACACCTCGACATCAAAGCCCCAGCCATTGATCGTCTGCGCTGGGAAGATGTCACGGGCGGCCTCGCGCCGGAAGCACTTGAAGCCGCATTGTGTATCCTGAAAGCCGGGGATCGCCAGCAGGCGAACGATCAGGTTAAATATCCGTCCCATCAGGTGGCGATAGGCCGGTTCCTCATAGCGCACCGCCCCTGGCGCTTCACGTGAGGCGATAGCGACGTCGTAGTCATCCAACGCTGGCGGCAGGAATTTGTTCACCTCAGCGATAGGCATAGAGAGGTCGGCGTCGCAGATAAACAGATACTGGCCGCGTCCGGCCAACATGCCGGTTCTGACCGCCGCGCCCTTACCCCGGCGCGGCTCGTAGAGCAGGGTAGCATAGGGATGCTCATGCACGAAGTCACGTCCGATCTCGGCGGTCCGATCGCTGCTGGCATTGTCAACAATGATGACCTCAGCCGAATAGGGTTGAGTCGCCAGAAAGGCGTCAATCTGCGCCAGGCTGGCGGGCAACCGGCGTTCTTCGTTGTACACCGGAATGACGATGGAGAGTAGAGGTGGGTTCGTATTCGCTTCAGACATGGTCCCAATCTCTTTCCGGATGCGATCATAATCTACAGGCCCAATTTAGCCAAACGCTTCAACGCGGGTGTAAGCAACCCGCTTTTACACAGATTTTACATCCCGGCAAACAGGTGATAACGAGCCTGATCCATATTGGGGGGCTGTAAGAAGGAAAGCTAAGCTCAGCACCTGATACGAGAAGGAGAAGTTGTCATGAAGCACGGATGGTTGATCATGGTGGCTAGCATACTTGTCATCAGTTTGGTGGGCTGTGGCGTAGTCAACCCGGTGCCACCTTCGACCGCAACCTCGGCTCCTACATCAGCGGCTACGGCCATTCCGGCCGCCACGCAGGTGCCAACCCTGCCCTGGCCCACCACAGCGCCTCTGACTGCCACCGTAATGGCTACGGCAATTCCGACGACCACACAGCCGCCGACCCTGCCACCAGGCACTGGTGCGCCCAAGGCTACGGCTACGCCAGTGCAACCTGCCGCGCCGGGGGTGCATAGCGCACCGCCTGGGGATCGCTTTATTCGCATCCGGGTATTTGGGGATAGTACAAAATGGCATCTGACGGGATCGAATAATGGCATTGATGGCCCTTATTACACTCCCAACGATGTCTTGAGCATGATTGATGATCTGAAGCCCAATGCCCTGGAGCGGTTCTACTCCGGTGCTCTGCCCCTTCGCCAGCCTCTTCAGTACTATGATAGGTCGAGTTCGGCCATGATCACCTGGCGCGATCCAGGTCCTGCCGGAGGATTCCCGGTCGGCTCTATCGGCTCTTTCCTTGTCCAGGCCATGCAGCACGGCGCACCTGGTGCTACTATCATCCCGCGCCTGGACAGTCGCAACTATCTCAAGAACGGCCCGGAGCGTTTCTTCGCTGAAGCCCAGGCGCTGTATCAGAACCTGGTTGACCTGGGTGTACCTCAATCTGAGCGTTTCATCAGCCTGGATAACTGGTCCGCCATTGCCAGACGGGGTGGTCCGGGTGCAGCCGATACGGTCCTATCTCGACTTTACAGCCAGGGCTGGCAGGGGATCGGGATCGCGGATCTGGGACAGTTCAACCCGTCAGTCAATCGAACCAACCCGGCCGACTCGGCGACGTTTGCGGTGTTTGATGTGGATATGAACGCCAACTGGAGGCCGACTTCAAGTATCTTGAGTCAGATGCGTAAGGAGACGAATCTCAAACTGATCCTGTTGTATATTGACTTTGCCCATCCCATGTTGGAGTTCATGCAACTCCCTGTTGACCAGGAGGCGGATATTCTGCAGACTCTGGCTCAACTTCAAGTCTATAACCCCAGTGATCCGAATGAGACCGGGTTTATATTCGTCTACCCTATCGCCCATTGGGAATGGGATGCCAGAGCCAGAATAACCTCGCCGAATGGCAAATACGGCGGGGTCTCACTCTACGACTTCATCCGTAACACTCTCTTGCCGAAGTATAATCCCTAAGAGGCGTGGGCCTTTAGGCCCGTGCTGAGGGAGCGAAGCCCCTGCGGGGCTGGCCTAGTCCCGCAGGGGCTCGGTTGCTTTAGCCCAGAGCTTTGGCTCTGGGCGCTATTGCTAGCGCACCACCACGTCGTCAATATAGAAGCTGGTCGGCAGCGCCCCGTCTGTCGTTGCCGTGAATCGCAGCAACACCGTCTGCCCCGCCTTAGGCGCTATGCTGATGGAATCGCGTAACCAGGTATCGCGCGTGCTCGTGTTATCCCACGTGCGCAGTGTCCGCAGCAGCCTGCCACTCGTAGAATACAGCTCGACCTTGAGGAAGTCGTTGGCGCTGGTTGAGCCTTCGTTGCTGCTCATGTACCACCAGTAGGCCAGCGAGCCATTGGCCGGAATGACTATCTGCTGCTGGATGTACTCGGAGCAGGCATCATAGCCACACTCGTGGGCGCTATAGCTGCCAGTGTGGGACCATTCGGTGGTCACGATCTCGTGGCTGGAGCTGGAGAACTCAGTCCAGCCTATGCCGGGTCCGCTCTCGAAGCCAGGGTTGACGATGATGTTGGGTTTAGGTGTCCGTGTGGCGGTCGGCCCAGGTGTCGGCGTGGCGGTCGGCCCAGGCGTCGCGCTATACAATTCGGCACTGGTCAGAGCGAAGTAGGGAGGGCCCTGGCCACCGGCAACAAGTACGGTGCCATCGGTCAGCAATGTCGCTGTGTGTCGGAAGCGACCGGTGTTCAGGTTGCCGGCGATCGTCCAGGTGCCGGTGGCCGGGTCGTACACCTCGGTGCCGGACATATTACTGCTGCTGCCCTTGCCCCCGGCAACGAGCACGGTGCCATCGGCCAGCAACGTCGCCGTATGTCGCTGGCGGCTGGTGCTCATGTTGCCGGTGTAGGTAAAGACGCCGGTAGCCGGATCGTACAACTCGGCGCTGGCCAGGTAGTAGGGATAGAGGTCGTTCTCGCCCCCTGCGACGAGCACCTGGCCGTTGGGCAGCAGTGTTGCCGTATGGCGTTGGCGGGCATCGTTCATGCTGCCGGTGATGCTCCAGGTTCCCGTGGCCGGGTCATACACCTCGGCGCTGGCAATGGTGTTGCCAGCGCTGTCAAAGCCGCCGGTGACGAGCACTTTGCCATCGGCTAGCGGCGCCATCGCGTGTCGAGAGCGGGCGGTGTTCAGGCTGCCGGTGGTGCTCCAGGTTCCCGTGGCCGGGTCGTAGAGCTCGGCGCTGGCCAGTGGAGCGCCACCGCTGCAACAGCCTCCAACGACGAGCACTCTGCCATCGGTCAGTAACGTCGCCGTATGGCGGTAGCGGGCGGTGTTCAGGCTGCCGGTGTAAGTAAAGACGCCGGTAACCGGGTCGTACAACTCGGCGCTGGCCAGGATGCTGCCGTTGTTGCCCAATCCGCCAGCGACGAGCACCTGACCGTTCGAAAGCAGTGTCGCCGTCTGATAACCACGTCCCTGATTCAGGCTGCCGGTGATGCTCCAGGTGCCGGTGGCCGGGTCGTACAGTTCGGCGCTGGTCTGAACGACGACACAGGGGTCATCAGCGCAGCCCGCGGCGACGAGCACCTGGCCGTTTGAAAGCAGTGTCGCCGTCTGATACTCGCGGGGGGCGTTCATGCTGCTGATGGTGCTCCAGGTGCCAACCACGAGGGGATTGGTCGCCAGTGGCAGGGCTACCGGCCCGGATGCATGGCTCGCAGCGCCAGCCGCTAACCCGGTCACCGCCAACCCGATGACGAGCGTGAGCCCGGCGATGATGGCCGACACGGATGTGACACGCCGATGAGTCGTATGCATGGGTGGTTTATTCCCCCTAATCTCTATCATTTTCTCGGCTGCCGGAACAGGATCTGAACTCTAGCGCATCTAGTGAGAAGCAGTCCGCCGGTACCATGATTGACCCGGGCTGAACAAGGTGAGCCCCCGGCCCGACATTGGGACCGGCGTAAACGTTAGGGTCAAACGGATCGGCCCAACTGGTGATCCCATCGTTGAAAACGAAGTAGAATGTGTGGTTGCCCGCCGGCAGGGTCGTCGTCACCTGATACAGGGCTCCGGTGCTGTATGAACCTGAGACATACGTCATCGGATAAGGCGTATTATCCACGTACAGCAGCGCCTGCGTGGGGGCATTGCCGGCAGCATCCGTATAGGTTGTCTGAAACAGGAAAGGCGTCGTGGTAGTTCCGACTGTCGGCGTGACAAACGATTGCGACAGGAGGAGTGAAGTGACCTGAGCGCCCCTACCTTCGTAAGTCGCTACGCCTGAACCGTCATCGAATTGGTATCGGTCTTTATGACCTCCTGCGGCCAGCGAGCTGGTAACGTAAGTGTAGATGAGCTGGCCTTGAGATCGCCCTGTGCGCTGCATCGGATAAGGCGTACCGTCAATGACCACCTGACTCAAGACAGGTACGATCTGTGCTGGCGAGTAGTAATTGACGGAGAAGGTGATGGGCTGGCCTACCAGCACGGTCGGCGGGGAAACGGATATCTTGCTCAGGCTGAATGGGTGAACCTCGGGGCCAGGGAAGGGGATGTTGTAGGGAACGGTGACGGTCCCACCCGCCGGGTCTGAGAAGGTGAAACTGAAGCTATGGGTGCCCACGGCCAGAGTAGTGGTGTACTGATACAAGGCGCCATACCTGAGTGTGCTCACTTTGGTCATGGGGTAATCCACACCGTCTATGGTGACGTTGGCGATGGCCGGGGTGATGGTCGGGGTGTACACGGCGGAAAAGGTGAACGCGGTGTCCGGTCCTCCAATCGTATCGTTAATCCATGCCCCCACCGGAGGGTATTCTATTATCGTGGAGTAACTGATAGGGGTCAGAACCAGGATGGGGCGCGGCGGTTGGGCGAAGTCGAAGAAATCCATCAGATCGCTGGTCGTGGTGAGCGCATCGCGCTGGCCCAGGCTGGGCAGTCCCCAATTTTCCTCGATGAACTTATCGAAGGAAGCGAATTCGCCCTGCTGGTGCGAGATGTAACCTGGTTTGGCATAGGGTGAAATGACCAGGAGAGGGGCACGCAGGCCCAAACCCCAAGCGTCAACATTGGGAGGAACCATATGATCGTAGAAGCCACCCCAATCGTCCCAGGTCACGAAGATGGCAGTGTCCGCCCAGTAGGGGCTATTCATGATGGCATTAACCTGGGCTGCAAGCCAGTTCTGGCTTCCGTTTGGTCCCTGCGGGGGGTGATCGGTGGTCTCCGGCTCCGTCGGTTTCACCCAGCTCACGCTGGGCAACTGGCCGTTCTGCACATCGGTGATGAACTGGTTGGGCGTACGAATCACATTCGGCGAATCACGGATGGGCTCAATGTATGCCACCGCATTCCAAAGCTCAGTGGTGCCGACCTCGGTGGGATAATAGTAACGCCAGGAAATCCCCGCGCCATCCAGCACCTGGGGCAGACTATTGATGCTATAGCATGGATAGGCCCAGTAGGCAGCGCTAACGCTGGTGAGTGAGTACACCAGGTTGTTGTGCGGACCGGCACAGCCAGACGTGGTGGATTGAAACATACCGGCCCCTTGAGCAGCCAGCAGAGCTACATGATTGGGCGTGCTGCTGGTGGCGAGCGAAGAGAAGAAGTTATCACCCAAGCCGAATTGCTCGGCATAGGTCCAGTAGATGGGAATATCAGACTGTGTATACTGCACGATACAAGGTGCGCTGAAGCCATCCATTCTCCCCCCATTAATGGCCGCCCGCTCACCGGGTCCGCTATGATCGCAGCCATGGTAGGGAGGATTGGAAGCCCTGAGCAGGACGGCGCCGTTGGCGCCGGGAAAGAGCCCGAAGTAATTATCGAAGGTGTGGTTCTCCATGAAGATGATCACCACATGATGGATGGGCGTAGTT
>CADDZL010000169.1 GCA_902812335.1 Chloroflexota bacterium | reverse complement strand
CCCTCAGCCTGTACCGCAGCGTGGGGTTGGACTGGCAGGTGGTGAGCACCGCCACCAGCGACAGCAACGGCCAGTTCACGCTGGACTACTCCGGCTCAGCCGACCCCGCCTGGTTCCTGCTGCTGGTCCGGTATCCGCCCGGCTATACGCCTACCTCCGCCCAGCCTGGCCCGGACTTCCAGGTTGTGTCGGGGCTGATGGTGATGAGCCTTGAGCCGCTGGCGGCGGGGGACTACAGTGGCAACCACTTCGTCAGCGTATGGCTGCCCGACGCAACGCCTGGGCCGGGCACGCCAACGCCGCCGCCGTTGCCGACGCCGCCTTGACCCGGTCTGCAAGCCGCTGGCGCGGTAGAGCCAGGACGATGGCCACTGCCGGTGGCAACACCCCAGCGAGTTTATCTGCCCCTCATCCTGAACCATCGCCGAGAGATGCCAGGCGACCCGGATGGGGTGCGGCAGACCTTTCTCCTGCCTCCCTACCTCTATTAGGGAAGAGGCTGGGGGGAGAGGTTAGCCTGGCGCAGCGCCGCTTCCAATTGGCCGGCATCCAGCGGGGCCTGTAACGTCACGCGGTTGGCGATGCGCACTACAGGGATGATATGCCGGTAGCGCCGATACAGTGCTTCGTCTGCGGCAATATTGACCTCGGTCAAGCGGTGGGGATAGCGGACGGCCAGGTCAGCCAGGAGCGCTTTGGCCTCGTCGCACAATCCGCAGCCGGGCCTGGTGTACAGCACCACCTCGATCACTACGGCTTTGCCAGGATGTTGGTCAGGTAGCCGGTGATCTGATCGCCGGTCATTGCGCCCAGATGCAGGGCGCTGATCCTGCCCTGGCGGTCCACGAAGTAGCTCGTCGGTAGCGCCCGCACCTGATAGAGCTTGAACACCTCACTGGCCGAGTCCAGGAGCGGCACGAATGAGAGCTGTTTCTCTTGCGCAAAGCGGCGCACATCGCTGGCCGGTTCCTGTACGTCCACCGCCAGCACGGTGAAGCCCTGGGCGCGATACTTCTGGTAGACTGCCTCGATCTCCGGCATTTCGACCTGGCATGGCCCACACCACGTCGCCCAGAAGTTGATGAGCACCGGCTTCCCGCCGAAGTCGCTCAACTTCACCGCCTGCCCTTCAAGATTTTGCAAGGTGAAGTCGGGGGCGACATCCCCAACTTTGAGCAGCGACCCCGCCTGCGCGAACTCTGCTGCGAACTTCTCGCCGAATGCCGGCGCATTCGCTGCCGTGGCGCTACTCGAACCGCCGCCCACTACAGTGGCTGCAAAGGCTATGCCGGCCAACATGAAGACGATGAACACCAGCGCCGCTGCGATATGACGTCGGGTGATCCTGGCCGCAGACATCGCTCGATCTCCCCCTTAACCCGTAGCCGCCTGGGAGACCGCGCGCCCGCTCAGGTAGAAGATGTAGGCCGGTACCAGCGGCAGGACACAAGGCGAGAGGAAGGAGAGCAACCCGGCCAGCATGGCGACGAGGAGGGTCGGTGTCGCGCCACCGAGGAAACCGGCATCGAAGTACAGGTTTTGCTGCTGCGCCCAGCGGGCGATGACCGTCAACTGGTTGGTCAGGAGGGCGATCCCGATCAGGATGAGCAGCGCACCGTTCACCAACTGGATGGTGTGCATGTGGCGCTTGAGTGAATGCAGCAGGCCCGTGGCCCGATCTAGCGCCAGTGCAAAGAGCAGGAACGGGATGGCCAGGCCCAGCGAGTAGCCCGACAGCAAAAAGGCCCCCTGACCAACCGTGGCAGTCGAGTAGCCCAAGGTCAGTATGGCACCCAACGTGGGGCCGATGCAGGGTGTCCACCCTGCCGCGAAGAATGTGCCCATTAAGAAAGATGAAAGATAGCCGCTCCTGCCGCGCTGCCCCCAATCGGGGCGCGTGTCGGCGTAGAAATAGCGCATGAAGCCCTCAATGCCAGCTCTCAGCCAGCGGACCGGCGCTTCCCACCAGCGGGGGCCTTCATCATCGTCCGATTGCAGCGAAGCCAGGCCGCGAGACAGGGCGCTTAACACCCCCATCGTGGCCAGGCCGAACAGGATCATAACAATGCCGCCGATTCGGGCCAACGGCTCGCGCAGGCTGAACACGAGCTGGCCGATGCCACTCACGACTGCGCCCAGCGCGACGAAGATCGCCGAGAAACCCAGCACAAACAGTAGCGCATGGACCAGTGGCCGTGCCCCGATTTCCGGCTGCACTCCCCCCGGCGTGGCCGATCTGCCCACTTCCGTGCGACCCAACTCCTGCGTCTCTGGCCTGACTGCGCTGCTCATCATCGTCCTCTATGGCTCAATGATACCGTCTCTCGTCCCTCGCCGCTGTAAAGCGGCTTACTCACTGAAAAGGCCGTAAGCAGTTGGCAACTACCGGCGGGCAATGGACTGCTCAGTGCCTATTACCTGCTGCTCACGGCCCGCTGCCTTGTCTTTCCGCTCCTCCTCCAACAACGACCTCAGCACCTCAACGTCCTTCTCCAGGTTACGGGTGCGCGCCACCAGGCTGATGACGAAGACAAAGGTCACCAGCCAGAAGACCACATAACCGGCGACCAGGTAAGTCAATGTATTGGGTGTCTCTGTAGGCATAATCGCTTCTGCTCCTTAACAAGTCGGTTACGCAGCCATCAGCCGCGCTTTGAGCGCCTCGACCTGCTCACGCAGGTTCTCCAGCCGCAGCCGGTATAGCAGCAGGGTGACATATAGCACCGTGAACGTCGCCAGACTGAAGAAGAAGGCCGGTTTCATCCCCGGCGCCAGGGGTGAATCGCCCTTGGTTTCGGGCGAGTTGGCCCCAAAGAACAGCGCCGGATGGGTATCTGCCAGGATGCTGGTTGAAACGAAGGTCATGATGACACTGGCGAAGCCGACAATGCTATACACGGCGGCGTAGCGGCGTCGCCGGTCCGGATCCTCGACCGCGCCACGCAACATGAAGTACGCCAGGTACACCAACCACATGATCGTCGCAGTTGTCAGGCGCGGCGTCCACACCCACCAGGTGTTCCAGGCCGGCCGCGCCCAGATCGAGCCGGTGATCAGCACCATCGTAATGAACACCAATCCGATCTCGATGGATGACAGACTGATCAAGTCATAGCGGGCCTTGCCGGATCGCAGATAAGCGACGCCGGTCGCCAGCGCCACCAGAAAAGCCAGCGCTCCTACCCAGGCCGCGCCGACATGGAAATAGAAGATGCGCTGTACCTGCCCCATCGTCCTTTCCTCTGGCGCGACCAGGAACACCAGCACCAGCGCGACCACCACCATGGCTGCGCTCACCCCGGCCATTAAGCGTAATGTTCGAGTACTCGCCACGTCTTCTACTCCTCCACCACGTAGTCAAACGTCATGTACGCCATTGCCAGCAGGATGGCATCATACGCTACCATGAGCTGCACCCATCCCTGGAATTCGCTCCACGCCAGGCCGTCGAGCACGCCCCGCGTGGCCTTCACCGCGGCCAGCATAAACGGGATCAGCAGCGGCAGCAGCATGACCGGCAGCATGACCTCGCGGGCACGCGTATGCACGGCCATGGTTGAGATGAGCGTGCCGATACCCGCCAGCCCCAGTGTCCCCACCAACACGATCAGTAGGATGCCTGGGCTGAGCAGCGGGTAGCTAAACAAGATCGAAAACAGGGGTAGGACGAGCGCTTCGACGATCAGCATAAACAACAGGTTGCCGATCGTCTTGCCGAAGTAGATCGCGCTTCGGTCCACCGGGCACAGCAGCAGCCCATCCAGGCAACCCCGATCCTTCTCCATCGCTAAAGACCGGTCCAATCCCAACATACCGGCGAAGATGATCATCACCCATACCAGCCCGGGTGCCACCAGCCCCACGCGATCCAGACGCAGCTCAAGCGCGAAGTTGAAGCTCAAGATGACCAGGATGGCGAAGATCAGCATGGCGGTCACCAGTTCCTTGCTGCGTACCTCCGCCCTCAGGTCCTTCCAGATCACCGCTGCCACCGCCCTGAAGTAGGGATAGATCATGGTTCTACCCCAGCCAGCCAGGCGCTGGCCTAACGGATACGCCGTTTCGGCTGCTGCCGGTGTCGCCTCCACCGGCCGGGCGGCAACGACTTCTAGCAACGGTGCCGCCGGCTGCGTCTCTACCTGCGACTCGGACATGGGAGGGAACCGTCTCTGCTCAGCATCTCTGCCCACGGTCTACTGCCTGCTGCTCACCGCTTGCTGATAAACCCGGCTAAAGCCCTCAGCATCCAGTTCGGCCCGCTGGGCAGCGAAAGCGATCTTGCCTCGCGAAAGGATCACGACCCGGTCGGCCAGCGCCAGCCCGCGCGCCAGGTCGTGCGTCGTCATCAATACCGTCCGGCCCTGACCGGCCGTGGCCCGCAAGAGCCCGTCCAACATCGCCGACGCATCCGGGTCCAGCCCGGTATAAGGCTCATCCAGCAGGAGCAACGGCGGATCGTGCAGAATGGCACGGGCGATGCTCAAGCGCTGCCACATACCCCGCGAGAATGTGCGCACCGGGTCGCGCCCTCGCCCGCTTAGCCCAACCAGCTTGAGCGTCTCACGGATGCGGTCACCCAACTGTTCGACGCCGTACATCCGGCCAAAGAAGCGCAGGTTCTCCTCAGCCGTCAGATCGCCGTAGAGCAGCGGCTGGTGGGATAATACCCCCAGCAGTTGGCGCACCGCTCCGGCCCCGTCCGGCAAGTCGTAACCGGCCACACGGACACGCCCACCGCTCGGCCGACTGAGCGTCGCCAGAATGCGCAGGAGGGTCGTCTTGCCGGCGCCGTTCGGCCCCACCACGGTTACAAACTCGCCCGGCGCGACCTCCAGGTCCAGGCCGCGCAACACCGGTTTCAGGCCGAAGGTTTTGATCAGGCCGCGGACTTCAATCAACCTCTCCCCCTCATAAGGGCGACCAGTTCGCGCTTCATGTTCGCCCGCCGTTTCTCATACGTAGCGTTGTCCACCTTACCGGCCTCATAAGCATCGTCGAGGTCTGCGATCGCCTGAAGCAACTCCTGCCGGCGCGCTTCAGTGTCAGCCGCCAGGCTCACAACGGGGACAGCCACCCGTCGCCGCCACCACCACACGCCCACGCCAATGAGCACCGCCCCCAGAGACCCGGCCCCGACGACCAGTTCAACCGGGAAGGACTGAGACGCTGCCACCGTCAGCGTTAAGGAGCTGCCCGCCGCCAATGGGCCACCGCCATACACCAGATAGGTCTGATTGTCCAATTGCTGCTCGCTCTGCGAGCTAAGCTGAGGGCTGGACACGGTCATCTCGCCCTTGGGCGCTAATACCACGACGCTGCCCACCGGATAAAGCGGCTTCTGCTCGACCGTCGTCCGTCCGTTGAAAGGCAGGCTGTAGGCCAGCGCGATCGTGTGCTGGCCCGGCTGCACCGGCAGAGTGTACACCAGCCCCTCATCCGTCCGCACAAAGGTCGTTTCCGTCCCACCTTGCATTAAGGAAATGTTAGTGGCCTCACGTGGCAGAGGGAAGCGCACCGTCCCCAGACCTTGAGCCCCCTGGGCGGGTGGCGCATAGGCGTAGTCGCTGGTGTTAGAGTAGATGTAGATCTCCAAGACATCGAGAGCTGACTCGCTGACACTGGGAAATACGATGTGCCACTGATCCAGGCGTATGACCGACGGATCGGCGGTGAGATCGAATATCTGCACCGGCACGGTGATCACCCTCGTGGTCAACGGATAGGTGAAGGGCATCGTGTAAAACGGCGCATCGCCTTGCCGGGCCTCGACTTCCGAAATGGCATCGGGCGGGATCATGACATCGGCAAAACGATAGCTGCCATCAGCGGCCACGGTCGTCGTGAAGGTCGCCGTTTCGGTCACCGCGTTGTAGACGTGCAAGGTGACCGGTAAACTCGCGGGCACTTTGCCCCCAGGAGTGCCGTTGGTAACCCGGCCAGCCACGGTGTACCGCTCTGGCTTCTGTTCAGGTGCGGCATAACCATAAGAGAAGGCACGCACGTAGTCGGCCACCGCCCAGCGCTCGTCTTCGCTGAGCACATCGGCAAAGCCCGGCATGGCCTGATCCGGCCCCTGGCCCTGGGAGATCGCCGTGAACAGGTCATTTTGACTGCGCCCCGCCATGCGCGCCTGGTCGGTGAAATCAGGCACCGATTTGCCTGCGGCTCCCGGCCCCTGTCCACGCTCATCGTCGCCGTGGCAAGTACTGCAACGCTGTGAGTAGATTAGCTTGCCCTGATCGATCCGCTGCGAAGTCGTGGACAGTGTCCATACGTAGAAGAGGACATTCCAGCGGTCTTGCTCGCTCAGGGGGCGGCTGGATCCCTGGCCGAAGGGTGGCATCGCGCCCCCCTGCTGAACCGTGCCGTTGCTGATCAGTTCGAACCAATCGGCCGGGCGGGCCGCACGCATACGGCCCGGGTCGGTCAGGTCGGGCATGGTCAGGCCAGCCTGGCGTGCCATGGGACCATCGCCCTTCCCTCCCGCGCCATGGCAGGACGCGCAACGCTGGGAAAAAACTGCGGCCCCAGCCTGGGCGGAGGGGAGTTGCGGCGGCGGAGTCTGTTGTGGCGGTGCTGCCAGCGCGTGCCCGGCCAGGAGCAAGACGACCAGGGCCAGCGCAGGCCAGGCAGCTCTACGAACCACGTGTCGTCCTATCATGCTCCTGTCGCGGAAACAGATTCCCCGCGGGAACCCAGGGCTGCGCCACAATTACGGCAGAACCGGTCATCGGGCTGGACGGCAGCCCCGCACTGCGCGCAAAATGAACTGGCCGGCGTCTGTCTCCGCCGCAGCGCCCGCACCTGCGCCTCGATCTCTTCATCGGAGACTTGCTTCGGTGCGGCCGGCTTCCTGGCCCGCCTGCCCATCGGCCTGCCTCGTTTTTGCCGGAGGCGCTTGACCTCAGCCTCGATCTCAGCCTCAAATGTAGCAGTTCCGTCCGGCGGGAGAGCGTCGAGTTGCTTAAGTACCTCCACGCCCTGCGCCACAAGGCGCTCGCGCTGCGGCCGGTAATCCTCTTCGCTGATCTTGCCCAGCCCGAAGTCGAAGTCGAGTTCGCGGATGGCGGCATAGATCGCGCCGCGCTGCCTGAGCAAGCCGTCACGGGTGGCCCTCCCCGTCTCCTCTCCTTTTCCATAGGAGAAGGTCAAGCGATCTCCGCCATTATCCGTGCGCCGCTCTGCCAGCGGGCGGAGTACGAAGACTGCCACTACGACTAGCAGAGCCAAGCCGAGCAGAAGTGAGCCAGCTTGCATCAACCCCCTGCTCCAGCCACCAGCTTATCGAGCTGGGTTGCCAACTCGTCCCACGTGAGCGGCCCGATCTTTAGATTAACGATTTCACCGTTGCGGTTGATGAAAAACGTCTCCGGAACGCCCTGGATGCGGTAGGCCTGTGAAATGCGCGTGCCCTCGTCAGGCCCATTGGGGTAGGTGACATCGAAGCGCTTGAGATAATCCAGCGCAGCGCTTTCCGTGTCCACGTAGTCTACGCCCAGCAGGACCACCCCGCG
>CADDZL010000168.1 GCA_902812335.1 Chloroflexota bacterium | reverse complement strand
GTACAGTGCCGTCGCCAGCCGCTGCGCCTGCGCAATGACCTGGTCCCAGAAGGCCGTCGCGCCCTCGCCCACCGCATAGCACTGCACCAGCCGGTCTACGTCCACGTAAATGCGCAGGCCCAGCTCGGTGAAGGCATGCAGCAGCGTCGCGTGCAACGCCAGGTGGAGCAATGCATCGGGCGGGGCAAGTTGATAAGCACTCCAGCCCTGGCCGGTGAGCGGGACCGCCCGCGCCCACAGCCCGGCCACATCAACTGCCGTGGCAGAACCGGCCCACAGCTCGCCGATTACAGTCCAGTGGATCTCCAGTTCCAGTGCGCCTTCGCGGCCCAGACGCTGGAGGGGCAGATGACGGCCAAAACGCATGAGGAACTCAGGAGAGTAAAGCCAGCCCCGGTCGGGCTTGCTGTAGCCCAGCCGTGCCAGGGCCGCCAGCGCGCCCGCGACATGCTCACGCCGCACCAACAGGTCGAGGTCACCCATGATGCGCAGCGACGGGTCAGGATAGATCGTCAGCGCCAGTGCCGCGCCTTTGAGCACAACGGCCGGAATACCGGCCGTATCCAGAGCCGCTATGATCTGCTTTAACTCACGATAGCGCACCTCGTTAGCAGCGACGTTCTGATAGTAAGCATGGCGCAGCCTGTCCAGCGCCGCCGCCGGCACGCCAGCGGTGGCATGCGCCAGGGCATGCGCCAGGCGGCGGTAGACGAGCGGGGCCACGCCGTTGCGCCGCGCCCACTCGATTAGCTGCGCCCAGTCCACGACGCTCCGCTCTGAGGAGATGGCCAGGTCTCCTGCCGGCCGCAGACAACTCAGGAGAAAGCGGCCGGTAGGGGAGGTGGGGAGTTCCACAGCAGCGATCATAACGCCATCGCGGGCAGGGGACAAACCAGAGCCCGTGACAAGCAGAGGCCGCGCGTTAATTCCTCAACCTTCCCAGCCCCAAGCTGACATGTTTGCGCCACACCAACCGCTATGCTATCATCGGCGGATAATTTCCTGAGCAGGTCGCCAAGAGAAGGGGCGTCGTAATGATGGTTCGAGTTGAGGACAGGATACTGAAATGCACGATCCGCCTGGCAACCGAGGCGGACTTGCCCAAGCTGGAATGGGACGGTCAGTATCGCCACTTTCGTGATCTATTCCACCGCACCTTCGAGGAGCAGCGCGTCGGACGGCGGCTGATGCTCGTCGCCGACGTTGACGGCTACCCGGTGGGTCAGGTCTTTGTCCAGCTCACCTCCAGCGACCACGTCTTCGCCGACGGCCGGCAGCGCGGCTACCTGTACAGCCTGCGCGTGAAGGAACCCTTTCAGCGCCAGGGGCTGGGCACACGTCTGATCCAGGCCGCCGAGGCCGCCCTGCGCCAGCGCGGCTACTCCTGGGCGGTGATCGCCGCCGCCAAGGAGAACCCCGGCGCGCGGCGACTGTACGAACGCCTGGGCTACCGGGTCTTCACCGAGGACCCCGGCCACTGGCAGTATACCGACGCGGAGGGGGCTGTACATACCGTTGTCGAGCCGTGCTGGGTGCTGGAAAAGAGGCTTTCACAGGAGTAGGGGCGGGCCTGAGAGCCGCCCCTACTCATTGAACATCTCGCCTACCGAGCGGCCTTCATGCACCCGGCGGATGACCTCGCCCAGCAGTGGCGCGACCGACAGCACCGTGATATTGGGTAGCATCTTGTGTGGCGGGATGGGGATGGTATTGGTCGTGACAATCTCCCTGATCGGCAATGCGGCCAGCTTCTCTACCGCCGACCCGGAGAGAACTGGGTGGGTGAAACATAAGTAGACATCGCGCGCGCCGTGCTGCTTGGCGATCTCGACAGCCTGGATCACCGAGCCACCCGTATCCACCTCGTCATCCACGATGATAACGTCCCGGTCTTCGACGTCGCCGATGATGGTGAGCGCCTCCGCTTTGGGCGCATTACCCACGCGCCGCTTCTCAACGAAGGCCATAGGCATGTGCAACTTGACCGCGAAGTTGCGCCCCTTCTTGGCGAAGCCCAGGTCGGCAGCGACGATGACGGCGTTCTCCAGCTTCTTCTTGATGAGATAGTCACTCAGAAGATGAAAGGCGGTCATCTCGTCGCCGGGGATGCAGAAGAAACCCTGGATCTGACCGGCATGCAGGTCAACCGTCAGCCAGCGGTCGGCCCCGGCGACGGCCATCATATCGGCCACCAGGCGGGCGGTGATGGGCACGCGGGGTTGGTCCTTCTTGTCGCTGCGGGCATAGCCCATGTAGGGAAAGACCGCCGTGATGCGCCCGGCCGAATCGCGCTTGAGGCAGTCGAGCATGATGAGCAGTTCCATCAGGTTGTCGTTGACCGGCGCGGCCAACGTCTGGATGACGAAAACGTCCTGGCCGCGCGCGCTGCGGTGTAGCCGCACGAACAGGTTATCATTAGGGAAGCGAATCACGTCGCGGCCGAACAGAGGCACGCCCAGATAATCGCTGATCTCCTGGGCCAGCCCCGGACAGGCCGTCCCAGCCAGAAGCTGGATATCGCCGAACATACGCTTATTATCCGACATATCTGCTCCCTTTCTTCACGCATAGGACGCTGATGAACGCGGATTGACGCTGATTTCACCAGCGCTTATCGGCAACTCAGGGCGGAAAGCTGCTCTACGGACTACTACCGACCGATGCGATCAGTTCCTCCACCACTGTATGGGGGTCCACTTCACGCGCCAAAACGCGATCAATGGCGGCCTCGAGCTGCCCGTCCTGGACCCGGCGCAGCAGCCGCGCGACCAGCGCCTCGCGCAGCAGGGTGTTCAGTTCCGAGGCTACCCGCGCGCGTTCGTGTCGGGCCAGTTCGCCGCTGGCCTCCAGATAAGCGCGGTGCCGGATGACTGCGTCCACGACTTCCGCGACCCCCCGGCCCTCTGTTGCCACCGTCTTCAGAAGGGGTGCCTGCCAGTTCCGCCGCAAGTTGCCCAGGCTGAGCATCGCCATCAGCGCGCGCGCCGTGCTCTCCGCGCCGGGCTGATCGGCCTTGTTCACCACCAGTACATCAGCGATCTCGAGGATCCCGGCCTTGATCGCCTGCACATCGTCGCCGAAGCCGGGCGCTTCAACCACCAGCGTGGTGTGAGCGGTGCGGGCGATATCCACTTCGGCCTGACCTGCCCCGACGGTCTCGATCATGACGATGTCAAAGCCGGCGGCGTCAAGCGCCTTGACCGCATCGCCGGTCGCCCGCGCCAGCCCGCCCAGGCTGCCCCGCGTCGCCATACTGCGGATGAAAACGCCGGGGTCGCCGGTCAGATCACGCATACGGATGCGGTCGCCCAGGAGCGCGCCACCGCTGAACGGGCTGGTCGGGTCCACCGCCACGATGCCCACCGTCTGGCCGCGCCCGCGCCATACCTTGGCCATCTCGTTGACCAGCGTGCTCTTGCCTGTGCCCGGCGCGCCAGTCACGCCGACCAGGTGGGCATGGCCGGTATGGGGATACAGGGCGGCCAGCGCCTGGCGCGCTTCAGCGCCATCGTTCTCGATCTGTGAAATCAGCCGGGCCAGCGCCCGCCGGTCGCCGGCGAGCAACCTGTCTACAAGCTCCATACTACGCCTACAGAGATGGAGGGCGGACGACGGATGACGGCTGATCTCTGTTTGCCACCGCCTGGCGCACCACCTCAATGATGTCCTCGGTCAGCGCGCCCGGGCCGAAGACCTCGATCACCCCCTGGGCTTTGAGGGCGGGGATATCCTCATCGGGGATGATGCCGCCAACGAAGACGGCCACGTGCCCCAGATCATTCTGGCGCAGTAACTCCATCACGCGAGGGACGAGGGCCATGTGAGCGCCGGACAGAATGCTCAGGCCGATGACGTCCACATCTTCTTGCAGCGCGGCTTCGACGACCATCTCCGGCGTCTGGCGCAGGCCGGTATAGATGACCTCCATGCCGGCGTCGCGCAAGGCGCGGGCCACAACCTTGGCACCGCGGTCGTGGCCATCAAGGCCCGGCTTGGCGATGAGGACGCGGATCTTACGCTCGGACAACGTCACCTCCTGCTCGCTCAGAGCTGTTCCGGAGGAGATTATACATCATCCAGGGTTGGATAACAATGTAGTAGTAGTGAATGAGGGACCAGATACCGGGAAGCAATGATGATCGGACCGCGCTGGTGCCCGCGGCCTGGCAGGAGAGATGCTGACAGCCCCCGTGTCATCAGTTGTATTCTCAGGGGAAAGGGTGTGCAGGCTTCAGCCACATGGGAAGAGCAGGGGGACCACTGCGGTCCCCCTGCCCGGCTGCCTCAGTCTTCCCCAGCGCCGTCCGAGGCGGACGAGGCCGACTCAGTCTTGGCCCCCTTCGGCGCGGCCAGTTGCTTGGTGGTCGCTTTGCCGCCATTGCTGAGCTGGCGATTGTCGGTAATGTACCAGCCTGAGCCTTTGAAAATGATCCCCGCCGGGCTGATCAGGCGGCGCACCGGCCCGGCGCAATCCGGACATACCTGGATGGGGTCGTCGCTAAACCGCTGCATACGCTCGAAATGATGGCCACACACTTGACATTCATACTCGTAGATCGGCATGTTCTTCCTCGGAAGCTGACAAGAGGTATTATCCAATTTTGGTATGGATTATGGAGCTATTGTATCCAAAGTCGGCCCAGGTGACAAGGGTAAGCACCGCGATCTCAGGAGCATCGGTCTTATTAATACTACTAGGGGGCAACTTCCAGGGACTTTCACGGTCTACCAGCCGTAGCTCAGGCGGGCGATCAGGCGGTGGGGCAGGCCGGCTTCGCGCATCCGGGCCTGGGTCTGTTCAATCGGATAGGCAACGCGGCGCGCTTCCCAGGTGCGGGCCTCGTCGTCGAGGATGGCGTAAGCGGCCCGCGGGTCGGCGTCGCGCGGCTGGCCGACGCTGCCGGGGTTCAGGATCAGGCGTTGTTTGCCCAGCCCCCAGGGCACGCCGTACTCCGGCAGAAGCAGATCGCAGCTTCCATTCGAGCCGATCTGCTGGAAAATGGAGGCTGCGTGGGTATGGCCGACCAGGCAGTAGGGGGTGCTGAAGTGCTCGAAGTTCTCGGCGGCCGTGACCGTGTCGAGGATGTATTCCCACACCGGGTAGCGCGGGCTGGCGTGGGCCAGTGTGAAGTCGCCGAGCCGGCCATCCGGCGGCAGCCCGGCAAGATAGGCCCGATGGTCGGGGGTCAGCACGGTCTGCGTCCAGCGAATGGCTTTCTGGGCGTCGCCGTTGAAGTCCTCAACATCCAGTTTGCCCAGCGTGGCCCAGTCGTGGTTGCCCGACAGGCTGACGATCGGGTTCAGCGCGCGCAACCGGGCGACACACTCGTTGGGGTCAGGCCCATAGCCGACGATGTCGCCCAGACACAGGACCGCGTCCACCGCCCCGGCATCGGCCAGGACCGCCTCGAACGCGGCCAGATTGGCGTGAATATCGGAGACAATCAGGATGCGCATGACGATTTATAGGCCATGATAACATAGAATGGGCCGATGGGCGAATGGCTATGGGTATATCGTACGATGCGTACACAATGATAGCATAGACCTGGAAGATGAGCGACTTGGCGCGATGCGATGGACGGCCACCGCCCGTTTGACACCTCAGGCCCCCCCGATTACAATGGCGGTCTGCTTTGAGGGGAATGGATAGCGGGACCGTCACAGCGTGAATATCGTTATCACCGGCTCCATCGCCTACGACTATATCATGTCCTTCCCTGGCAGGTTCCAGGATCACATCCTGCCTGACCAGCTTGACCGTATCAGCCTGAGCTTCCTGGTGGACTCGATGCGGCGGCAGCGTGGCGGCTGCGCCTCAAACATCGCCTACACCCTGGCGCTGCTCGGCGGGCGGCCCCGCATCATGGCGACCGCCGGCCAGGATTTCGCCGAATACCGCGCCTGGCTGGAGGCCCACGGCGTGGACACCTCCGCCATCGTCGAGATCCCTGATGAGTTCACCGCCTCGTTCTTCGTCAGCACGGATCGCGCCGGCAACCAGATCGCCAGTTTCTACACCGGCGCTATGGCCCACGCCCACAGGCTTTCCTTTCGTCAGCACAGCAACGGCCCGGTCGATCTCACCATTATCTCACCCAACGATCCGCGCGCTATGGTCAACTATGTCCGCGAATGCAAGGAACTGGGCCTGCGCTACATCTACGACCCCAGCCAGCAGATCATCCGCCTGAGCCCGGAGGAGCTGGTGGAGGGCATCACCGGCGCGTACCTGGTGATCGTCAACGATTACGAGTTCGGCATGATCCAGAACAAGACCGGTCTGAGCCGCAGCGACGTCCTGGCGCTCGCCGGCGGGTTGATCATCACCCAGGGCCGGCAGGGCTCGGTCATTCTGGCCGGCGGCCAGGAGTATGTCATCGAGCCCGTGTTATCCCAACGTGAGGCGGACCCGACCGGCGTAGGCGATGCCTATCGCGGCGGCGTTCTATGCGGGCTGGCGCTGGGCCTGCCCTGGCTTCTCACCGGCCGCATTGCCAGCCTGGCCGCGACTTACGCGCTCGAAGGTCACGGCCCACAAAACCACTACTACACCCGACCCGAATTCGTCGCCCGCTTCCGCCAACACTTCGACGACCAGGGAGCATTAGACATCCTGTTGAGCCCGGCGGACAGACCCGGCAGCTAAGGCCATGTGGCACGTTCGCCGACTGACCGACAAAGACGAGATTCGCGACTTCCTTGAGCCGGACCGCCCGTACGCGGCCTACGCGCTCGGTGACCTGGAGCCGGCCTTCTTCGTGGATTGTGAATGGTGGGGGGCCGAACACAACGATAGCCTGGGCACACTCGCGCTGCTGTATCGGGGGTTGGAGCCCCCGGCGCTGTTTGTCATGGGCGAGCCCGCAGGGTTGGCAGCGATCCTGGGGCTGGCGCTGCGGCCGCAGCAGGTTACCCTGCTGGCCAAAATGATCCACCTGGAGAGGATCCGCGCCTATTACCATGTGCCCCGGCCGGTGCCGATGTTGCGCATGTGGCTGCGACGGGGCGACTTCCGGCCCGCCCCGGCAACCGGCCTGGTCCGCCTTTCGCCCGGTTACCGGGCTGAACTCGACCGGCTGTATCACCTGGGCATGGGGCCGGGCGAGCGGCCGGATGCCTTTACGCCGCTGCAACTGGCCCAGGGCGTATTCTACGGCGTCGAGCGCGACGGCAGGTTGGTTGCAGCAGCCGGGACGCATCTGGTCGCGCTGGCCGAAGGGATCGCTGCCGTAGGCAATGTCTTCACCCACCCCTCCTGGCGCCAGCGCGGCTACGCAACCGCCTGCACCAGTGCGGTGACGGCCGCCCTGTTTGAAATGGGCGTGCGCGACGTGGTGCTCAACGTCGCCCAGGACAATGAAACCGCGATCCGCATCTACGAGCGGCTGGGCTACCGGCGCTATTGCCCCTTTGTGGAGGGAATTGCGCTAAGGAAGGGATAGATTAACACCAGTACTCTAACAGGAGAAGATCACTCAATGACCGTTGAACACGATGTCAAGAACCTGAATCTGGCCACGGCCGGGCGATACCG
>CADDZL010000167.1 GCA_902812335.1 Chloroflexota bacterium | reverse complement strand
CTGAAATACGCGGCTTCCCAATCCGATCAGCGCTGCGTCCACTACCACCAGCGCCGAGGCCAGCCAGATCATGGTTTGGAGGCTCACGTACAGCACCCCGGCCATCTGGGCGAAGAACAAGGCCAGCACCGGCACGATCACAAACATGCTCAATTGCTCGGCCGCACGCGGGTCATCCACCCGCGACGAGACCAGCAACCCCACGTTCACCGCCAGCACGGTGAAGAGCGGCGCGACCACTACCAGGGCGAACAGCCACATCGGATTGACGATCGTCGCGTAGATGCGGTCATTCTCGATCAGGAAACGGGCCGCAATGGCGTAGACGATGTAGCTGAACCACGTCGCCACCACCCCTGGGATGGCCTCGGCCAGGCTCTTGCCCCACAACAGCTCGCTCACCGTGATCGGCGTCGCCAGCAGCGGCTCCAGGCTCTTCTCGCGCTTCTCACCCACCACACTGTAGGCCGCGATCGTCACCGGAATCGCCAGCGGCATGATCAGGAAGAACAGCATGAACTGGTTCACCATCAGCGCCAGCACCTGCTCCTTGTCACTCAAGCCAGCGAAGGCCGGGTTGTTCAGGAACGCCGGCGGCGTGCCTGAACTGTGGAAGTCCTCCGGACGGGCGTTGCGGAAAATGAGGATCATGACCAGCGGCAAAAGGGTGAACAAGAGCGGCAGCAGGCCCACGGTGAATAGCACCATGCGGTTCTTGAAGGCCTCAGCCCATTCCTTGTCTATGATCGCCCGGACTTTCATGGCTCCCCCAGCAGCTTGAAATACACCTCTTCTAGCGAATGGCGCAACTCGCCGACATATTGCACGTCCCCCCCGGCCTCGACCAGCGCCCGTACCACTTGCGGGTTCTGGTTCTCCGGGTCGTTCAGCCCGATGATGAGTTGGTTGCCGTCGGCCTGCACCTCCCTGGCAAAGGGCAGGGCCTGCACGCAGGCCACCAACGCCGGCGTCACGGCCTTCAGACGGAAGGCGACCTTGCGTCCATAGAGCCGCTGCCGCAGGTTCTGCGGCGTATCCACCTGGATCAGACGCTGCTTGAACACGGCGATCCGATCGCACAGCCGGTCGGCCTCATCCAGGTTGTGTGTGCACAGGAAGATGGTCCGGCCTTCGACCCTCATCTCCTCGATGAAGTCTCGCACGATCCGCGCCGCCTCCGGATCGAGTGCCGCTGTGGGCTCATCCAGAAACAACACCCGCGGCTCGTGGATCAGTGCCCGGGCGATGGCCAGCTTCTGCTTCATGCCCTTAGAGAACTCGGCGGTGGGCTGGTGGCGCTGCTCCCACAAGCCCAGCAGACGCAGGTACTTCTCCACCTGCCCGGCCACGTCCTTGACCTCATACAGACGTGCGTACAGGCTCAGATTCATCTCGGCGCTCAGCCGTTCATATAGCCCCGGCGCTTCGGTCAGGATGCCGACACTGCGACGGATGGCGCCATCCTCCCGCCCCACCTGATAGCCGTTCACCCAGGCCGTGCCGGCCGTCGGCGCGATCAGGCATGACAACATGCGCACCGTGGTTGTCTTGCCCGCGCCGTTCGGCCCCAGGAAACCGAACACCTCACCTTCGCGGACCTCCAGCGTCAGCCCGTCCACCGCCAGGGTGCCGTTGAAGCGTTTGGTTAATCCCTCAGTCACAATCATCAGGCGCTGCCCCTCCCCCTGCTCACATCGTCATCGCAGCCGAAGCGGCACCGACCACGCGCGGCCGGTAATACCAGATCACCCCCAGGCTCACCAGCGCCATCAGCCCGACCAACCCCTCGACCGCCGGCGGCGTCCAGAAATTGGCGGCATACACTGCCGCTGCATCCAGCAGGGCGTGCCAGCCAATGGCAGCCAACAGGTACAACGGCTTCCCGCGCACGAACACCTGCAGCACCAGGACCGATAGGGCAGTCTGGTCGGCCAGGGCGAAGGCTCGTTCGAGAGCACCCAGCAAGGGCAAATAGGCCGGCTGAGACCAGTAGGCGGCGATCTGGGCCGACGCAGCGCCCAGGCCGCTCAGGTTGAGCGGGCGGTTGGCGGCCATGGCGATGAAGGTGATCGCCACCGGCAAGCCAACGAAGACAACGGATTCGAGGCCGCCGTGCCCGGCCCCCAGCATTAGCGCCTCACGCCAGCTTCGCGCCGTCCGCGCCAGCCAGCGATAGCCGGCGTAGCGAGCCAACTCTTCCGAGAAGCCTGCGGCCAATCCCAGGACACAGGCGTTGAATAGCAAGCGCCCCGCCTCGGCCGGTTTGGGCATCCACGGCTGCTGAAACAGCGCCGTCAACCCGCCGAGCAGGGGCAAATGCACCACCTGAGAGCCGGCGAATATCAGCGCGCCGATACCGAACAGGGACCAGGATACGTGATAACGCCGCGCCAGCCACCAGCCCAGGGCAAATGGCCCGGCCAGGGTGATCAGGATCTCCAGTGGAATCGTGACGTAGAGCACGACGATACTCACCGCAGTCCACACATATCAGGCGGCGGGCAGATCACACAGCCCGCGCGATATCAGCTCTATGATATATCCATTGGGCCGGTTTGCCTGACACGAGGCTGACGGAATGGCTGACAGGCCGAATACGCTCAAGTGGGAGGGATCGGCCTGGGACCTGCCACTCAAATAGCAGCACATCAGAACAGCATACGCACAGCAGACAGCCAGGCGATGACACTTAACGCCGTCGCACCCAGGACCGACACCTCCACCAGCCGCCCCAGACGCCCTCCATGCCGCGCCAGCAGGAAGATCGCGGCCACTTGAAGCCCATACGCGAGTGCCCACACCCCTTTACCGCCGCTCGCCATCACCCAGGTCCATACCGGATTAGCCTCGCTGATAGTGACGCCGGTGGGGCCGGTCAGCCCCACACCGAAGAGAGTAAATCCCCAATCTGCCGCTGCCAACGCCAGATAGCATCGATCCACCCACGCCATCGTCCCCACTCCATCCACTACGCTTGGTGAGGACCATTATCGGGCACTCGCGCGGCGGATGGAATGGTACGAGGGTCAGGGAGCAGGGCGTAGCACAGGATGCTCTTGGTCCTGGGAGAGCGCCGCCTCGATGTGGCGGTGGAGGACCTGGAGGTCAATCGGTTTGGTGAGGTAGTCCTCCGCACCGGCCGTGAGGCCGCGCGTGATATCATCGCGTTGTGTCATGGCCGAGAGGAAAATCACGTGCACGCCGGCGGTGGGCGGGTCCTGGCGCAGTTGCCGACAGACTTCAGCCCCGCTTGTGTCCGGCAGCTTCATATCCAGGATCACGACGCGGGGGGGATGTTGCCTGGCCTCAACCAGCGCCTCAGCGCCCGTCCGCGCCAGGGCCACCTGGTAGCCGAATAGCTCCAGACAGGCCTGGAGCATGCTGGCGATGTCGGGCTCATCCTCCACAACCAGGATCTGGGGCGCATCCATGCCAGAACTGATAATACCAGCGCTGGCACATTTATGCAAGTTTCTGCGCCACAACCACGACTACTTCGCTGCGCGGCAAGACATGCCGCTCGATCGCGGCCTGGAAACCGGCTGCCCGGAGCAGCGCCTCGGCGTCGGGTGGCCAGGGCCTGCGCTGGCCGGTGATTGCATACAGCCATTCCAGGAAGCCTACTGCGATGCCGCGCCCGGTTAAGCGCGCCTCGCCGACAATAACCAGCCGCCCGCCCGCGGCCAGCACCCGCCGCAATTCGCGCAAACTGTCCGCATCCAGGATGAACTCCGTGGGGAAGGTCGTAACTGCCGAGGGGAAACTGTCGGAGGCAAAGGGCAGCCGCTGCGCTCGCCCACGCACCAGCGGGGTCTGCCGCCCATGGCGCTGCAGCTTGCGCTGCGCTATCCGCCCCATCGCCGGCGACAGGTCCAGCCCCACCGGCTGAAACCCGGCATCGCTCAGGTCGAGTAATAGGTCGCCTGTGCCGTGGGCCACTTCCAGCACACGCGGCCCGCGCAACTGTAGCAGCGCCGCTCGCTGCCAGCTCCGCCACTGTCCCAGCGAGACCGCCCGGCTGACCCAGTCGTAGGTCCAGGCCAGTTCGTTATACAGCAGGTGGAAGGCGAAGCGGATGAAACGGTCGCTCAAGCGAGGCGGCTGCTGCGCTCACGCCCGATGGCCACCAGTGCCTGCCTCAGCACGTCCGGCCGGTTGGTGATGATCGCGTCCACGCCCAGGTCGGCCAGCCGTACCATCTCAGCGGGGTCGTCCACCGTCCATACGCCGACGTGGTAACCGCGCCGTCGTGCCCAGGCCATGTAGCTCGCATCCACCAGCGTATATTTGGGGAGGCGCGCTGTATGGGGCACGAATGGAGCCAACCATGCCCGGCGCAGGTAGATCGGCTGCTCCGGCGCCAGCAGCAACCCGGTTTCCAGGTGCGGCTCCAGCCGCCCGACCCGGCGCAGTGCCAGCGGGTTGAACGAGGACACCAGAACCCGGGTGGTCAGGCCGTGCCGGTGGATAATGGCGATGACCGCCTGTTCCAGCTCATTGCTCCACAGGCCGCGCACCTTGAGCTCGATGTTATAACGCAACCGCCGGCCAAAAGCGGCGAAGACGTCTTCAAGGCTGGGGATGCGTTGGCGGGCATAGGCGGAATCGAACCAGCTACCGGCGTCGAGCGTGCGCAGTTCGGCCCAGCGCCAGGCGGCCACCGGCCCCTGACCATCGGTCGTCCGGTCGAGCGTCCAGTCGTGGATGACCACCGGCACGCCGTCGGCCGAAAGCTGAACGTCCAGTTCGATGCCATCGGCCCCCAACCGCAGCGCCAGGTCAAAGGCGGCCAGGGTATTCTCCGGCGCATCATAGCTCGCCCCGCGGTGGGCAAGGTTGAGCGGCCGGTGCTTAAAGAATTCGCTCACAGCTCAACAAAGTAGGCCTTGCAGGCCTTGTCAATGAGTTCCTTGGTGAGGCGCGGCTCAACACCCAGAAAACTGGCAATATCCACAATCTGGTCCACCAGATCGCGGGGGTGAACCCCGCGCAACTTGCGGCGCGGCTTAATGTAGTACTCCTGCAGCAGATAACCCAACCCCCGATCTTCATAGACGACCCCTTTCTGCTGGCAGACACGGCGGAAAATTTCGCGGTAATCATCATAGGAGGGGTCGGAGATCTCGATCTTGTGACGGATGCGGCGCAGAAAGGCCTCGTCCACCAGGTCCTTGGGGGCCAGGTTGGTCGAGAACACGATCAACACATCAAACGGCACCTCGATCTTGCGCCCGGTGTGCAGCGTCAGGTAGTCAATGCGCTTCTCCAGCGGCACGATCCAGCGGTTGAGCAGGTCGCGCGGGCGCACTTGCTGCCGACCGAAGTCATCAATCAAGAACATGCCGCCATTGGCCTTCATCTGGAAAGGCGCTTCATAATACTTGTTCGTCTGGTCAAACACCAGGTCGAGGCTCTCCAGCGTCAGTTCACCACCGACCGTAATCACCGGTCGGCGGATATTAACCCAGCGTGGGTCGCGTGGCGACACCCGCATCTTGCCCCCACCTGACCCTGGGGCGTTGCGGGAGTCCTCACCCAGTTGATGATTGACGTTGTCGAAGACCTTGATGACCTGCCCGCCGACCTCCAGGGCATAAGGAATGTACATCTGGCCGCCCAGGACCATACGGCCGATGCTTTCGGCGATAGCGGTCTTGCCATTGCCGGGATTGCCATACAAGAACATTGAACGGCCGGAGTTGACAGCCGGGCCAATCTGGGCCAGCACCGCATCGCTGAGCACCAGGTGCGACAGCGCCTCGCGCAGCGCCTGGGCGCTGACGATGACGTTGCGCAGAGGCTGGTGACGCATGGCCTGGGTATAGGCGTCGAGCGTGACCGGAGCGGGACCGATGTAGTGGCTGCGGTCAATCACCTCGCGAGCTTTCTCGCTGCCTTTATTGGTGATGGCATAATTGTAGGTGCTCTCGCCGAACCCGGCTGCGCCCTTGACCTCGCACAGTTGCTCACGCTTGAGGAACTCCAGGACCCGGTCCACGATGCCGGTGAACGGCAGCTTGAGGATCTCGGCAATGCGGCTGCCGGAGATGTACCCCTCGAAGTACAAGACCTTGAGCGTGAGGTCCGCCAGGAAGCCCATGTTCAGGCCGGTGTCTTCGAGAGAGCGGACCGGCGGGGGCTCCCAGCCTTCCGCCGCAGACACCGCAGGTGGCGCAGTGGTTGGCGCTATCTCCATCTACATCCCTCCTCAGCCGTCGGCCGGCCCTAAGACCTCACCTACTCGGGCGATCTCGTCTTCGGTATTATAGCAGTGTGGCGATACACGCACATATCCCGCACGCACAGCCGTCATCACCCGCGCCCCTTTCAACCGCTCAAAAGCCGCCTCCGGCGATCCCGGCACAGCAAACGAGATGATGGCGGAGCGGTAGCGCGGGTCAGGGTTGCTCAGGATGCGGTAGCCATATCGATCCAGGTCGGCGATCAGCCGGTCAGTCAGGTGACGCATCCAGGCGTCTACCTTCTCCAATCCCAGCGAGAGCAACATCTGGATGGCTTCGACCAGGCCAGCGATGCCCATGTAGTTGTAGGTGCCCTGCTCAAATCGGGCTGCCCCAGACCGGAAGGTCAGATTATAATCCAGCCAATCCTCCCAGTTGGCGACGCTAAGCGGGCCGGCGAATACCGGCTGAAGCTCCTCTAGTCGCTCGCGTCGCACATATAAGAACCCCTGCCCCGGCGGCCCCATCAACGACTTAAGCCCGCCCGCCGCCAGGAAGTCCACCTTCCAGGCACGCACGTCGGTCGGCATGTGACCCAGTGACTGGATTCCATCTACGACGAAGTACATGTTTCGTGCCCGGCACAACTCGCCCAGTGCCGCCAGATCAGCCCGATAGCCGGTCAGGAACTGGACTGCACTGGTGGTGATGACGCGGGTGCGGGCATCGGCATGGGCTTCGGCCGCCGCCAGACTCAGCCCACCGCCGTCTGGCGGGATCAGGCGCACCTCGATCCCCCGTCGCTCCAGGTTGAGCCAGGGATAAACGTTGCTGGGGAACTCGATGTTGCACAGAATGACATTGTCCCCCGGCCGGAGCGGCAGGGACTGGGCGATGAGGTTCAGTCCAACAGACGTATTTTGCACCCAGGCGATCTCGTCTGGGGTGGCGCCAATGAGCCGGGCGACCGTGGCCCGGCCGGTGTCCAGCAAGGCACGGCTATGGTCCGGGTCCCAGTCCACCAGCGCCCGACCGTTATCGTCCAGGAGGGCCTGCATGGCCGCGCTCACCCGGCGGGCGAGTGGGGAGACCCCGGCATGGTTGAGATAAGCCCACTCGGCCACAAACGGGAACTCGGCGCGCAGGCGCACGAGATCGTAGCCCGGCGCGGCTAGGGTAGTGAAATTCAATTATATCTCCCAGATAAATACCAATCTGTTAATAAACGTCAACCCATTATATCACAGCACTGTGCAAGCACAAGCGTACGAATGGGCTGGGTGCATTTCAGTTTAGGGGCGACTTGTAAGCCGCCTGCCACAAAGCGTCGAATCGCTGGCTCATGATCGCCGTCCGCACCGGCAGCAGACGTTCTGCACCAGGACGACTCCAGCGCATCCCAGG
>CADDZL010000166.1 GCA_902812335.1 Chloroflexota bacterium | reverse complement strand
CGTGGGCAGCGCCCCGGGATTCGACGATCCGGTGGCGGCGCAATATCTGGCGATTGTGCGGGCGGTTGGGGCCGTCGGCTATGAGGCCCAGCAGATCATGCTGACAGGCCCCGCCGCCCAGGTCAAAGCCATCCGAACCTGGCCGGAGCTGGTCCAGCTCAACCTGCAGTTGCAGGCGGGGCAGTGGGTGGTTCAGTAGGGTCTGCGTTCATTGGAAGTGTGTATCAGCGTCCGCTTACTGCTGCCTGCTGCCATTGCGTTCGCGGGCGCGGAAGATCAGGCGGAGCGGTGTGCCGGGGAAACTGTAGGCGGCGCGCAGGGCGTTTTCCAGGTAGCGCTCGTAAGAGAAGTGTACCAGCTTGGGGTCATTGACGAAGAACACGAAGGTCGGTGGGTCCACGCTGGCCTGCGTGGCATAGTAGAAGCGCAGGCGCTTGCCGGCCTTGCTAGGGGGCGCGTGTTGAGCTGTTGCCGCCTGCACAATGCGGTTCAGTTCGCCGGTGGAGATGCGCAGCGCCCGCGACTCATAAACCTGTAGCGCCGTCGGCAACACCTGATCCACCCGCTGGCCGGTCTTGGCCGAGATAAACAGCACCGGCACATAGTCCAGGAACTTCAGCTCCAGGCGCACGTGCTGGCCGAACTCGTCCATCGTGCGCGGGTCTTTCTTTTTCAAATCCCACTTGTTCACCAGCACAACGACGCTCTTGGCCTCATCCAGGATGAAGCCGGCGATATGCGCATCCTGAGCGGTGACGCCCTCGGTGGCGTCAATCAGCAGAAGCGCGACATCGGCTCGCTGGATGGCCCTGAGTGCTCGCAGGACACTATACTGCTCGACCCCGCGCTCAATGCGCCCCCGCCGTCGGATACCGGCCGTATCTATCAGGATAACAGGCCGCCCCTCCCAGTTCATCACAGTATCAATCGCATCGCGTGTTGTGCCGGGGATAGGGCTGACGATGGCGCGCTCATGCCCCAGCAGCCGGTTGAGCAGCGCCGACTTACCCACATTGGGCCGGCCGACGATGGCGATCTTGACCGCCTCCGTCTCTTCCTCCTCTTCCGCTTGGGGCGGAAAGGAGGCCACCACCGCATCCAGGAGGTCGCCGATGCCGGTGCCGTGTAAGGCCGAGATGGGATAAACGCTGTCCAGCCCCAGGGCGTAGAAGTCTACGGCGGCCAGACGACGGGAGGGGCTATCGGCCTTATTGGCTGCCACGAAGACCGGCTTGCGTGAGCGGCGCAGGATATCGGCCACGTCCTCATCGGCGGCGGTCAGCCCGGCGGCTGCGTCCGTCACCAGGATGACGGCGTCGGCCTCGGCGATAGCCATCTCGGCCTGCGCCCGCACCTGGCGCAGGATCTCATCTGGCCCGACGCTCACCAGGGGCGTCGCGCCGTGCACCGCCTGGCGGGGCCCCTCTAAGGTCTCGATACCGCCGGTGTCCACAACGGTGAAGGTAATGCCGTTCCACTCGCTATCGGCCTGGAGCCGGTCGCGGGTGGTGCCGGGGGCTTCGTGTACGACGGCCAGTCGCTCTCCCACCAGGCGGTTGAATAGGGTGGACTTGCCCACATTGGGGCGACCGACAAGGGCGACGATGGGCTTACGCATGATGAGCTATCGCATTCTAGACATAAAACGTAAGGTCGGTTGCCAGCCTTAGGTTGTAGGCTAGGGCCGGCGCGTCGGCGCTGGCGTGGGGATTGGCGTTGGCGGCGTCGCGCTCAGGGTCACCTGGACCAGGCTCGGCAGGACGTTTTCCATCATGACATCCTGGGGCAGGATCTCGACCTGGGGCGGCACCTGGAACGTGCCCTCACCGTAGCCTACCAGATTGAGCACGACGCGCACATCCTCCGGCTTGAGGTTATCCAGGACGGTCAATGGCCCGGACAGCAAGACGTCCACGGTCTCCGGCGAGACGGCCAGCAGATACAGCCGATTGCCCACCCCCTGCACCTCCAGCCGCTTGGTCACCCGCACGCTGCTTTCAATCGGCTGGATCTCGACCTCGATGGTGAGGAAGCTGGTCTGGTCCACCAGCGAGATACCCTCGGGGAGCTTCAGGCTCACCCGCTTGAACACCGTTCCACTGGCCTCACTGATGTCAACCGGCTCGGTCTCAATGACACCGAGTGAGGCAATCACTTCGGGCCTGCCGGTGACCAGGACTGTGGGCGGGTCCAGCGTGATCTTGCTGATGCGATAGCCGGCGGCCGGCTGGCCCTTCCAATTGACCTTGATGGCGACCTCGCGGAAATCCTCCAGTTGGTGGATGCCGATCGTCACCGTCACGCTGCGCGGGCTGGGCGTAAGCTGCGTGAAGTTGTCCCCGCGCTCGTCGTGTAGCGTCACGGGCACGACCTGTTCCACCGGCGCACGTGCGCCGGCGATCGACACGTGGGCTACCGCTTCCGCTACCTGACTGACGGCCGGCTCCGGGCCAAGCAGCCTGACTTGAGGTGGCGTCACGACGGGCGGATCCTGGGCAAACCCCGGTGCCGGCTTGCCATCCACAGTGAGTTTGACCGGCAAATCCCTGCTCGTAATGCGTTCCAGGTGCACCTCAATCTGGGTCGGATCGACGCTGATGAACTGTACCAGCCGGGTGGGCGCATAGCGAACCTCCAGCGGCAGCCGACGCTGGGAGCCGGGTTCAACCTGGCTCAGGTCAACCGTCACGGTGATGTCTTCCGGCCTGAGCACGCTCACGATGGAGCGTGGCCCTTCCATCGTCACCTCGGCGGTTCGTGGTAGCGCCTCGGCGTTCACCAGTTCGGCGTCCGCCGGCTGATTCACCAGATGGATCTCAACCCGCGAGATGGTCTGCTTGACCACGGGGTCCTTCTCCTGGACCGCCACGACCCAAACCAGGGCCGCCAGGGCCAGCGAGAGGAGAAGCGAAGTAAGGTTACTCAATAGCCAACGCATAGGATAATTGCTGATTGCAGACGGCTGATTTAGATTTTGGGCTGTAGCATCGTCTCTTTGGGCCCGGCGGCCCCGCTCTCGGTTTGCTTCTGAGCCCCTTCCGGCGGCGTCACATCACCCGGCCTGGATGCTGTGCCCTCTTCGCTGTGCCCTCGTTCCCTATGAGGGCCTGGCTCAGGGCGAGGTTGGGGTTCACTGCCCACTGCCCACGACCTGCTGCTGGTTGCCCTTGGGCCGCGCAGCCAGTTCAACCAGTTCAACCAGACGGGTGCCCGGCGCGGCTGCTGGAAGGCTTGCAGGATTGTCGCCAGTCGTGCCGCGTCTAGGCGGCGGATCATGCGTCCGTTGTGGGCCACCGAAATCTGCCCGGTCTCTTCCGACACGATCACCGCTACGGCGTCGCTGACCTCGCTCACGCCCAGCCCGGCCCGGTGGCGCAAGCCCATGCGTCGGTCGGCCAACGTACCACTGCTGGATAGCGGCAGAATGCACGCCGCAGCCATCAGTCGTGTGCCTCGGATGATAACGGCACCGTCATGCAGCGAAGTACCTACATGGAAGATGGTCAGCAGCAACTCCGCCGTCACCTGGGCGTCCATGGGCACGCCGGTATCAATGTACTCTTGCAAGCCGATGTCGCGCTCCAGCACGATGAGTGCGCCATGGCGTCGTTCGGCCAGGCGTTGGCAGGCCTGCACCACCGGCTCAATGACTGATTCCTGCTCGCCCCACCAATGGGCGCCGACGGGGACAACGCCGCCCAGGCGTTCTAGTGCCCGGCGCAGTTCGGGTTGGAAAATCACGGGGAGCGAGAACAGCAGTACCGGCAGGGTGTTGCGCAGCAGCCAGCTCAGCGCGGCTAATTGCAGAAACGTGCTGGTGAGCAGGCTCCCCAGCAGGATCAGGATGATCAGACCTCGCACGAGCTGAACGGCCCGCGTGCCCCGCAGTAGCGTCAGCAACAGGTAGAACACCAGCGCCACCAGCAGAATATCAATGATATCGGCTGGGCCCAGGCGGTAGAGTAGTAAACGCAGGCTCTCAGGCATCAGTTACCGGTGATTAGTTCCTTACGCCACATTCTACACTTTAGTACAATTCTACACCCTAACACGATCTAACACAGTGGGCATCAAAAGATACGCAACGGCAGGGTGAGAGCATATTCCCGACTTACTGGTTCTTGTTTCCTTTCGCTGCTGCTTGGAGTTTGGTGGTTAGCTCTGCCAGTTTCTCGCGCAGCACAATTGCCTCGGGATAGTTGTGAACAAGCTCTTCCAATATAGCTCGGGCTTTGGCCGTCTTGCCCTGCCCCATAAGCAGGTGTAGCAGCGCATCCAGCTCGGTCAAGGCGCGTTGGTCTTGCCCCAACTTCAGATACAGCTCAACCAGCGTCTGCATCGCCCGTTCATCCTCTGGCGCTAGGCGGCGGATCTGTTTATAGACCATGGTGGCGCTATGCCAGTCGAGGCGCTGCGACTCAATATCGCCCAGGCGGTGCAAAATCTGCACTGCCAGGTCGCGGTTGCCACGGCGCGTGGCCAGCTTGAGCGCCTCGCGGTAGGTATCGCGCGCCCGATCCCCCTGGGCCAATTGGTAATAGGCATCCGCCAGAGCTATCATCTGCTCCAGCGCCCGGTCCAGCTCGCCCCGCTGGAGCAGGAGCGCGATCAACGTCTCCTGCGTGCCCAATTCGAGCGGTGAGAGCTGGAGCTGTGACAGGCAGGCGGCGATGGCGTGGGCGGTGTCGCCGCGCTCGCGGTAGGCCTGGGCAATAATACCGTACTTGGTGGCCGCCTCTTCTAACCGCCCCTCTTGCGCCAGCAGCGCGGCCAGCCGCTCGTGAGCCGGGAGATAGAACGGCGCGATGTCAATCGCGCGGTAGCAATCCTCGATAGCCGTCATGATCAGACCGCGCTCCATATTAGCTCGACAATCGGCCATGGCTTCCAGGACACGTTCGCCGGCGGTGCGCAGGCCGAGCATCTCACCCAGGCTGACGGTCATGCCCGCGCTGGCGGCGGCCTGATTGAGACGCTGGCGGGCCTCGACGGCGCGGATCTGCCAGCCTGGGCCACTGAGGAAGGACACGAGCGCATTGGTAAAGTTCACGGCCTGCTCGCGCTCTCCTCGGGCGGTGTAAGTGTCGGCCAGGCTGGCATACAGTTCCATGAAGGATTCGGCCTGATCTTCGCCAGCGGCGGAGACATCTACGATCTTGAGGGCTTCGATGAAATGGCGCACCGCCTCCTCGATGCGTCCCAGCGCCCGGTAGCATTCACCGATGGCGAAGTGGCTGCCCAACGCATAGTTGGGATCATCGGCAGCGAGCCGCAACTCGCGCATGGCCTCTTCAAAGCGCAACTGCTGCTGGTAGAGCAAGCCGAGGTTGAAATGGAAAGCCGCTCCATCCATGCCGGCGGCCAGCGCCTGCTCAAACGCTTTCATGGCGCCGGTCCGATCGCCCGCTTGCTGGGCCGCCAGGCCTTGGCTGAGGTAGGGGCCTGGCGACGCAGGACGGAGGGCCGACGACGAACGGCCCTCATCTTTCGCCCTCGGTCGCTGGCCGTTCTGCAATAGTTCGCGCAGCGAGGAGGGTTCCTCTGCTGTGGGTGAAGCAGCCGCCTGCCGCGCTCGCTCAGTCAACTCCGCCAGCGCCTTGACCCAGGCCTCTTGGACCGGATTATCTCCAATAGCAGTAGGCAGCAGGCTATGGGCAGTGGGCAGTTCAGCGTCCAGCACCTGGCTTAAACCAGGTGCTGGCTGTTTACCGTCCGCTGTCAACTGTCCGCTGCTTGGGGCTACTGCCCCGTGCCGCAACAGGTCAAGGGTCCGCAGCACTTCGGCATCGTGGGGATCGAGTTGCAGGGCCGACTGGCAGGCGGCGATAGCCTCGTCGGTCTCGTGGCGCTGCGACAGGAGCCGGGCGGCGGCCAGATATTCCTGGATTGCCTGGCGCGTCTTGCCCTCGCGCTCATAGACCTTAGCCAGGTGCTGGTGTGGGCCGAGGAGATCGGGGGCCAGCCGCGCTGCTCGTTCCCAGGCTGCTACGGCTGCCGCCTGGCCCTGATCGTTCTGCCGGTGCAAATAGGCATCGGCGATGGCGACGAGGGTGCGGGCCGCCTCTGCGGGTTGGCCGAGCCGCTCCTGGATATCGGCGACCTTCTCCAAGGGCACAACGTCAAGTGGGTTCAGGCGCGCCAGCCGTTGATAGACCGGCAGCGCTTCGGGCAGACGCTTCAACTCAACCAGGGCCATGCCCAGCCCGGTGAGGGCGGCAGCATCGTCCGGAAACTCAGCCAGGGCCATCTGATAGGCGGCCACAGCCTGGCTCCATTGCCGATCCCAGGCGAAGCTGTGGCCACGCCGCAGCGCCTGCTGAAAGACCTCGCGTCTACCTGCCATCCTTGTCCCTCATCAACGGCGAATGCCCTCTATCCTGCGTCTCAACCTTCACGTTCCCTCATGAACCAATAAGCGAACCAGAATGGCCTTCTGGGCGTGCAACCGGTTCTCGGCCTGATCAAACAGGATCGAGTGTGGCCCGTCGGCTACCTCATCCGTGATCTCCTGGCCCCGGTGGGCCGGCAGGCAATGCATCACCCGTACCTCAGGCCGGGCGTGGGCAATCAATTCCGCGTTCACCTGGTAGGGTGGGAAGATGCGTAGTCGCTCCTGAGCTTCAGCCTCCTGGCCCATGCTTGTCCAGGTATCGGTGTAGACAATATGCGCAGCGGTGACTGCCTCAACCGGGTCCTCAGTTTCTGTTAGCCGGCTGCCGCTCGCGGCGGCGAAGTCGCGGCCCAGCCGCATCACCTCACCGGGCAGGTGATAGCCCGCTGGTGAAGCGATGGCGAAATCCATGCCCATGCGGGTTGCTCCGAATAGCAGCGAGGTAGCGACATTGTTGCCATCCCCGACGTATGCAAGTTTCAGACCACGCAGCCGTCCAAAGGTCTCAAAGATGGTGAGCAGATCAGCCAGTCCCTGGCAGGGGTGGCTGTAATCGGAGAGGCCGTTGATCACCGGCACGCTGGCGGCGCGGGCCAATTCCACGACATGAGCGTGGGCAAAGACGCGGGCCATGATCGCATCCACATAGCGCGAGAGCACACGGGCGATATCGGCGATGCTCTCGCGCTTGCCCAGGCCGATTTCGTCGGGAGAGAGGTAGAGGGCGTGGCCGCCCAGGTGGAGCATCGCCATGTCAAATGAGACCCGGGTGCGCAAGGACGGCTTCTGGAAAATCATGGCAAGCGTCTTGTTGGCTAGTAGCGGACGATTACCGCCCTGGCGCCATTCCTGCTTCAGCTCAATTGCCAGGTCGAGCAGACGCTGAATGTCGTCCGCCGACAGGTCAGCGAGGCTAAGGAAGTGCTCCATTCGTCATCCCCCTGGGATTCGCAATTCAGTGGGCCGGCGTTGCCAGTGACCGACTCAGACAGGGAAAGTATAGCACAAACAGGCATCAGGCGATACCCCCAAAATGTACTCTCACCATTCTTGGCATTTTGAGCTATTGTGAGGATAATGGGAACGTCCTAACTCATGATGATAAAGGAGGATATGGGACATTGGCTACCACCTCGGCTGCGATATGGGCTGCTATCAGCCGCAGCCGCTATGTTCATCGTCTTCTGGCTAATCCCTTCCTATTCAGGACATGCTCTGGCC
>CADDZL010000165.1 GCA_902812335.1 Chloroflexota bacterium | reverse complement strand
CGAGCAGCTTGAGCTCGAGGCGGGGCAGGGTCATAGGCTGATCGGCCCAGCGGTCCAGGGCCTGTTCCAGCGGCGGGCGGGATAGTTCCGCTGGCGGCTGGGGAGGCGAAGCCCCACTGCCCGCCGGCGGCGAAGCCGCCAGCGGTGGCGCTTCGCTGGCGTGGGCCTGGCTGGCGGCCATAATGCGATCCAGGACAAAAACGATCCCCGCCAGCACAGCGCCCATAGCGACTACTGCCCCCAGCCCCACGACCGCCAGGATAGCCAGCGCCACCGGCTGGGCTATCGGCCCCAGCGGCGTCTGGATGGCCGCGGCACCGCCCCCAACTGTGGCAGGGGGCGGTGCCGAGGGTGAGGGCGCCCCCTGCTGGGGCTGGCTTACGAGCGGATACAGGAGCAACGTCAGCAGGCCGACGGCCAGCAGGACAACGATCCAGCCAAGTACACCAGTTCCCTGGCGTGCCAAAGGGAACCTCCTTTTTCAAAAGTTCATGAGCGGTAGCGGTTAATAAGCTGTTCCAGATCAAAGGGCCTGGCCGAAGCCTTCTCCTGCACTTCCCTCAGGTTCTCGACGAAACTGGGCCGGTCTTCCCTATAGAATACACCCAGATAGAGTTTCTCGTCCATTGCCAGGCGCATCGCCGCCAGCTTATCTGTCGGGTCATGGTCGGCGGGCAGATCAGCGGTCACTTCCTTGAAGTGATCATAGGTGTCGTAGAAAGTCACGCACGGGCTATAGACCTGGATGAAAGCGAAGCCCTTGTGGGTGATGCCCTGCTTGATCAACTCGGTGACATCGCGCGGGCGCGATGAGAAGCCCCGGGCCACGAACGATGCGCCATAGGCCAGCGCCATCAGGATCGGATTGATCGGGTACTCGGCGCTGCCGTAGGGTGAGGCCTTGCGTTCTATCCCATGGGGGCTGGTCGGCGAGGGCTGGCCTTTGGTCAGGCCATAGATCTCGTTATCCATCACGATGTAGGTGATGTCCACGTTGCGGCGGGCGGCATGGGGCAGGTGACCGGCGCCGATGGAGAAGGCATCGCCGTCGCCGCCCACCGCCACCACCACCAGGTCAGGGTTGGCGAGCTTGATACCCGTCGCCAGCGGCAGGACGCGGCCATGCACGCCGTGGAAGCCGTAGGCTTCCACGAACGCCGGGAAGCGGCCGGAGCAGCCGATGCCGGAGGCGATGACCGCCTGTTCCGGCGGGATGCCCAGGTCGGCGATGGCTTTGTAGAAGCTGGAGAGCACGCCGAAGTCGCCACAACCTGGGCACCAGATCGGTTTGACGTCGCTCTTGTACTCCTGAGGCTTCAGTTGAACGGTGCCGATATAAGGCGAAACCGTAGTGTCCTTCATAAGTTGTGTCATTGAATATCCTTGCTATACATTCTCAGTAGAGCACAGATTGTCACACTGAACGCAGCGAAGCATCTCGAGTGCGCGGATATGGGACTCTTCGCTTCGCCTGGAGTGACACATCGTTTCTGAGTGACGGCGGACGAATGCCCGTTGTCCGCCTGCCATCAGGCGATCACCCTCTCACGCTCGATCACGCTCTCATATACCTCTTGAATCTTGGCGTAGATCTCGCTGGCGCGGAAGGGATGACCACGGTATTTATTCAGCCGGATAAAAGGCCGGTTGAAGCGCACCGTCAAAATGTCGGCAAACTGGCCGGTCATGTTCATCTCCGGCACGATAATCGCCTGCCGGTTCTCGATAAAGCGGGCGATACGCCCGGCCGGAAGTGGTGCGAGCACCTTCGGGTAGAACACCGCCACGGCCATGCCGTTCTGGGCGGCGCGGGCAACCGCCTCGCGCACCGGGCCGATGGTGGAACCCCAGCCCATGATCGCGACGGGCGCATCGGGATCGCCGAACTCTTCCCACATCTGCCAGCGTTCGATGTCGGGCAGTGCTCCCTCCAGCTTGCGGGCGCGCTTTTCCATCATCATCTGGTGCAGGTCCGGTTCGAAGCCGGGCGAGCCGTCGGGGTGGTGTTCCAGCCCCTCGGCAGTGTACTGGCCGCCGGGCATCCCTGGCAGCGACATGGGCGAGATGCCGCTATCGGTCACGTGATAGCGCTCATAGGGTCCGCTGCCGTCCTCATCCGGCTTGTACAGTATGCGCGGCTCGATGTGCACCCGCGACAGGTCGAAAGGTGGGATCGTCTGGACACGCACCGACATATCCTGGTCGGACAGGAAGATGACCGGTGTCTGATATTTCTCGGCCAGGTTGAAGGCATGGATGATCTGATAGAAGCAATCTTCGACCGACACCGGCGCGACGACGATGCGGGGTGTATCGTCGTGGCTGCCATATAGCGCCGCCCGCAGATCACCCTGCGACACCTTGGTCGGCATGCCTGTGCTTGGGCCGCAGCGCTGTACGTCCACCACCACGCAGGGCGTTTCGGTCATCACGCCGTGGCCGATCAACTCGCTCATCAGGTCGAGGCCTGGCCCAGAGGTGGCCGTCATGGCGCGAGTGCCGGCAAACGAGGCCCCCAGCACCATCGCCAGCGCTGCCATCTCATCCTCCGCCTGGACCATTGTCCCGCCGACTTTGGGCAGCTCGGCGGCCAGGAACTCCATGATGTCCGAGGCCGGCGTAATCGGGTAGCCAGCATAGAACTTGCAGCCGGCAGCCAGCGCGCCCATGGCCAGCGCCTGGTTGCCCGATAAGGTCAGCCGGTCCACCGGCGGGCGTGAAGGCAGGTGATAGGGTGACTCCTTGCTGAAGTGGTCCTCGACGTACTTGTAGCCTGCCTCGAGTGCCAGCAGGTTGCTTTTGAGCACATCCGCACCCTTGCGCCCCAGTTGCCTGGTGATGACTTCGTTGGCCTTGTCCAGGCGCAAGTCGAACAGTTTGACCAGGGCCCCCACGGCGACGATGTTCCAGCCGCGTGAGAAGCCGACAGACTTGGCGATCTGGTCAAGCGGCAGGCCGTAATGCACGATGTCACCGTTCTCCGGCGGCCTGAGTTCATTGCTGTTGTAGACCAGGACTGCGCCCGGCTTGAGCAAGCTGTAATACCTGTCGTAGGTTTCCTGGTCGTAAGCCAGGAGCATATCCAGGTCATCGCCTTGAGAGGTCAGTGGGTAGGGGGCAGCGCGCACCTGGATCATGACGTGCCCGCCCTTGATTTCGGCCGGGATGGTGCGGGTGGTATAGACTTCCAGGCCGGACAGGGCAGCAATGCGGGCCAGCGTCTCGCCCGTGAGCACAATCCCTCCTTTGGCTGAATCCCCTCCGATGCGGACGACGCGGTCTTGTCTATCTGAATCTGTCATATGTCCCTCTCAAGCCAGCCGCAACGCCACCGAGACCCCATCGCGCAGGGGGAGAAGCGTGGCGGCCAGGCCGGATTTCTGAGTAATACGTCTATTATACTCTCGTATTCCTTGCTCCGTCAACGTTCTCGCCTGGCTGTGTTCGCTGCCGACGTGCAGGGCATTGTCGGCGACGAGCAGGCCGCCCACGCGCAGGTGAGGCAGGAGCATGTCGAGCAGGCGCGGGGCGCTCTCTGCGTCGTTGAATGAGCGCAGGATGTCTACAAAGATAAGAGCGAAGGTCCCTTCCAGCCGGCCGAGCACGTCAAATGCCTCGCCCTCCATCACAGTCACGACATCCGCGTAGCCGGCCTCCTTCAGGTTGGCACGTGCCTGGTGCGCTCGGACCGGGTCGCGCTCAATGGTGATCACCTGTCCACCTCGCGGCTGGACCGCAGCCGCCAACCAACTGCCTGAATAACCGATCGCCGCCCCTAGTTCCAGCGCCCGGCGCGCTCCGATCATCTGCGCCAGTATATACAGAAAGTAGCCCTCGTGTGGCCCGATGATGGGCACATTGTGCTGGCTGGCCTCGCGCTCCATACGTTGCATCACCTGGGGCCGTTCCGGCACCAGCGAGAGCAGATACTCTTCGAGATCAGTCATTGTGATTCGCTCCTTTTAAGTCTATGTGAAGATGTCAGAAGATCGCGTCCATGAATAGCCCCAATGCTCGGCGCAAGCGTGGGCGGCGTGGCTGTGGCCGTAGGCGGGGGAACCGTCGCTGGCGGTGCACCGGCAGGGATCGCGCCGCCAGGCGCGAGCGGGATGCCGGCCATCAGTTGAACGTGCTGGTAGGCGGCCAGTACAGCGCCTTCGCCCTGAATCGCTTCAACTTGTTCGTTGGCGTTGGCGTCGAAACCGTTCACAATCCGGTCCGCCAGTCTGAGCGCTGCCCGCACCAGTGGCTCGGCCGTGGTCAGGTCCCCGGCCTTGAGGATGTCCAGTTCGGTCTGGTCGAGTTCCTGGGTCCAGCCGCGCGCGTTCTCGGTCGTGATCTGCACGGGCTCAGCGTGCAGCCTGATGTTATCGGTGGCATCGGTGGCCTGGGCAGCCAGGAGGGCATGTTGTTGCGTCCCGGCGATGTAGCCCTTCTGTGTACCATTCTCCAGCAGGCCGTAGCCGTCGCCGGGGTTCTGGGCCTGGCCGTCCTGGTTGAGATCGCCGAAGTTCGCTCCCTGTTTGCCTTCCATGATATTCACCATATGCTCAGCGTGGCGCTTGACACCAGCCAGGTCTTCTTGGTCGAACGCAGCCTGTTGGAATTGCGCGTGGCGCAGCAGTTCTTCCGCCTGGGCCAGCAGGCCGAGCCCCAGCCCGATTTTATCGGGGGTGTCGGGAAAGGCAAACAGGACATGGTGGATATGGACCAGGGCGGCTGGGGGCAATCGGCCGGAGAAGGCGACCTGAGCCGAAGGCGTAGCCGCTATCCCCTGGTCCGATTCGATGGTAATGGCGAAAGTGTCGTAGCGTTCGAGCAGGTTTTGGGAGGCGGGTTCGGGGGTGAAGAGGACCTGTACCGTGCCGTCGGCCCTCACCGGGATGCGGCCAACACTCAGCACAAATTCACCATCGGTGCCGATCAGCCAGCCCTGGTAAACTGTACCGGCGGCAGGCGGCGCGATATTGGACATCACGACAGCGATGGCATCGTTATGGGCGATCTTGTCACGGAAGAAGGCGGTGCCGTTGGCCTGAGGCGCGTTCGTCGCCGTGGGCGCAGCGGTGCTGGTCGGCGAAGGCGCGCTGGTGGCCGTTCCGCTAGCCGGCGCAACCGTCGGCGGAACGGTCGGTGGGACCGGCGTGGCGGTCGGTGCCGCTGCCGGCCCGCAGGCCGTGACGACGACGAGCACCAGGCTCAGGAGAATCACCCGATAGCATTTCATGGCTCCTCCAAAAGGCGAGCACTACACGATCTACGTATAGCTTCAGTTCACGGTTTCTGCACGACCACAGTGCCCGCCATCTCCTTACCGCCGGGCTGGCCGTGCAGCTTGCAGTAATAGGGAAAGACCCCCTCTTTATCGAACGTGAAGGTGAATGAGTCCCCCTTGTTGAGCACTTGCGAGCCCCACACGTTGGTATCGGATGTAGTCGTGTGCGGAGCCTGGCCCATGTTGACCCAGGTGACCTGGGTCCCCAGCGTTACTGTAATGACCGTGGGCTCGAAGGAAAAGTCGAGCATCTTGACGGTGACGGTCAGCGGCCCGGCCGTGGTGGCGGCTGTGGTTGCTCCCGGCGCGCTGCCGCTGGCGGCCACACCGATAGCGGCGGCGTACTGCGCGTGCTGGTAAAGCGTGAGCGCGCCGCCCTCGCCAGGCACAGGGTCAACCTGGCCGTTGCCGTCTATGTCCACACCACGCAGGATGGTCTGGCTGAGGGCCAGCAGTTCCTGGACCAGTGGCTGGGCCGTAGCGACGTCGCTGGCGCGGATGATCGCCAGGGCCTTGTCGCGGACCTCTTCAACCCAGCCCAGCAAGTTGGTCACACAGACCTGAGCATGGCCGCTGTGTATCCTGATGGCCTCAGTCGCATCGGGGGCGGCAGCAGCCTCCTTGGCAGCCTGATCGGCAGCGTGCAGGTAGCCCGGCCGGGAACCGCCCTGGAGCAGGCCGAAGCCATCGCTGGGGTCGAGGGTCTTGCCGTCTTTATCCAGGTCGCCGTAGTCACGGCCATCCCTTCCCTCGATGACGTTGATGATGACTTCGGCATGGCGCTTGACGCTGGTCAGATCGCCGGTCTGGATGGCATCGCGGGCGAACTGAGCCTGGCGCAATAGCTCCTCGGCGTCGGTGCGGATGCCAACGGCATAGCTCTTTTGCGTTGGCGCATCTGGGGCGCTGGAGATGAGGGTGCGCAGATGGGCCAGGGCCTGGGGCGGCAAGTGGCCCTCATAGACCGGTGGGCCGGAAGGAGCGGCGCCGGCGCCGGCCGCCGGCTCCAGCGTTATCTGGAAGCCGTCGTAAGCGGTCAGCAGGTTGGTCCGCGTAGGACTGACATACGTGAATGAGACTTGTGCGCCGGTTCCGACGGAGATGGTGCCCAGGCTGTGCGGTGGGGCAGCACTGCTCGTGAGCCAGCCGACATAGACCTTGCCCGCTGGCGGCGGAGTCACGCCGTTCAAGTTGAGCAGTACAGCATCGCTGAAAGCCAGGTGGTCTTGAAACGCCAGGATGCCGACGGCCTGCGGCCCGAACGGCTTAGCTGGCGGCGGTTCGGGCGTTGGGGGCGGTGTTGCTGTCGGCGGTGTGACGGCTGTGGGTACGGCGGCGATCTGGTCAGCCGGCACGACGGTGACGGTCCCAGCCATGCCTGCGCCGCCGGGGTTGCCGTGAAAAGTGCAGTAATAGGGGTACTTACCGGGCTTGTCGAACCTGAATGAGAAGCTCTGACCCTGATCCAGGAATTTGGAGTCCCATAGGCCTTCGTCGGAGGTGACCGTGTGCGGGGCGCTGTCGTTGTTGACCCAGGTCACGGTTGTGCCGACAGGGATGACCAGGTCTTGGGGCTGGTAGGCGAAGTTCTGCATGGGTACGGTCACGGTGCCGCCGGCAGCGATAGGTTGGGTCGTGGCCACGACGGGGATCGTCTGGCCGGGCTGCGCATACCACAGGAAGTAGGTGGCAATGCCGATCAGGGTGATTGACCACCAGGTCGCCAGCGTGAGGCGCATCATCTTCTTGACGTTCTTGAAGCGCATGGAGGGGGGGATGAAGCGCTTGGTGGATCGGCTCATGCGCAGGACGATCCATAGCCCCAGCAATTCACCCAGGAGGCCCAGGATAGCGTGGATCGTGGCGACGGAATTGCGGGCTTTGACCAGGTTCTGGGGCAGGCCGGGCACGACTTGCTGTGCATAGGAGATAGCCATGATACCGGCGATAAGCACGATGTTAAACAGAACGACGGAGGTCTGGATCTTCTGGTGGGTGTCAAAGTCTTTGCGGCGGGCAAACCAGGCGCCGACAAGCAGAGTCAGCGCCATCAGAATGTGAAGAGTCAGGTTGAGATCAGCCCAGAAGTTCGCATTAGTGCCGAGAAAGCCTTTCACCCTCCCTCCTCAATAGTCTCAGCAGATCGCAGAACTGTCACTCTGATCACTCTGAGCGAAGCGAAGAGTCTCCTATACGCCTGCCAGGGATGCTTCGCTACGCTCAGCATGACGAAAAAGTGATCGACGGAGTCTCTTTGGCGTCGTGGTCATGGGATGACACGATAAGAAGTTCACATTCTAGTCCGGACATTCCCGGGATGCAAATCCCGCCGGATGATGGGG
>CADDZL010000164.1 GCA_902812335.1 Chloroflexota bacterium | reverse complement strand
ATCCTGGCCGAGGAGAATGTCGTCCTCAGCCGGGCCGAGCGGGCGCGGCTCTTCGACCAGATCGTCGCCGAAATCCTCGGCTATGGGCCCCTGGAGCCGTTCCTGGCCGACGAGAGTATCACCGAGATCATGGTGAACGGGCCCAAGAACATCTATATCGAGCGTGGTGGCAAGATTCTACGCACGCAGGCGGCCTTCGAGGATGATGAGCACTTGATGCGTATCATTGACCGCATCGTGGCTCCCCTGGGGCGGCGCATTGACGAGTCCAGCCCTTACGTGGACGCGCGCCTGCCTGACGGCAGCCGCGTGAATGCCGTCATCCCCCCCATCTCGCTGATCGGACCGGTGCTGACCATCCGTAAGTTCTTCCGCACGCCGCTGACGGTTGAGGATTTGATCAATCTCGGCTCGATCACGCCTGAGGCAGTCGAGTTCCTCAAGGCATGTGTCGTCGCCAGGCTTAACCTGGTCATCTCCGGCGGCACCGGCTCCGGTAAAACGACGCTGCTCAACATCCTCTCGGCTTTCATCCCGAACGACGAGCGCATCATCACGATTGAGAACGCGGCCGAACTGCAACTGCGCCAGGAGCACGTCGTCACCATGGAATCACGCCCGCCCAACATCGAGAACAAGGGCGAGGTCACCATCCGGGCGCTGGTGATCAACGCCTTGCGCATGCGCCCTGACCGCATCATCGTCGGCGAGGTGCGCGATGAGGCTGCGCTCGATATGCTCCAGGCCATGAACACCGGCCATGAGGGCTCGATGACCACACTGCACTCGAACAGCCCGCGCGACACGCTGGCCCGTCTGGAGACTATGGTGCTCATGGCCGGCATGGACCTGCCCCACCGTGCCATCCGCGAGCAGATCGCCTCGGCGCTCAATCTGATCGTCCATCAGGAACGTATGCGCGACGGCAGCCGCAAAGTGGTCAGTATCTCGGAGATACAGGGCATGGAAGGCGATGTCATTACCATGTCCGACATCTTCGTATTTGAGCAGACCGGGTTGGAGAACGGCAAGATCATTGGCCGACTGCGGCCGACCGGTCTCCGCCCCAAGTTCATGGAGAAGATTGAAGCGGCGGGCATTTATCTGCCGCCGAGTGTGTTCGGCATCGGGGAGCGCATCCGCTATTAGATTGCGAATTTTAGATGGCTGATTTCGGATTGGATCTCGGATTCAGCCATCAGCCATCTAAAAGCAGAGATCAGCAACGAACATGAATCCGACGACCTTTCTGCTCATCATGGGGGGGCTGGCACTGGCGCTGTTGGTCGGTGGCGCGGCCAGCCTGGCGCTGAAGCGTGGCGAAGCAGTCGGGGAGCGCGTTGGCCGCTTTACCAGCATCGGTGGCGTGGCTGTGGCCGAGCCGGAGCAGAACGCACCCTCCAAAGTCGAACGCGTTCGCACCACACCCGTCGCCGATCGGCTGAACAAGATGCTGGCCGGGCGGGCTTCGAGTAATCGCATTGCCATCCAACTGGCGCGGGCCGACCTCAAACTGACGGTGGGCGAGTATCTGGCCTTGAATGTGATCACGGTCCTGGGGTTCACAGCGGCAGGCTGGTTGCTTTTCGGCCAGGCCCTGCTCGTCATCCTGAGCGGTGTGGTCGGCTACTTTGCACCCCGCTGGTATCTGAGCTTCCGGCACCGCCGTCGCGTCAATGCCTTCAACAACCAGCTCAGCGATACACTCAATCTGTGGGTAAACGCACTGCGTTCCGGCTATAGCGTACTCCAGGCGATGGAGACCATCGCGCGTGAGCTACCCCCGCCGGTCTCGGTCGAGTTCAACCGCGTGGTTCAGGAGGTGCGGCTGGGTCTGCCGCTGGAGGTGGCGCTCCAGAACCTGCTGCGGCGGGTGGATAGTGATGATCTGGACCTGGTGGTGACGGCCGTCAACGTCCAGCGCGAGGTGGGTGGCAACCTGGCCGAGATCCTGGAGGTCATCAGCCACACCATCCGCGAGCGGGTGCGCATCAAGGGCGAGATTCGCGTCATGACGTCTATGGGCCGCTACTCCGGCTACATTATCACGCTGCTGCCCATCATCCTGACGCTGTTACTCTTCGTGATTAACCGCGCCTATATCATGCAACTGTTCAGCGAGACGTGTGGTTGGATCATGGTGGGAGTGGGTTTGACGATGATGACGGCAGGCTTCCTGGCAATTCGCAAGATTGTGGATGTGGAGGTCTGATATGCCGATTCTACCTGTCCTCATCCTGGCTGCGATCGTGGTTGGAGCGGTGGGCTTAATCGTCTACGCCCTGGCCAAAGGCGGTGACGACGACCCCCTGCAGGCCCGCTTGAATGAGTACGGCGCGCGCAACCAGGTGGTATCACTGGAAGAGATCGAACTCTCGCTGCCCTTCACCGACCGGGTGGTGCGGCCGGCCATCCGCAGCTTTTCGGCGCTGGTGGCCCGCTTTACGCCTAACCAGACGTTGGAATCCACCCAGCACAAACTCGATCTGGCCGGCAATCCCAACAACTGGACGCCGACGGAGTTTTGGGGGATACGCCTGGTGGCGACTGCCGCGCTGGGCGGCATGTCCTTCCTGATCTTCAGTGTGACCCACCAGCCGATCGCCCGTGTGCTGGGTCTGACCGTATTGATGGTGCTGACCGGCTTCTTCCTGCCGGTGCTGTGGCTAAATGGGAAGATCAGGCGGCGGCAGGACGACATCGTCAAGGCGCTGCCCGACGCGCTGGACTTGCTGACGGTGTGTGTCGAGGCCGGGTTGGGGTTCGATGCCGCCCTGGCCAAAGTCAACGAGAAGTGGGATAACGAGCTGGCCCTGGCCTTTGGCCGTGTGCTTCAGGAGGTTCGCCTGGGGAAGCTGCGGCGCGAGGCGCTGCGCGACATGTCCAACCGTATGGAAGTGGGCGACGTCACCACGTTTGTGGCGGCCATCATCCAGGCCGAGCAGTTGGGTGTGAGCATCGCCAAGGTGCTGCGCATTCAATCGGATCAGATGCGCATCCGTCGCCGCCAGCGGGCGGAAGAGAAGGCGCAGAAAGCGCCGGTGAAGATCCTGTTTCCCATGGTGCTGCTGATCTTCCCTTCGCTGTTCATCGTCCTGCTGGGGCCGGCGGCGCTGACGGTGAAGAACTCCGGTGTGCTGGGCATCTTCGGCGGAGGCTGACCCCGAACCGGTCCCGGCGACAGCCACGATTTGCCTTTTCCGGGCGAATAGCTCACAATCCTGATGTCCTCAGCGCCGTCAGCGTTGAGGAACTGATCAAGAGGCCCCATGAGCCAGCGACTGCGGGTGACCGGGCGCGGGGTTAGCCTGCCGGTCAATACTGCGCGTCGCCTGGTCGGCGCGCTGCTGGATCTGATTTACCCTCCCACCTGTGGCGGTTGCCAGCGTGCCGGTGCGCGCTTCTGTGAACGTTGCCTGGCCGAAGTGCACTGGCTCGACGCCGGCCCTGTCTGCCTGCGCTGCGGTCGGCCGGCCCCCGACGGCCAGCTTTGCGCCCGTTGTCGGCACTCCCCACCGGCGCTCGACGCGATCCGTTCGGCTGCGCTCTTTGCCGGGCCGCTACGCGAGGCTATCCACGCTTTTAAATATGGCGGCCGGAGCGACCTGGCCGAGCCGTTGGCGGGCCTGATGGCGGCATTCTGGCAGCGATGTGCGCTGCCCGCCGATTGCGTCGTGCCTGTGCCCTTACACCCGAGCCGTGAACGCGAGCGGGGGTTTAATCAGGCGACGCTGCTGGCGCGGGCCTTTGCTGCCCAGACGGGCCTGACCCTGGCGGTCGGGGGGCTGGAGCGCGTGCGTGAAACACCGCCCCAGATCGGCTTAAGCGCCAGCGAGCGCCGGGCTAATATGCGCGGTGCCTTTCGCATTGGAGTGGGGATACTGCCCGGCCGGCGCCCCCTGATCGTGGACGATGTCTGCACGACGGGCGCGACGCTCGAAGCATGCGCCGCGCCCCTCATCGCGGCGGGATGTGAGACGGTCTACGCCCTCACCCTGGCCCGAGCCCGCTTGCAGATGTGAGATTTCGGACCTGACATCGGCGATCTGCCATCATCCATACTAAAATACATTTCTCAACCGTAGCTCAACCGTCCCCCTATTGACTTTCGAGCGTATCCGTACTAGAATACAAAGTAGTATAGTAAGAGCGACGTCAACGTACAGCGTACGTTCCCCCTGCCGCCAACTATAAGTATTTGCCCGTGGAGAATATGTGCGCAGGCGAATTCTGATCGCCGATCGCGATGCGGCCTTTGGGGCTACGCTGAAACAAGCTATCGAGAGTGGCGGTTCGTACCAGGTCACGGTCACCAACTCCGCTGCTGTTGCCCTCGATGTGCAAGCCGCCGCACCATTCGATCTGGCTATTATTGATCCGGGTCTGGAGGATTTGCCGGGCCCCGATCTAATCTATGCCTTGCGTCGCAGGCAGCCTGATCTGCGCATCATCGTCAGCCCTCGCGGTCAGACCTTCGATCTGGACGAATTGGTATCGTTGGATGTGCAGGGGGTACTGCGCCGGCCAATAGCCTTCGCCGACCTGCCGGCCGTGCTGGCAGCAGCCATGGCCCGACCGGTGGCGTCGGCTAAGCCTCCGCACAGTGAGTCGGTGACACAGGCGGGGCGCCAACTGAGGGCCTTAACCCTCGAGGCCGGGGCCACAGCAGCGCTGTTGACCGAAACCGGCCAACTGGTGGCCTATACCGGCGACCTGCCCCGCGAGGAGGTCGAAGCACTGGTGACGCTGGTGACCGAAGGCTGGCGCGAAGGCGCGGCCGCGCCGCCGGGCACTCAGGCCCAGGTCCGTTTTATCCGATTGAAGCCCGACGGGCCGGATTATCTGCTGTACTCCACCTCGGTTCTCAACAGTGCCGTCCTCTCATTGGTCTTCCAGGCCGACACGCCGCTGGGGACGATCCGCAATCAGGCGCGACGTATTCTAGAGAGCCTGCGCCATCCGACTGGGAGCCGGGGGCCCTGGGCAGCCGGCAGCCAGGCGGCTGCGCCGTCGCCCCCGGCCGGTGAACGCCCCGCAGGCCCTGAAGTGGCGGAACGGCTGCCTGAGGAAACGCCGGCCGCACCGCCACGCCCGGCCGAGGAGCCAATCCCTGGCTTAGGCCGGGTTGCGGTTGGCCCGGAATATGAGCTGCCAGGCGAGCCTTCCACGCTCTATGCTCCCCGCCCTCCTGCGCAACAGGCCGCCGACCCGCTCGCCAACGCCCGGCGGGCCGGCTATGCCATTCACGACCTGAGTTACGTGCTGGTGTGGCTGCCGCGCTTCGCCACGACCCGGCTTGTAGGTGATCTGGCCGGGCGGCTGGCCGAGTTGATCCGCGAGATCGCCGCCAGCTATGAGTGGGAAGTGCGCCACCTGGAGGTGCAGCCGGATTATGTCCAGGTGATCGTCGCGCCTGGCCCGCCAGATGCGCCCGCGACGCTGGTGAACACCTTCAAACGGATGACGGCACAGACGCTCTTCGCCGAGTTCCCCCGCCTGCGCCAGCAACATCTGGCGGGCCAACTTTGGGCCAATGGCTACCTCGCCATAGCCGGCCCCACACCCCTTTCGCCGGAGCAGGTGCGCCGCTACATCACCTACGCCCGCCAGGACCGATTATAGACGACAGTTGGGACGCACATCAGCGGTAATTGCCTCAGTTTAGGACACAGCTCAGGACGGTCGGTGGGACATTCCTCTGCTAAGATAAGGCCATTATGAAAGCAGAGGAGACTGGTATGAACTGGACAATTGATGCCGCCCATTCGGCGGTTGAGTTTTCGGTCAAGCATATGATGATCGCGACGGTGCGAGGCCGTTTTGACAGATTCAGCGGGACGCTGAACTTGAATGAGGAGCATCCGGAGCAGTCATACGTCGAAGGGGTGGTCGAGGTCGCCAGCATCAACACCCACGATGCTCAGCGCGATGCTCATCTGCGCTCGCCCGACTTCTTCGATGTCGAGAAATATCCGGTGATGGCCTTCCGCAGTACACGCATCGAGCCGGTGGACGAGGATCATTTCGAGGTGGTAGGTGACCTGACGATCAAGGATGTTACCCGCCAGGTGGTATTCAACGTCACCAATGAGGGGCTGAGCAAGGATCCGTGGGGGAACGTGCGGCGGGGATTCAGCGCTGAAACCGTCCTGAACCGGAAGGATTTCGGGCTCAACTGGAACGTGGCCCTGGAGGCCGGCGGCTGGTTGGTCGGCGATAAAGTCAAGGTCGCGATTGAGGTGGAGGCCATCCGGCAGGTAGCGCCTGCCGACCAGAAGCAGGCCGAGGCCGAAGCCAGCGCTGTCTAGCCCGACCAACTCCGCTGTAATTGCTTCGATAACCGTGGGCGCCGATGTAGCGAGGGCTGCTCTTCATGAAGAGAGCGGCCCTCGCTGCTTTCCCTTGCTTGCACTCGAAGCCACCTTATACTGAGGCAGATAGGCTCTGCTATATTCTGCCGAAGGATGCAGACGGATGGCTGTAAGGCAGGATGCGGATAATTGCGTGCACGGGCATGTGATACGTCGTTATTTGCGTACCTATCAGAATGAGGCTGACACCCTTGACATCCTCATATTATCGGCCGAATTTGGGCTGATCTCATCAAACCTCAGTATCCCCTACTACGATCGCCGGATGACTGTAGCTCGGGCAAAAGAGTTGCACCGGCAGGTATCGGATGCACTTAGAGTGGGCAGATTATACCCCTTGTCTCTTGGCGTCGGGCCAGCGTTGCCACCAGGCGTGGATGAGATGCACTTAGAGTGGGCAGATTATACCCCTTGTCTCCTTCATCTCCACACTGAAAATGCGGAGGAGAAGATTCTGGAGTTCATTAAGGTTGAAGAAACCTGAGTCGGCATAACTGGAACCTGCAGGAGGGTCATAGAAGAACCCACGTCAATCCGCGTTCATCCGCGTCCTCTTACTTTACTATTCCCCCAACATCGGCATCTTAATCCTATGCCGCTTCGCCGCTGCAATTGCCTCCGGATAGCCGGCGTCGGCGTGACGCACGATGCCCAGGCCGGGGTCGGTCGTCAGGACGCGCTCCAGCCGCCGCGCCGCCTCGGCTGTGCCGTCGGCGACGATGACCTGCCCGGCATGCAGGCTGTAGCCGATGCCCACCCCACCTCCGTGATGGAAGCTGACCCAGGTCGCTCCGCCCACGGCGTTCAGCAGCGCATTCAGGATGGGCCAGTCGGCCACCGCGTCCGAGCCGTCGGCCATGCCCTCGGTCTCGCGGTTGGGGCTGGCGACCGAACCGGCATCCAGGTGATCGCGGCCGATGACGATGGGCGCGCTGACCTCGCCCCGCGCCACCAGATCGTTGAAGATCAGCCCGGCTTTGGCCCGCTCGCCATAGCCCAGCCAGCAGATGCGCGCCGGCAGGCCCTGGAACTTGACCTTCTTCTGCGCCATACGGATCCAGCGCCCCAGGTGTTCGTCCTCGGGGAAGGCCTCGAGGATGGCCGCGTCGGTCCGGTACAGGTCCTGCGGCTCACCGGAGAGGACCACCCAGCGGAAGGGCCCCTTGCCCTGGCAGAATAGCGGCCGGATGTAGGCCGGGACGAAGCCGGGGAAGGCGAAGGCGTCCTTGACGCCGGCATCGAAGGCC
>CADDZL010000163.1 GCA_902812335.1 Chloroflexota bacterium | reverse complement strand
GATGGTGCTGTCCTCGATCTGGACGGTGATCTCCGGCGGAATGGCCTGCGCCAAACTGCCGCGCGGCCCCTGCACCACGACCTGACCGTCCTCGATCTTCACTTGAACGCCGGACGGTATGTGAATTGGCATTCGACCGATTCGTGACATCTCAACCTCTCTCAGGACAACGGACGGAAGCCGTCTTCTCCGTCGCCGTTCATCTTGCCTCCTCCGTCGCTACCAGACGTGGCAAATAACCTCCCCGCCGATGCCCCGCCGCCGCGCCTCTTCGCTGGTCATAATGCCTTTAGAGGTGGAAACGATGGCAATGCCCATACCGCTCAGCACCCAGGGAGCCTCATCCTTGCCGGCATACACGCGCCGCCCTGGCCGGCTGACACGCTTGAGCCCGGTGATCACTGGGCGGCGCTCACGCCGCCCCCCTACGTACTTCAGCTTGAGGCGGAGGAACGGCTGCGGCTCATCGCGCGTGAGCTGATAGTCTTCAATGAAACCCTCTTGCTTCAAGATGCGGGCGATCTCCACCTTGATCTTGGAGCTGGGCACTGAGACATGCTGCTCACCGGCCATCAGCGCATTGCGGATACGGGTCAGCATGTCGGCAATCGGATCGATGACAGTCATGTTCTACCTCACCAGCTTGACTTCGCCACGCCTGGAATCTGCCCGGCCAGGGCCAACTCACGGAAGCAAATGCGGCAGAGTTGGAAGCGGCGGATGTAGCCGCGCGGACGGCCGCAGCGCTTGCAGCGGTTGCGCACACGGACAGCATACTTCCGGTGCTTTTCGCGCTCAATCATGGATTTCTTAGCCACGTTTTCTCTCCCCTAAGACTGACGCAGGACCCCGTCGCCCGTCCTCCGTCTTCTCATGAGCGGCTGAACGGCATTCCCAGCAGTTGCAGCAGCCGCCGCCCTTCCTCATCCGTCTTCGCCGAGGTAGCGATGGAAATCTCCATCCCCCGGATCTTATCAATCTTGTCGTATTCAATTTCTGGGAACAACAACTGTTCGCGCAACCCCAGCGTGTAGTTCCCCCGCCCGTCAAACGCATCCGGCGGCACACCCCGGAAGTCGCGACGGCGCGGCAGCGCAATGTTCACCAGGCGATCCAGGAAATTCCACATCCGGTCGCCCCGCAGTGTCACCTTCACACCGATGGCCCGGCCCTCGCGCAGCTTAAAGCCGGCGATGGACTTGCGGGCCTTAGTGATGATCGGCTTCTGGCCGGCGATGGTCGTTATGTCCTGAACGGTGGCATCCAGCGCCTTGGCATTATCCAGTGCCTCGCCCACACCAACGTTGATCACGACCTTCTTCACAGCCGGCACCTGCATGATATTGTCATAGTTGAACTCGCGCATCAGGGCCGGGACAACCTCCTGCCGATAGCGATCCTTCAGATTAGGCATACATAGACCCCCTCAGTCAATCACCTCGCCGCAGTTCCTGCATACGCGGCTCATCTCCCCGCTCTCATAGCGAACGCGCTTCACCCGTGTGGGTTGGTCGCAATGAGGGCAAACCAGCATGACGTTAGAGAGGTGAATCGGTGCCTCGAACTCGATCATGCCCGGCGGCGTTTGCGTCCGCCCCCCGGTGGGGCGCGGCCGGTGTGCCTTCTTGACGATGTTCACCCCCTGCACCACCACACGCTGGGCCTTGGGCATCACGCGGGCAACCTGCCCCCGCTCACCCTTATCGTCGCCGCTGATGACTTCAACTGTGTCACCCTTCTTAATATTCACCATACTTGCTCCTGCAACTGACTCTGTCACGCTGAGTGCAACGAAGCGTCTCAATAGTTGGGGAGAGACCCTTCGCTCTGCTCAGGGTGACACAACAGCGCTACAGCACCTCCGGCGCCAATGAGATGATCTTCATAAATCCTTTATCACGTAGTTCGCGGGCTACCGGGCCGAAAATACGCGTGCCTCTGGGATTCCGCGTATCGGCGTCGAGGATCACAGCCGCATTGTCGTCAAACCGGATGTAGCTGCCATCCTCGCGGCGATACTCCTTGGCGGTACGCACAATGACCGCGCGCACGACTTCGCTCTTTTTGACCGCGCCCTGCGGCGCAGCCGACTTGACCGTGGCGATGATCACATCACCGATGTGGCCATACTTGCGCTTCGATCCGCCCATCACGCGGATGCACAACAGTTCACGTGCACCGGTGTTGTCGGCGACCGTCAAACGTGTTTCTTGCTGGATCATGTCGCCTTCTCCAAAATCTCAGTGACTACCCAGCGCTTTTCGCGGCTGAGAGGGCGCGACTCGGTGATGCGCACGCGGTCGCCCAGCCGGGCGGCGTTATTCTCATTGTGCGCCTTGTATTTCTTCACCCGGCGAATGACCTTGCCGTACAGGGGATGGCGCACCAGACGTTCAACGGCCACCACCACGGTCTTATCCATTTTGTCGCTGGTCACGCGCCCCACCAGCTCTCGGCGATTCGCTCTCATGCCGCCTCCTCATCATTCACCTGAGAGCCCCCGGCAGGGGACGGTTGTTCTCCCTCGGTGCCCGCGGTAGCAGATGCTTTCCCCTGATGGCCCGCCACCATGGCCTGCCACCGCTCCAGAATCCGGCGTTCGTTCAGGATAGTGAGGTAGCGGGCGATATCGCGCCGGACGATCTTCAGCCGGCTCTGGTCTTTGAGTTGACCGGCAGCCCGCTGGAAGTTCAGGTTAAACAACTCCTCACGCGCGGCGTCCAACCTGGCCTGGACCTCTGCCGTGGTCAGTTCACGGATCTCACTCGCACGCATCGCTTAGGCCTCCTCAGTCGCCGCCTCAGCCACCAGGTCGTGACGCTTAACGAACTGGGTCTTGATCGGCAGCTTATAGCCGGCCATCTTGAGGGCCTCTTTGGCCGCCGCCTCATCCAGCCCACCGATCTCGAACAGGATGCGCCCTGGCCGGACGACAGCGACATAGCCCTCCACCGCGCCCTTGCCCTTGCCCATGCGCGTCTCAGCCGGCTTACGCGTAACCGGCTTGTCCGGGAAGATGCGAATCCACATCTTGCCCCGACGGCGGACGTAGCGTACGACTACGCGCCGGGCGGCTTCTATCTGCCGGCCGGTGATCCAGGCCGGCTCCAACGCCTGCAGGCCATAATCACCGAAGGCCACCTCCACGCCCCGGCTCTCCTTCCCTTTCATCCGCCCCCGCATCTGCTTGCGATACTTGGCCCGCTTGGGCATCAACATCGGTCACCTCCACACTTCATCGCTAGCCTGTGTACGCCGCCTCTTGCACCTGAGACTCCGGCAGAACGTCACCCTTGTAAATCCAGACCTTAATGCCGATCCGGCCATAGGTCGTGAGCGCCTCAGCACGGGCGAAATCAATATCCGCCCGCAGGGTACTGCGCGGTACACGCCCTTCCATCACCGTCTCGCGGCGGGCCATCTCAGCACCCGCCAGCCGGCCGGAGCAGATAATCCGGATGCCCTTAGCCCCCTGGCGCATCGCCTGCTGGACAGCCCGCTTCATGGCCCGGCTGTGCGAGATGCGTCGCTCCAATTGCGAGGCGATGTTCTCAGCCACCAGGTAAGCGTTGACATCGGGGTTGTCAATCTCCTCGACCTCAACCTTCACCTTCTTGTTCGTCAGTTGCTCCAGCTTCTCGCGCAGTTGCTTGACGGCAGTGCCCTTGCGCCCGATGATAATGCCCGGCTTGGCCGTCCACAGCGTCACCTGGAGCTGGTTAGGGAAACGTTCAATATCAATCTTGGCGACGCCGGCCTTCTGATTCTCTCTGCGGATCAGGTCGCGGATCTGGAAATCCTCGTGCAAAAGCTGGGCGTACTGACGGCCCTCGGCATACCAGCGCGCTTCCCAATCCTTGATGATCTTCAGCCTGAATCCGATCGGGTGTACTTTTCGTCCCACCGATGATGCCTCCTTTACTTACCCTCAGCCTCTTCGCGCTGTCGGCGCAGGCTGAAGCGCGGTCGCCGGGCTTCCGTCCTGGGGGCCACCTCGACCGTCTCCCGCTCTCCCAGAATCACGGTGATGTGCGATGAGCGCCGGATGATCGGCTTCCAGCGGCCACGGGCGCCAAAGCGCCGCCAGGGCCGGCGCGGCCCATCGTCGGCGAACACGCGATAAACGAACAGGTCCTCGCGGCTCAGGCCGAAGTTCTCCTCGGCATTGGCAATCGCTGAAGCAATCAACTTGGCCACCGGCCGGGCTCCGCCCTGCGGCATGAACTTGAGCATCGCCAGGGCTTCATCAGCCCCGCGGCCCCGCACCGCATCAAGTAGCCGGCGCACCTTCTGCGGTGAAATCGGTACGTACTTGGCAACTGCGCGAACTTCGTATTCCATGACGCTCCCTACTTAACTGCGGTCTTCTTCTCCTTGTACGAGTGACCCCGGAAGGTGCGGGTCGGCGCAAATTCGCCCAACTTATGGCCAACCATGTTCTCCGTAATGTAGATCGGGACATGTCGTCGGCCATCATGCACCGCGATCGTGTGTCCCACCATCTGAGGGAAGATAGTCGAGGCACGCGACCAGGTGCGGATGACCTTCTTCTCGCCGCGCATATTCATCTCCTCAACCTTCTTCAGCAGCTTGGGTTGGACAAACGGTCCCTTCTTGAGCGATCTCGACATCCTACCTCAACCTCCTATCAGCCCTCAGTAATCAGGCGTCTCTGACCACTGAATCACCGTCCCTTGCCCCGCCGCCTGACAATATACTTGTCAGTGGCCTTGTTGCGTCGGGTCCGCTTGCCCCGTGTAGGCTTGCCCCAGGGCGACTTCGGCCCGGGCATGCCCACTGGCGAACGGCCCTCGCCACCGCCATGCGGATGGTCGCGCGGCGACATGGCGGTGCCACGCACTGTCGGGCGGATACCCAGGTGCCGCTTGCGCCCGGCCTTGCCCAGCTTAATGTTGCCATGATCCAGGTTGCCCACCTGTCCCACCGTCGCATAGCACGCCTGGTGCACACGGCGCATCTCACCGCTGGGCAGGCGCAACGTAGCGTACTCGCCCTCCTTTGCCAGGAGCTGAGCCGAGGCCCCGGCCGAACGCGCCAACTGGCCACCCCGCCCCTCATATAGCTCCACGTTGTGGACAAGCGTGCCCACCGGAATGTTGCGCAAGGGAAGGGCATTGCCGGGGCGCACCTCGGCCGTTGGGCCGCTCACGACCGTATCACCGACCTGCAAGCCCAGGGGCGCGATAATGTAGCGCTTCTCGCCGTCGGCGTAGGACAGCAGCGCAATCCGCGCCGACCGGTTGGGGTCGTATTCAATCGCCGCCACGCGCGCCGGTACGCCGTGCTTATCGCGCTTGAAATCAATCACGCGGTACTGACGCTTGGCGCCGCCACCACGATGGCGCACAGTCACCTTGCCCTGCGTATTACGCCCGCCGCGTTTGCGCAGCGGCCGCAGCAGCGACCGTTCCGGCCTGGTGCGGGTAATCTCTTCAAACGTCGGCGCGGTCATGCCCCGGCGGCCGGGCGAAGTGGGCTTGTACGTTTTAATCGGCATTACACCCCCTCAAACAACTCCAGCCGCTGGCCCTCGGCCAGTGTCACGATAGCCTTCTTCCAGCCCGGCCGGCGCACGTCCATACGGCGGTTGCGACGGCGCGCCCGCTTGGCCGGAACATTCATCACGTTCACATCTACCACATCCACATCGAAGATCGTCTCGATGGCTTCCTTGACCTGATGTTTATTGGCCCGCCCGTCCACCTCGAACACGTACTGACGCAGTTCATTGGACAGGTAAGTGGATTTCTCGGTGACCACCGGGCGCTTGAGCACCTCATAGATGTGCAGCATGGCTAGCCCCCACTCGGTTCAGGGCGGGCACCCGTGCCCAGGAACCCTTTGATCACATCCAGCGCACCCAGCGGCATCAGCACCAGCTCGTAGCCCAGCAGATCGCGGATATTCAGGTACTGGGCGCGCAGATACTTCACATTGGGCAGGTTGCGCACCGAACGCTCGACGTTCTCATCGCGCTGCGGCAGCAGGATGAGCGTCCGAGCCTCCCCGGCCAGGACATTCAAGGCGGCGCGCATGTCTTTGGTTTTGGGTGCTTCCAGCGCCAACCGGTCCACGACGATGATCTGCCCATCAGCCGCTTTGACCGACAGGGCCGAGCGCAATGCTGCCCGGCGCATCTTCTTAGGCATATGCTGGCGGTAGCTGCGCGGGTGCGGCCCGTGAGCCACCCCACCACCCTTCCACAGGTTCACCTTGCGCGAGCCATGGCGGGCACGGCCCGTGCCTTTCTGCCGCCATATCTTGGCACCGGTGCGGTTAACCTCGGCGCGCGTCTTGGTATCATGCGTGCCCAGACGGGCATTGGCCATCTGGCGCACATAAGCCTGATGCATGAGTGCCGGGTTGATCGGCGCTTCGAAAATGTCCGCCGGCAATTGGATTCGATCGACTTCGTCACCCCGCATGTTAACCACTGGAACTTCCATGGCCTATCCCCTCCTCGCCGCTGCGGCCTCACGGATCATCACCAGGCCATTACGCGCGCCGGGAACACTACCGCGCACCGCCAGCAGATTGCGCTCCGGGTCCACTGCAACGATCAAGAGGTTCTCAGCCGTCACGCGCGCATTGCCCATACGACCGGCCATGCGCGTGCCCTTAAAGACATGGCCCGGCGTCGTCGTCGCGCTGATCGAGCCGGGGGCGCGCTGACGGTCAGACTGGCCGTGCGTCTTGGGGCCACCGCCGAAGCCGTGCCGTTTGACCACGCCGGCCGTGCCGCGCCCCTTGGATATACCGACAACATCCACCCGCTCCCCGACCTCGAAGATGGATACCGTGATCTTCTGGCCTTCGCGCCAGGGGCTCTCCTCTTTAAGCCGGAATTCACGCAGGTAACGCACGGGCGGAACCGCTTCGGCCAACACCTTGCGTCGGGGATGCTCCTCACTTCCCTTGAGCAGGCCGAGGTGTCCCTTCTGACCACCGCTGAGGCGGTTGGCCTTGACCTCTTCAAAGCCCAATTGGAAGGCGCGATAACCATCGCGCTCGAGTGTGCGGACCTGTGTGACGAAACAGGGGCCGGCCTGGATGATTGTCACCGGAATGACCCTACCTTCCTCATCGAATACCTGGGTCATCCCGACCTTCTTGCCTAGAATGCCTTTCATATGACCTCCTGGGACTGTCAGCCCTAGGCCAGACTGCATCATCCCAATCCCGTGCTACAACTTGATCTCGATATCCACACCTGCTGGCAGGTTCAACCGCATCAGCATATCAATCGTCTTAGCATCCGGGTCCACAACGTCAATCAGGCGCTTATGGGTGCGGATCTCGAAATGCTCCTGGCTGTCCTTATCGATGAACGGCGAGCGCCGCACCGTGAACTTCTCAATGCGCGTCGGCAGAGGCACCGGGCCCACGACGCGTGCACCCGTCCGCTCAGCCGTCTCGACAATGCGGCGGGCCGAGGCGTCGAGGACGCGGTGATCGTAAGCCTTCAGGCGAATGCGAATGCGTTGCTTAGCCATATTACCCCAAGACCTTGGTGATGACGCCAGCGCCCACCGTCAACCCGCCTTCGCGAATGGCAAACCGGCTGCCACTCTCCAACGCCACCGGCTCAATCAGCTTCACATGCAGGTTCAC
>CADDZL010000162.1 GCA_902812335.1 Chloroflexota bacterium | reverse complement strand
GCCCGCCAGGTCCGCCGCGCCATAGGCGCAGTAATGGCAGCAGAAGGCCACGATCTCCGGCTCGAACCCCTCAGCGCTCATATTATCCGAACCTCTCCCCTCCCCTAAGAGGGGAGTCTATCTCCCCCTTCCCTATCAGGGAAGGGGGCTGGGGGGTTAGGTCTGCCCCAAACAATGAGTGAACCTCAGTCATCACCTGCTCATCCTTGTAGTGCAGCACCTGGATCGCCCTGGCCGGGCATTCGGTGGCGCAGATGCCGCAGCCCTGGCACAAGGCCGGCTCGATGTAGGCGGCGCCGATGATGCCGCCTACGCCGGTCAGGTCGGCGCGGATTTGCGGCACATCGAAGGGGCAGACGCGCACGCACGTGAGACAGCCGGTGCACTTCGCCGGGTCCACCTGGGCCACGCTGCCGCCCGCCCTGCGTGTGGGATGCGCCAGGATGGTCGCCGCCCGGCTGGCCGCTGCCTGCGCCTGCACGATCGTCTCGTCGAGCAGCTTGGGATAGTGGGCCATGCCGGCCATGAAGATGCCTTCGGAGGCGAAATCCACCGGGCGCAGTTTGACGTGCGCTTCAAGGAAGAAGCCATCGGCGTCCACCGGCACCTTGAGGATCTGGGCCAGATCATGCGCCCCCTCGGACGGCACCACCGGCGTGCTGAGCACCAACAGGTCAGGTGAAAGGTCCAGGTCGGTGCCGAGGATCGGGTCACGTACGCGCACGCGCAGCACTTCGCCCACCGTCACTTCGGGCGGATGTGCATCGTCATAGCGGACGAACAGCACACCTGCCCGGCGCGCCTGGGTGTACAATGCCTCCTTGCTGCCGTAGACCCGAATGTCCTTGTACAGAATCGCGACCTGCGCCTCGGGCTTGAGACGCTTCAGTTCCAGGGCGTTCTTCAGGGCGACGGTGCAGCAGATGCGGCTGCAATAGCGCTCGGCCGGGCCGATGCACTGGATCATGACGACGGACGACGGCAGACCTCGTAGGTCTCCAAGGCCTGCGAGGTCTCTGGATTCGAACTCCTGCTGCGTGACGATACGCGGGTCGCTACCGTAGCCGTACTCGCTGCCGCGATACTCCTGCCCGCCGGTGGCGACGATGATCACACCATGCGGTAGCTCCAGCTCGCTCCCATCGGCACTGCGCACGCGGCTGACGAAGTTGCCGACGAAGCCGTTGGTCTCGATTAGCTCCGAGCCGGTGTATACCTTGACCTGCGGATGCGCCAGCAGGCGCGCGGTCAGGTCGCGCAGGTAGGTCTGGGGGTCGTGGCCGTCCTGCATAAAGTAGACCTGTCGGAGATTGCCGCCCAAGTGCGTGCTGCGCTCGATCAGATGCACCCTATAGCCCTGATCGCCCAGGGTCAGCGCGGCGACCATGCCCGCCACGCCGCCGCCGATCACCAGCGCCGCTGGCGTCACCGGCACGTCGAGTGCGTGCAAGGGCTCAAGCGTCGTCGCGCGCGCCACCGCCATGCGCACCAGCTTCTTCGCTTTCTGCGTCGCCACATCCCAGTCGTCCGAATGCACCCAGGAACACTGGTTGCGGATGTTGGCCATCTCAAAGAGATAAGGGTTGAGGCCAGCAGCGCGGATGGAATCCTGGAAGAGCGGCTCGTGTGTGCGTGGAGTGCAGGCGGCGACGACAACGCGGTTCAGGCCAAGGGTCTGCACGCGCTCGGTGATGTCCTTGATGGAGTCTTGCGAGCAGGCGTAGAGCTTGTCTTCGGCATGAACGACGCCGGCGAGCGTCCGGGCATACTCGGCCACGCCGGGCACATCGAGGAAGCCGCCGATGTTGCGTCCGCAGTGGCAGACGAAGACGCCGACGCGCGGCTCTTCGGCACTTACGTCGCGCTCCGGTGGATACTCGCGCGCGCGGGAGAGCAGGCCGCGCGCGGAAGCCAACCGGGATGCTGCACCCGCCGCCGCGCCGCTGGCGTCCAGCAGGCTTTCGGGGATGTCTTTGGGCTCGCGGAACGGGCCGACAGCGTAGATGCCGGGGCGAGAGGTCTGCACGGGATCGAAGAGTATGGTCCGGCAGAAACCATAGGGGTCAAGCTCAACCCCCAACTGCCGGCCCAGCTCGCGCACCTTGGGGGAGACCTCCATGCCCACGGAGAGCACGACCAGGTCGAATTGGTCTTCGCGAATAGCGTCGGCCTCTGGCTGATAACGCACGACGAGATTATGGGTCTGCGGGTCTTGTCTGAGGCCGGAGATGCGGCAGCGATGGTAGTGCACGCCATACTTTTCGCGGGCACGGCGGTAGTATTCCTCATATCCCTTGCTGAAGGCGCGCGTGTCCATCATGAAGATGTGGACTTCCGTATCAGGCTCGTGCTCCTTGGCCATGATCGCTTCTTTGGCCGCATACATACAGCAGACCGCCGAGCAATAATCGTGCGTCTGATCGCGGCTGCCGATGCATTGGAGAAAGGCGATCTTCTTCGGGCGAGTGCTGTCAGAGGGGCGGCGAACGTGGCCCATCGTCGGTCCGGAAGCCGAGAGCAGCCGCTCGAACTGGAGCGCCGTGATGACGTTCGGGTAGCGCCCGAAGCCGAACTCTTCCGAGAGCTGGGCGTTATAGACCTGATAGCCGGGGGCGAGGATAACCGCGCCGACCTCGATTGTCTCCGTCCGGGTGGCCATCATGTGGTCAATCGCGCCTGCCTTGCAGACATTGACGCACTGATAGCACTCGGCGCAGATGCCGCACTCCAGGCAACGCTGAGCCTCGGCCAACGCCTGTTCTTCGCTCAGCCCAAGTTCAACCTCACGAAAGTCGCTGGCGCGCTCGGCCGCGGAGAGGACCGGCATCTCGGCGCGTGGGGTCAGGCGGATCGTTCCGTGGGCGCGGCGGTCGGCCAGCTCTTCATCGGGGATGCGGACGACGGGCAGGGGTTGCAGTTCGCGCGGGGTGCGCAGCGGCAGGCCGCGCAGGCTGCGATGGATCGAAAGTGCAGCGCGCCGCCCGTGCGCAATCGCTTCGATGAGCGTTGCCGGGCCCTGGGCCGCGTCGCCGCCCGCAAACACATTGGGGCGATTGGTCGCCAATGTGTCGGGGTCAACGGCAAATGTCCCCCAGCGAGTGATGTTCAGCCCGTGGTCCGGTGCCAGGAGCGAGATCTCCGGCGCCTGGGCCACTGCCGGGATCAGCGTATCGGCCTCAATCACGAACTCGGAGCCTTCAACTGGCACGGGGCGCGGGCGGCCGCTCGCATCCGGTTCGCCCAGGCGCATGCGGATGCAGCGCACACCCCTCAGCCGCCCGTTTTCGGATAGGACTTCGACGGGCGCGGTCAGCAACTCGATCTTGAGGCCCTCGGCTTCGCCGGATTCGACCTCGCGCCGGTGCGCAGGCATCTCGGCGCGGGTGCGCCGGTAGAGCAGGGTCACATCACGTGCGCCCAGGCGGATCGCAGTGCGGGCAGCGTCAAGCGCGGTGTTGCCGCGGCCGACGACGATCACGCGCTGGCCGAGATCGATCTTTGCGCCGAGATTCACGGCGCGCAAGAAGGCGACGCCGTAATACACGCCCGCGGTGCCACGCTCGCCGGGGATGCCCAGCTCCTGTGGCTGGTGCGCGCCTACAGCCAGGAAGACCGCGGCGTAGCCCTGGGCGAACAGCGAATTGATGTCGTGTACCGGCGTGTTCAGGCGCAGGTCAACGCCCTCTTCCAGGATGGCGTTGATCTCGCGTTCGAGTACATCGCGCGGGAGGCGGTAGGCCGGGATGCCGACGCGCATCATGCCGCCGGGGACGGGCAGCGCTTCAAAGACGGTGACGCCGTAGCCCAGACGCACCAGGTGGTGGGCGGCGGAGAGGCCGGCCGGGCCGGAACCGACCACGGCGATGCGCTCGCTATATATTTGCGGGTAGCGTGTCACCGGTTCGCCGGCCTGATGGTCGGCGACGAAGCGCTTGAGATGGCAAATGGCGACCGGGGAGTCCACGCGGCCGCGGGTGCAGGCGCTCTCACAGGGGTGATGGCAGACGCGGCCGACGGTGGCCGGGAACGGGTTGTATTGCTTGATGACCTCCAGCGCCTCGGCGTAGCGTTTCTCCGCGATGAGGGCGATGTAGCCCTGGGCGCTGGTCTCGGCGGGGCAGGCGCTCTTGCATGGGGCCTGGCCGCGCTTGGTGATGGCATAGGCGCTGGGGATGGCCTGCGGGTACAGGCGGTAAACCGCGTTTCGCTGGCTGAGACCTGCCTCAAATTCATTGGGCAGGGTAATGGGGCACACGGTGGTGCAGTCGCCGCAGCCCACGCACTTCAGCGGGTCAATATAGCGGGGCCGGTGCTCAAGGGTGACGGTGAAGTGCCCGGCCTCGCCCGCCACGCCCACCACCTCGGTTTCGGTGAGGATCTCAATATTGAGGTGACGGCCGGTCTCGACCAGCTTGGGCGAGAGGTTACACATGGCGCAGTCATTGGTGGGGAAGGTCTTGTCCAACTGGGCCATGTGCCCGCCGATAGCCGACTGCGCCTCGACCAGGTACACGCGGAAGCCCTGCTCGGCCAGGTCGAGCGATGCCTGCATGCCGGCGATGCCCCCACCGACCACCATTACAGCACCTATAGGATTGTTTGCGGGCGAATCAGTGCTCATAGCACATCGTCCCATCACTACCGGTCATCCGCGTCCGTTCTATTGGCCCATGCTCTACGCCGCATCTCCGGCGTCTGCAAGGTGCGGGGGATGACGACGGTGAAGCGGGTGCCACTCTCGCCCTCGCCATACAGGTTCTCGACCAGGATCTGGCCGTGGTGCGCATCCACGATCTTCTTAGCGATAGAAAGCCCCAGGCCTGCGCCCGGCGTCTCGCTGACGTTCTCGGCGCGGAAGAAGTCCTCGAAGATGTGGGGCAGGTCTTCGGGGGGGATGCCGGGGCCCTCGTCTTCGACTTCGAAGTACAGCGCCTCGGGCTCGTACCAGGCACGGAAGGTCACTGTGCGCCCAGGTGGTGAGAACTTGATGGCGTTGTTCAACAGGTTGGTAAACACCTGGCGCATGCGCCGCCGCGCCCCTACGATGGGCTCGAACCGGGGCGGCGGTTCGATCCTGATGCGGATGCCCTTCTCCGCCGCCGCCAGTTGCACGTCCTCGATGGACTCGGAGGCGATCTCGCCGGGATCGAACCACTCGAAGTCGGCCTGGATCTGCTCCGGGCGCATCCGCGCCAGGTCTACCACATCGCCGATGAGGGCGCGCAAATCGGTCACGCGCAAGATGCTGCGCTTCACCATGCGCTGCTGCTTTTCGTTGAGTTCGCCGGTGAAGCCGCCGAGCATCGTTTGCAGGTAGTTTTCGATCGCGGCCAGTGGCGAGCGCAATTCGTGCGAGACAATCGAAAGGAAGTAGGTGAGCGTGTCGGTGGCGTGGCGATAGCGGTTGCTGACCAGCGCCGCCAGCACGTTCATCACCTTGAGCCCTGCTGCCGGGTGCGCTTCCAGGTAGGCCCGCAGAGCCGGGCCATCCACGGCGATGACGCGCGTGGGTTCGATGCACACTGCCGAAGTGGAGTAGGAGTGCGGCGAGACCAACGTCGAGAAGCCGGCTATCTTGCCCGGCTCGACATAATCAATGGTGGCGTTACGCGGCGTGGAGTGTCGGCCGATCTGGATCTTCTTTTCCAGCGCCAGCTTGCCGCGCTCCACGATGTATAGCATCTCGGCAGCAGCGCCCTCCGCCAGCACGACCTCACCCTCCCGATACGTCTCCTCGTGGCAGAACTGGGCGATAGCCACCAGGTCCGCGTCGGTGAGGTCGCGGAAAATCTCCGAACGGCGCAGGCGTTCGGCAGTGACAGACAGTGAGCGGGGCGGTGCTTCAAGCATGGATTTTCAGCAGTTTCTCCACGCGCTGAATCAACTCGGCAGGTTTGGCCGGTTTCTGGACATAGTCCTGCACGTCCATATCCAATCCTACCTCCAACTCATAGCGGCGGCGGCTGGCATCCTCGATCACGGTCGTGAGCACCATAATGGGCAGGTCCGCGTATTGGGGATCGGAGCGCAACTCGCGAATCACGCCCCAGCCGTCCATGCGGGGCATCAACAAGTCGAGGATGAGCAGGTCGGGCCGCTCCTGTTTGATCAGCGCCAGGCATTGCCGACCGTCCCGCGCCGTCGCCAGCCGGTAAGGCTGGCTGCCCAGGATGGTGAGCAGGTTCTCCAGAATATCCGGGTCGTCGTCGGTGATCAGGATATAGGGTTGCTTTTCCACGTTGCTCTCCTCTCTATCCCCCCAGAGGGACCCCTCAGTTCCTATGAGTACCCCTGTCTGCCTGATCTGCCGGCTCCTTTAGCTCAGGGGCCTTTAACGGGTTAGGTCCCATGCGCTCGATCTCAGCCGTCATTTCGGCGACGGAGAAGGCGAATTGACCGCCCATCGCCGAGGACAGGTTGATCATTTGCAGGCGCCGGCCTTCGATGCCGATCAGCTCCAGCAGCTTCTGCGCGTATTCGACTCGCCTTCGGGCGTTGAGATTACCTTCCAGGTAATGACAATCGCCCTCCAGTCAGCCGGCTACCAGTACCCCGTCGGCCCCATCCTCAAAGGCGCGAAGGATGTACAGCACGTCGAGCTTGCCGGTGCAGGGCAACTCGATGATCTTGATGGCCGTCGGGTACTCCAGCCGCATGCCGCCGGCTAAGTCGGCAGCGGCATAGGCGCAGTGGTGACAGCAGAAGGCGACGATATTGGGCTCGAAACCGTTTCCGCTCAAGCGAGCCTCCTTTTATTGGCCACAGAGGCATAGAGACACAGAGATTTTATAATCCCTCATCCTCTGTGCCTCTATGTCTCTGTGGCAAAGAACAGCGCATCTACCTTCGTGAGCATCTGGGCATCACGATAGTGCATTAAGTCAATCGCTTTGGCCGGACACTCGGCAGCACAGATGCCACAGCCGTGACACATAGCCGCCTCAATGAACGCCGCGCCCACGATATTCCCTACGCCGGTGAAGTTGGCCGTAACCTGCGGCACGTGATATGGGCAGGCGCGCACACAGGTGAGACAGCCGACGCACCTGGCCGGGTCCACCACGGCCACCCGCGCATTGGTGAGCATGCTCTCCTGCGACAGGATGACGGCGGCCCGTGCCGCTGCCGCCTGCGCCTGGGCAATGGTCTCGTCCAGGAACTTGGGATAGTGGGCCATCCCGGCCATGAACACGCCATCGGAGGCGAAATCCACCGGGCGCAGCTTGGGGTGCGCCTCCAGGAAAAAGCCATCCATGTCTAGCGGGATTTTGAGGCGGGAGGCCAGTTCATGCGCGCCCTCGGACGGGACCACCGGCGTGCTCAGGACCAGCAGATCGGGCCGCAGTTCCAGTTCGTCATCCAACACAGGCTCATGGACGCGCACCCTTAGCCCATCCTCGCCAACGCTCACCTCGGGCTTGCGATCGAAGTCATAACGGATGAAGACCACGCCGGCCCGCCGTGCTTCGGTATAAAGCCGCTCTTTGAAACCATAGGTGCGGATGTCGCGGTAAAGGATCGTGACCTGCGCCTGTGGGTTCAGTTCCTTGAGCTTGAGCGCGTTCTTGAGGGCCGTCGAGCAGCACAGGCGCGAGCAGAACCTCTCGCCAGGGCCGACACACTGGATCATCACGACGGTGCGC
>CADDZL010000161.1 GCA_902812335.1 Chloroflexota bacterium | reverse complement strand
CCGGCCGCCGTGGCGGCGCTGGCCTGGGCTTTCTCACGCGGCCTGTGGTCCTACGCAACGGTAGTCAAAGAGTACACGGTGCACTATGCGCTCATGGTCGGCGCGCTGGTTATGCTATTCCACTGGCGCAACGCGAACCGTAGCACGCGATCCGGCACTCGCGCCCTGCCCAGCCTGTACCTGGCCGCTTTCCTGTACGGCCTGTCGCTCAGCGACCACCACGTTACCTCTTTGCTGTTGGCACCGGCCATCGCCCTGCTGTTGGTCATGACGGCTGGCCGGCGCATCTTCACCGGCCGGGCGGCGCTCATCGCGGGATTGTGCCTGGCGGCCGGGTTGCTGCCCTATCTGTACCTGCCGTTACGGGCGGCACAGCAGCCCCTGCTCAACTGGGACAACCCCCAGAATCTGACCCGCTTCTGGTGGCACCTGACTGCCAAGTGGCAGATCGGCCAGATCCAGGTCCAGGTGCTGACCAGCCCGGCGGACTTCGCCCGTCTTTTCTACGAGAGAGCGGTCAAGCAATGGGTTGTCGAGTTCAGCGGGCTGGGCCTGCCCATGGCTGCGTTCGGCGTCTGGAGCCTGTGGCGACGGGACCGCCAACTCCTGGTCTTCATCGCGGTGGCGATGGCAGTCAGCGCCACCTACGGCACGATCTATGCCGTGACCGAGCCCGCCGCTTATTTCCTGACCACCTTCCTGTTGACGGCCTGGCTCATCGGGGAGGGTGCGCGGGGACTGCTGGCATTGGCGGGTTCGAAACCCGCCCTACAGGCTGGGGCAACCTTCGCCGCCTTCGCTGTCCCCATCCTGGCGCTGGGGTTCAACTACCGGCTCGAGGACCGCAGCCGCTTATGGATTGCCTACGACTATGCCACCAACACACTGGCCGGCATCGCGCCGAATGGCGTGCTCTTCTCGCCCGACTGGGAAGCCCAGGTCTCGCCTCTGCTCTATGTCCACCACGTCGAGAACCAGCGCCCCGATGTGCTGGTTATTGACACGCAATTGCTGCGGCGATCATGGTATTATGACTACCTTAAGGCTCAGGCCCCAGCACTGATGGCCGCGGCCCAACCCCAGGTGGATGCCTTCCTCGAACAACTGGACCTGTTCGAGCACGACCGTCCCTATGACACCAGGGAGATCCAGACGCGCTTCGAGACCATGATCAACACGCTGGTCGCCCAGGCCATGGCAATCGGCCGCCCGGTCTATCTGGCCCAGGATGTAGATGCCGGCATCAACCCCACCGAGGTGCAAAACCGTACCATCGTCGTCCCGGACCTCCAACGTGTGCCCCAGGGCCTATCCTTCCGCCTGTATGCCGACAAGGAATTCCATGCTGATCCCGCGCCGGAGTTGAGCCTGCGCGGCCTGGCCGACGGCACAGTCGCAGCCGACGACCTGATCAACACGATACGCCGCCGCTATGCAGCCATGTACACCAACCGTGGTCTCTATCTGGCCGGACACAACGAACATGAAGGCGCAGCCACCGCCTATCGGCAAGCGATCCATCTGGAGCCCAGCTTTATCCCGGCCTACCAGGGATTAGCGAAGAGCCTGGAGGCACTCGGCCGGCAGGCCGAAGCTGACGCCATCAAGGCCCAGGCGCTCGACCTGGTCGCCCGCCAGAGTCAGAACGGTGGACCGTAAGCAGTGAGTCAGGTGTTGATCGGCCTGGTTTTCAGCGCGGCCCTGGGCGGTCTGGGCTACTGGCGTGGGGCACTCAGCCCCAGCGGCGTGCTGGGCGCGCTGATTGTCGGCACGCTCATGTATAGCCTGGGCGGGTTGAACTGGGCGATCCTGCTCGTCGTCTTCTTCACCTCGTCCAGCGCCCTCTCGTTCTACCGGCAGCGCGACAAGATCGGGCTGGCCGAGAAGTTCGCCAAAGGCCACCGGCGCGATCTGGGCCAGGCGCTCGCCAATGCAGGGCTGGCAGCCCTGCTGGCAGCCGGCGCCGCTGTGTGGCCCAGCCCGCGCTGGTTCCTCGCCGCCACTGGCGCGATGGCAGCGGTGAACGCCGACACCTGGGCGACCGAGATCGGCGTGCTCAGCCCGACCCGGCCCCGCCTGATCACCACCGGCCAGCCGATCGAGACGGGCACCTCCGGCGGGCTAACGCTCACGGGCACAGCCGCGGCGCTGGCCGGTGCGCTCCTGATCGGCCTGGTCGCTGCCGGCCTGCGGCTGGCAGAGGGCGCGTCGCCGGGGTCGGCGCTGGCATTGGCCGGCGCCGGAACCGCCGCCGGGCTGATCGGCTCGCTGGTAGATAGCTTGCTGGGCGCGACGGTGCAGGTGGTTTACTTCTGCGACCGCTGCCACAAAGAGACTGAGCGGGCTGTGCACGGCTGCGGTCAGGCCACGCGCCGCCTGCGCGGCTGGCCCTGGCTGAACAATGACGGCGTCAATTTCCTCAGTTCAACGGCTGGGGCACTGATCGCTATGACCTTGGGAGGATATGGACACTAAAGCTATTCTCGATACAGCCATTAAAATCGCCCGGCGGGCCGGAGACCTGCTCCGCGAAGGCTGGGGCCAGGCCCAGACTGTCGGCTACAAGGGCGAGATAGACCTGGTGACGGAACGCGACCGTGCCTCCGAGGCGTTGATCATCGCGGCGCTACGCCAGGCCTTTCCTGACCATCGCATCTACGCTGAGGAGGAAGGTGAGGCGGCGGGCCATACAGCCAGCGGCTACACCTGGCTGGTGGATCCCCTCGACGGGACGACCAACTACGCGCACGGCTTCCCCGTGTTTGCCGTATCGCTGGCGCTGGCCTACCAGGGCCGGGCGGAAGTCGGCGTCATCTACGATCCGCTGCGCGACGAGTGCTTCAGCGCCCGGCGCGGCGGCGGGGCCGCGCTCAATGGTTCTCCTATCCACGTCTCGACCACGATGTCGCTGCGCCGCAGCCTGCTCGCCACCGGCTTCCCCTACGATGTATGGACCAGCCCAGAGAACAATCTGGATCACTTCAGCGCCTTCGTTCTGCACGCCCAGGGCGTGCGCCGCCCTGGCGCGGCCGCGATTGACCTGGCCTATGTTGCCTGCGGCCGGCTGGACGGCTTCTGGGAGTTGAAGCTGCATCCCTGGGACGTGGCGGCTGGGGCGCTCATCGTGCAGGAAGCGGGCGGCTGCGTGACTGATTTCCGCGGCGGCCCCCATTTCACCTCCGGCCGCGAAATCGTCGCCTCTAATGGGCGGATTCATGAGGAGATGCTGGCGCTTCTTCGTTCATCCTGAGTGATATCCTGGCGTGAGCCACCCATGTCTACGTGGTCCCGTTTCGGTCTGCCTGTCATACCGTGGTCCGATCACCGCTCTCGACCCACTGAGCCCTGGCCCAAGAGCTTCCTGCGCATCGGCCACGCCGGGGCGGGGGCCTATGCGCCGCCCAATACCCTCAAATCTCTAGCTCTGGCGCTCGACCTGGGCGTAGATACGGTTGAGTTCGATGTGCGCCCCTGCCGTGACGCGCTGGTTCTGCTCCATGATGATGATCTATCGCACTTCGATGGCGCACGGGGGCTGGCCAGCCAGCGCTCCTATGCCGACCTCCGCTGCCCAGGCCGATGCCATAACGCTGTTCCACCAGGTTATCTCGCCAGCGGCATTGGACCGGCTTCATCGGACAGGGGGACGGGTCATTGCCTGGACGGTGGATGATCTGTCCGAGATGTGCCGGATTCGGGCGATAGGGGTGGATGGCATCATCACCAACCGCCCAGCTCTGTTCGCGCAACCGGCATAAGCCATCAACTCATACAAAGAGGAGGTTATCTCAAATACACCGATGACACACCGAGATGCAACATTAGAAGCTATTATAGAGCCTGGCGTCGTCGCCATTCTGCGCGCCGAGCGGTCCGATTTCTTTCCGCAAGTCGCTGCGGCGCTGGTCGCCGGTGGCATTCGCGCCATCGAGGTCACACTCACCACGCCGGACGCCATCGCCGCCATCAGGCGCGTGGCACACCACGTGCCGGAGGCAGTTGTCGGCGCGGGCACGGTGCTCACGGCCGACGACGCGCGGGCGGTCCTCGAAGCGGGCGCACGCTTCATGGTGAGCCCGGTCTTCACCCCGGAGGTCGTGCGCATCGCCAGAGAGGGGGACGTCATCGCCATCCCCGGCACGCTCACACCGACCGAGGTTCTGAGCGCCTGGCAGGGGGGTGCGGACCTGGTCAAGGTCTTTCCCTCTGGGCTATTCGGCCCGGCCTATCTGCGCAACCTGCGCGCCGTCTTTCCGCGCATCCCGCTGCTCCCCACCAGCGGCCCCACTCCCGAGGATGCCGGCGAGTACATCGCCGCCGGAGCCGTCGCCGTCGGCCTGGGGAATACGCTGATTGACCCGCAAGTACTGACGACCGGCGATGTGGGGCGGCTGGCCGACCGGGCGCGGCGGCTGGTGGAGTTGGTCGCAAGGGCGAGACAGTAAAACGCTTCAGCTATCAGCCCAATCGCCCCGGCCAGGTCCTCGGCCTGGCCATAACCGTAGGTGGAGTGGCGACTGGCCGCCCGCCGCCCACTGCCGTCAGAGGTCCTCTCCGGCCAGCCGGCGATATAGGGCCTCCAGTTCATCGTCAGAGTAGAAGTGGATAATCAGCCGGCCGCCCTTGCGGCCGCGCACCAGGCTGACTTTGGTGCCTAGCGCCTGGCGGAAGCGCTCCTCGGCGGCCTGATCGTGGGGCGTGGCCTGGGGCACTGCCTGGCTGCGGGAGGCCGGGCGTTCTCCGTTCAGGCGGCTTACCAGCTCCTCGGTCTGGCGCACCGTCAGCCCTTTGGCGAGAACCTGGGCCAGCCCGGCCAGCAGTGCCTCTTCACTGCGCAAGCCCAGCAGCGCCCGGGCATGGCCCTCACTGATCTGGCCGGCGGCGAGCGCGGCCCTGGCCGGCTCCGGCAGCGCCAACAGCCGCAGTGCATTGGCTACCGCAGTACGACTCTTGCCGACGCGGGCGGCAACCTGTTCCTGCGTCAGCCCGAACTCGTCTATCAGGTGGCGGAACGCCGCAGCCGCCTCCAACGGATTCAGGTCGGCGCGCTGCAGGTTCTCGACCAGCGCCAGTTCGAGCATGTCACTGCTGGTCGCCTCTTTGATGATCACCGGCACGGTCGCCAGCCCGGCCAACTCAGCCGCCCGCCAGCGCCGCTCGCCCGCGATCAGCGTGTACTCGGCCGGCCCTGTCTCTGCACGGGTGACGATAAGCGGCTGGAGCACGCCATGCTCACGGATCGAGTCGGCCAGCTCGGCCAGGTCCGCCGGGTTCAGGGCCGCGCGCGGCTGGCGCGGATTGGGGCCGATGCTGCCGATCGGCACTTCGGCCAGCCCCGCCTCCTCGCCGCCGGGGATCAGCGCTGCCAACCCCCGGCCCAACCCTCGCTTCATGCCGGTGCCTCCCCCTTCGCGGTTTCTTCCAGTGCGGGCTCAGGTTCCGCGCTGACCGGCCGGACGCCATCTCCGGCCATCAATTCCTCAGCCAGCGCGTGATAGGCCAGCGCGCCCGGCGAACGCGGTGCATACAGATTGATCGGCAGGCCGTGGCTGGGGGCTTCGCTCAAGCGGATACTGCGCGGGATCATCGCCCGGAAAACCAGGCGCGGATAGTGCTGCGCTACCTGGCTCACCACTTCCTGTGCCAAGTTGGTGCGGCTGTCGTACATCGTCATCAGCAGCCCCCGCACTACCAGATGAGGGTTCAGCCGCTGGCGCACCAGGTTGAGTGTCCGCATCAGTTGGGTCAGCCCTTCAAGGGCCAGGTATTCGCATTGCACCGGAATGATCACGCCGGACGCGGCGACCAGGCCGTTGAGCGTGAGCAACCCCAGACTGGGCGGGCAGTCAATCAGAATGTAGTCATAACGGTCGGCCAGGGCTGTGAGCGCCCGTTGCAGGCGCAATTCGCGCTCGTCCAGCGTCACCAGTTCGACCTCAGCCCCGGCCAGGGGCGGGGCACTGGGCACCAGCCATAACTTGAGGCGCGGGCTGCGCAACACCACCTCGGCCAGCGGCCTATCGCCAGCCAGGGCGTTGTAAATTGAGGGATTGGCCCTGGTCTTATCCACGCCCAGGGACGAGGTCAGGTTGGCCTGCGGGTCCACGTCAATCAGCAGCACGCGCAAACCGGCCTCAGCCAGATAAGCTCCCAGGTTAGCCACCGTCGTCGTCTTGCCGACGCCGCCCTTCTGGTTCGCCAGAGCATAGACGCGTGCCATCGCACCTTCCCCAAACGCAAAGCGTAAAACGCAATGCTACGTTTCACGTTTTATGCCCCCATCGCCTGATCGGCATCCGGCCACCTCTTCTGAGGTCGGCGTCCCTTGCAGCCCTGGGCGCGTCACCGAGAGCGCCGCCAGGCAGGTGGCGAAGCGGGCCGCCTCCCACGGGTCGCGCGTCTCATATAACCGGACGAAGAAGGCGGCGGCATATACATCGCCGGCACCGGTCGGGTCCACCTCGGCCACCGACGGGGCCGGGAAATGGCGCGACTCGCCTGCCCAGGTCACGGTTGAGCCGGCCGCGCCCCGTGTGACCACCAGGATATGGGCGCGGCGAGCATATTCGGCCAGGGCCACTTCGTCGCCGACATCCTCCGGGCTGAGCACGACCGCCGTCGCCTGGCTCAGAACGGCCTCTGCACGGGTCCAGACACAGGTGGTTACCTCACCCCTCTCATCCCAGCGGCGGAGCCAGCCCTGCGGTGTAACCCCGACTAACGACATCGGGAAGGCCACCACCAGCGCCGGGTCCACTTCCTGCGCCACCGGGCCGAGGTGGACAATGGCGGGGCGTCGCCACTGCGCAGGGATAGCGGCCAGGTCCAGGCGCTTAGCCACCGCGCGCACGGCCTGGCGCCGGCCGGAGGGCGTATACACATTTTCAAAGGTCGTCGTCGCCTCGGCGGGCAGGCTATGACAGATGACGCCGGGCAGGGCCGAGTTCAGGTCAAGGTCTGCCCGAACGCTGGTGACGACGCCCACGCGGCACCCCAGCGCCCGGGCAGTGCGGGCCGCAAATGCTGCCGTGCCGCCGATGACCAGCCCCTGCGGCGTCACGTCCTGGGTCACATGGCCAATAACTAAATAATCGATCCCAGCCGTCAGATCTATCCGGTGGAACTCTTTCTGCCCCGGCGCAGTTCGCGCGGAATGATCGTCACCCGGCGCTCATCGCCCTCGCCCACGCTCTCCGTAATCACCTGTGGGTGATTGCGCAGCGCCATGTGCACAATGCGGCGCTCATGGGCGGGCATGGGTTCCAGGCTGACAATGCGCCGCCGCTGCACGGCCTGCAGCGCCAGGCGTTGCGCCAACTGGCGCAGCGCCTGCTCACGGCGGACGCGATAGTTGGCCACGTCCACCACCAGATTAACCCGCCGCTGGAGTTCACGGCTAACGATGAGTCGCGTAATGAATTGCAGCGCATCCAGCGTTTCGCCGCGCCGGCCGATCAGCACACCCAGGTCCTCGCCGAAGACATCAAGCACCAGAGTACGCACCCCCTCGGGCTCGGTGGGCTCCACCCAGCGCGCCTCGATGCGGCCAGGGACCTTCATCTGGGCCAGGAGTTCCGTCAGAGTCTCCCGCGCTACCCGCTCGGCAACCGCCGGCTCCACCGGCTCCGCCATCACGGCTACCTCTGCTTCTTCCTCTTCTTCCATAGTGACGGGGGAAAGGAGCGCTGTGTCTACCGGACGCGTTGCTCCCTCCTTCGCCT
>CADDZL010000160.1 GCA_902812335.1 Chloroflexota bacterium | reverse complement strand
GTGACGGGGTCGCCCACTGCCAGCGTGATACCGTGCAGCCCCAGGTAGACCACCTTCAGCTCATCCCCAGCCCCCGGCTCCTCTCCCAAAACCACGTAGCTCGCGCTTTGGCTGTCCCCGCTCCGCCGGATGTCGTAGTACCCCGCCCCAAAATCCGCATCCTCTTCGCTCCGCCGCTTCAGCCATATCGGCGGGTTCTCGTCCTTCGGAAACTCCACCGCCAGACATTCCAGAAAGTCTGTCGGCAGCGCATAGGCCGTGTTGTAATGGCCCCCCGCCCCAGGCGTCGCCGAGATCGTCACGTTCATCCGCCGTGGGAAGTGCCGGCTGTACTCCCGTATCGCCTGCACGATCCACTCGTTGATCTTAGCCTCGCTCCATACCACCCCAGCCGCGTCCGCCAGCACGTTCTGGCACTGGTCTATCAACTCTTGTAGTGTCATGCTATCGTCCCTTCGCCCACACGTTGACTTCCACGTTGGCCGGTGCCACTACCGTCAGCCCCCGGTCAAACTCGATGCTCTCCGGAAACCACACAAACAAGGGCTGCACATTCGGCGGTTGCGTCACCTGCACCAGTATCGTCCCACTCCCACTGGTGTTGTTGTAGATCGTCACCGTCTGCGCCGTCCCCTGTCCATGGCTGATGAGGAAGCCCAGAAACCAGCCGGGCCCACTGTGGATGGTTGTGGTCGCCCCGCTGACCCGCGCTCCTTTATAGACCGAAACCGCCATATAGCCTCCCGTGGTCAGATCAGCCGTCGCATGACATCCGACGGCTTCTGCTATCAACCCCGCCGCCCGGGTTTCCTGTAAGTAGTGAGCGGCGGCAAAGGAAGGGGCACGGCACTGCCGTGCCCCTCATTGTGGTTAAAGTTGCAGCTCGATGACTACGGCGACCACGTACGCACCCGAGGTTCCGTTCCAGTTCGCATCCGTGGTCACCTCCACCGAGATGGCATCGCCCCCCGCCACCGGGATGACGTCGCTGCCTACGGTCGCGGCATGCGAGGTGTTGTTCGTGGCGTCGATCACCGTGTTCAGGCTCTTCTGCACATTGTTCACGCTCACCTCGAAGGTAGCCGAGCCGGCCGTGGGCACCACGCCAGCATTGCGGATCACCGCAATCCCGACTAGGCTGCCCCTCGCCACCGGCGCGGCATTATTGTTCGCCCCGCCGATGAGGGGCACGCTCACGTCCGTTTGCGCCGCCGCCACGCTCGTCGCCCGATACAGGATGGTCTGCGACAGACGCCGCCGCCCACTCGTCCTTACGCCCATGCTGCTCCTCCCGCTGCGCTCAAGATGACATTTCCTTTCCCCTTCCTCTCTACCGGTAATAGGACACCGTCAGCGTGGCGTCCGCTGCACCACTGCGGATCGCTTTGAACGCGGCCAGGTTGGCCGTGCCGGTGAGCACGATCTCCTGACCGCTCCCCACCGGATGGCCGACGGCCGAGGTCGGGTCGGTCCCATCAGCGCGGTAGCGGATGCTGGCATTCTCCACCGAGACGACGGCTTCCTTAGCTGCGATGCCATCCGACGGATACACCTTCGAGGCTGTGAGGCCTACGCTAGTGGTCGAGACCGTGATAGTCTCAAACCCACAGCAAACCAGGGGTTGAGCCGCTTCTGCCTGTGTCGTCATGTTTACACCTTCTTACCGTGCAGGCACCACAGCGTGAGGGTCAGACCGGCGCTGGTGCCGCCGGTGCGGTCCACATCCAGCGAGATGCGGCTGCCGGCGGCGATGTCCGCTGGCACGAGTGAGCCACCGTAGTGCTTGCTCTTGGCCAGCATGGTTGAGCCGGCTGTGTACGCGCTCCAGGCCAGGTCCTGCCAGCCCCCCAGAGCGACTCCGCCCACGTTCACATCTACATCCAGCGCCGTGATCGCGCCGGTCACCGAGTCAATGTGCCCGGTCACCGCCACCAGGGTGACGTCCTCCGGCAGCACACAGCCGATGACATTGGCCCCACCACTCGCCTCCGGATATTTCAGCGTGACAGGAAAAGCATCCATTGTTTTCCTCCTTCAGGCCTCAAGCGCCATGACATTTGACGCTTTACGTGTTGCCCCGGTACAATGGCCGGTAGTCAATGACACCGGCCGCATACAGGAAGCGTACCTTGACCCTCAGCTCATCGTTGGAGAACATCGAGCCTACCACCTCGTCCTGCGCCACGAACACCTCCGGCGTGCGGCCATAACGATAGCCGACGCCCAGGCCCGGCGCGATGGCCGGATCGGCCACTGCATACCAGCCGGTGGCACTGGTCAGTTCAGGTGCCACCACGACATCACCCAAGGACTGGCGGCGCACGTTGTCCAGCTCAGCCGTCGTCAGCGCCGGGTCCCACTGCGCCCCCAGGATTTGCAACGCCGTCTTTTCCAGCTCGATCGGCACCACCAGATAGCGCGGGCGCACCCCCAGCCGCTTGCCGCTGTTCAACTCGGTCTGCTTGAACATGGCCTGAAGGGCCACGTCCCAGTTGGCCGAGGAGAGCGCATTGGTAGCAGTGTTGCCATGCGAAGCGTGGAAGAGCGCGACCGAGTCCGAGAGAGTGGGATTCGAGGTGAAGATGGTGGCGACGGAGTTGGAGAGAGTGCGGATGGCCGCCTTAGCCAGCAGGCGCGGGATCGAGCGCACGCGCGCCGTGTCGTCACGGTCCATCATCTCCAGCGTCAGGCCGATGAAACCGCCCTTCTTGGTCCAGTCGGCGGTCTCACGCTTGTCGTCCCAGACGAGCTCAGTGTAGCTGGCGCCTTCGGCCACGTTGGGCAGATCGCCAAAGCCGCCCAGCATCACCCACGACACCTGTTGCAGCGAACTGAAGTCCTCCTCGTGGACAATCTTCTGCCACCAGGTATAACCGGCGCGGCCCAGGATGGTCCATTGCTCAACCAGCATCTTATTCATGACATTGCGCACCAACTCGGCCATGGTCGTGGTGGTGGCGTTAGCCAGCATGGCCTGATCGGAGCGGAAGATACCGTGGAAATCACGATCACCAGTGACCAGGTGATAGAGTTCGCGGATGCCGCTGAGCCGGGGGATAGAGAGGTGCTCGCTGGCGAGAGGCAGGCCCATCAGCCGCTCAAAGGCAAGTTGCACCTGGTCAAACGAGGTCAGCATCCCCCGCAGGCTGGGGCGGTGGTCCTCGCGCACGGCCCCCAGGCCGGTGATCACCCGCTCCTCGACTAATCGCCCTAACGTCGCCCGCGCCCGCTCGATCTCGGTAGCGATCTCAGCGGCCCGTGGCGACCGGTCGCCCAGGCGCGACCGGATATCCTCCTGCAGCGCCACCGGCAAGCCCGAGTTCGCCAGGGCCTGATCCAGCGCCGCTCTCGCCGCCAGTCGCTGCAACTCGTCCAATTCTCTGACCACCGCCGAAGCCTGGTCCGGTACCGCCGGCGCTGGTATTCTCGTGTCCGTCACTTTATCCTCCTTCCGCCCCATCGGCTGGGGCAGCGAAAATGTCGCGCGCCCAAGCGCGCTGGCCAAGACGCGGTGCACTGTCCCGCCCGCCGCCGGCCGGAACACCGCATCAACCGAAACCACGTCGCGGATGCGGGTCACGGGGGGCAGGCCGTTGACCCGTTCATCCCAGTTGACCGCCCACCACAAAACCGCCGAGAGGCCGACATCGGGGACTTCAAGGCCACGCTCACGGTCTTCCAGCACCTGGTCAATCACCCGCCGGAACAGTTCTGCGGCGGGCGTGTCCATCAGCCGGATACGGCCATCCACCGTGCCGCTGAAGGGATTGAAGAGTGCCTCCGAAGTCACGCCCATCAGCGCCGACAGGTGATGGCTTTCAAACAGGTCCGGGTGGTCGAGGAAGCTGCCCTTGCCGCTGAACAGCGCTGCTGCCTCGCGCAGCACCTCCGCCGGCAGCCACACCTCCCAACCCGCTACCGGCCCGGCCTGGATGAAGGTAGCCTCCAGGGTACCGTTGGTGGGTTGCTGCAGCAGCCCCTCACTCTGCGCCAGTTCAACCTGGACCAACCTCTCCCCTCCCCTGTTAGGGGAGGGGCTGGGGGAGAGGTCCGCTTCGGTCCGCAGATTCTGTGTCACTCGTACCTCCTCATGATGAGACGCGGATTCTTGATGCTGCGTTTATCCGCGTTCGCTTCCCTGCGCCCGCTTTGCCTGAGCCGCGGCCACCAGCGCCTGAATCTCATCCTCTTTGAGCACTTCACCCGCGAACTTAAAGCTCAAGCGGATGGCCAGCTCGTCCGAGATCCAGCCCTGCTGCGCCATGAGGCTGAAGGCCTGGACAATGGTGCGGGCGCTCATGGCCAGCATCTGGTTGTCCTTCTCGACGATATCGGGGACGGTGGTCTCAAGTCGGGGGTCGTCGCCGTAAGAGCGCACCCGGCCGCGCTGAATCGCCCGATCATAAGCCCGCCGCACCAGTTCCATCAGGATATAGCGGAAGAGCAGTTGCCGGCGCTGGTAATGGCGGAAGGTGGGGTCGCCCATCTCAGCCGCCGTGGCCTTGGTGGCGCTCAAGCCCTCGGCCAGGAAGTGCAGGGGCACGCCTGCCCCGGCTGCCACCATCAGCCGCACCGCCCGGCCGTCGGCCTCCGCATCCTCCGCCTCGATCTTGGGTTGGACGGCCGTCCAGGTCTCCCTGGCCGAGTGCACGATGATCGAGCCATCTTCGGGGGGTGCCGCGTAGCGGGCGCGGGCCGCCTCGATGTCGCCCTCCTGCCCATCAATCGCCACATCCCAGTAGAAGCGGGTCTTGAACTTGTTGGCCTTGACCCGGTCCTCCAGCCAGATGCGGTAGCGCTTGAGCCAGGGCAGGATGGGCACCAGATCGCCTTCACCCCGTGTCGCGCCAACAGGGCGGTTGATGGCGAAGTGGCCCATCACCTGATCGGCCGAGGCCGCCTCCGGATGGTCCCAGGAGAGCCACCAGCGGCCCGCGACGAGTCCAGGGATGACCTGATGGTAGCGCAACTCGTTCTCCACGTCGCCCGCCGCCGTCTCCACCTGATCGATCTGCGCGGCCGGCACAAAACGGACATAGCTCATGCCGTCGGCGGGGTTGGTCGAGAGCACGGGGAATAGCTCGCCGCTTCTGGATAGCTCGTCACACATCTCCGGCAGGCGCAAGTCCATGCGGTTGAGACGGTGCCCCCAGAAGCGGCGCAGCCACGCGTCCACGTAGCTATGGGCGCTGCCGATGGAGATGCCATCGCCCACGACGTAAGAGGTGGTCAGGTTGATGATCTGGCGGGCCAGGGGGTTGGTGCGCCAGGCCTCCAGCGAGTTCGACAGGTTCTCTTGAAGCTCCCACCAGTCGCGGTCCACGTTCCCGGCGCGGCTCCCGCCCACTTGCTGCCACCAGCGGTCATCCACCACCTTGACCGCCGCCTGCACCTCACGGCTAATCACATCCCCAAACAGTTGCCGGGCCAATGCCCCACGAAAGTCCATCTGCCTCCTTTCCTATCCTAAAAGTCGCCCGCGTCCCAATCGAGCACGGGCGCTTCCACGATTGCCGCTGGGGAATAGGCGGTCCAGTCCTCGCCCTCCAGCGCCCCCAACAGCGCCGCCGAGATCACCAGGTCATCGTGGATGGTGGGGTCCTCCACCCCCCAGCGCATCATCTTGGCTGGACCGTCCAGGACCTCGTACTCACACTCGTCCACCTGCTGCCAGAAGGCTGTAGTGTCTTCCAAGCCGTCCGGCCCATACTCCTTGTACCGGCCACTATCGCAGATGGCCAGGAAGCTCCAGCCCAGGTCCGATTTCGCCCTGGCAGTGAAGATGAACTTCTGCACCACACGCTCGCCGAGTTCTGCCGCCAGGAATGAGGCCAACCCTGCCCCGACGCCCGTAGCGTCAATGACGACTTTCTCTGCCCGCCACAGCCGGGCCAGGTCGAGCAGAGTACAGAAAAGGTCGGCGTGCTTCGTTCCCGTCCACAGCCGTCGGTTCACCACGCGGTAATGCGGCTGCCCACGTTCTGTGACGACTTCCGCCACCAAGAGCGCCGTCGAGTCCTTGCGCGGCTCCCTTTCGCGCAGTTCCGCCCCTTCGATGGCTTCTTCTGTTTCGCCAGCCACGTCAATGGTCATCACGTACCGCTTCCCCTCTTCCGGCTCATAGCGCCGCGGGTGATCGCCCTTCATCTGCGCCTGGCGCTGCTCCGGGAACATACCACCTTCCGCGTCAATCTCCTCAAGAAAGTACTGCGTCTTGATCAGCGGGTGGTTCCGGCCCAGGCGGGCGATCTCGCCGCGCACGTAAACGCCATAAGCCGGATTGTCCTGTGCAGCCCGCTCCCAGGGCACCAGGAATACCCGCCGCACCCCATCCTGAGCCTCCAACTGGCGCAAGGAGCGGATCGCCTTGCCCAAGAGCGTCCGGCTGGTCCAGACCGTCCCCCACAGCACGGTCGTGGCGTTGGTAGCGGCAGCCATCGGGCGGAAATCCTTATTCCACTTCTCCTCAACCACGTCCTGGGCCTCATCGCACTCCAAGAGCAGCGAGGCCGTCGCCCCGACGACGTTGGCCCCTGGCTGGGCCGAAAAGAACAGGATGCGCGCCTGGCCCAGCCGCACGATGTAGCCGTGCTCCCGCCGCCACTGGCCCTGCGTCCAGAACGTGCTCAGCGTGCGTTCCAGGCGCATGAGCGAGTTGATCGTCTGGGGCTTGAAGGTCGGCGCGGCCTTGACGATCTGGGCGCCGGGTGAACTGCGGTACCAGTTGAGCAAGAAGGCCTCAAGCTGCGCCTGGGTCTCGTTCTTGCCCGCCTGGCGCGACATCGCCACGGCGAACGTCAGCCCGCGCCCGTTGACGACAGAATCCACGATGGCCTGAGCCACTTCGAGTTGATAGGAACGCAAGGGTCTCCTGGCAACGATCCGGCTGAACAGGCGGATGTCGCGCATCCACCAACGCGCCGCGCTTTTGATCCACGCGATCAGCCCGTCAAACATGTGGCCTACCCCAGCCCCAGCGCCTTCAGCGCCAACTGGATCAGCGCTACCAACAGCGTCCCGATCACCAGCCCCATCAGCCAACGCTGCTGATCCTCCAACCGGGCCAGACGGTCCTCGACCGCCCAGCCCCAGTCGCTATCCGGCTGAGGGCGCGGCACCGGGGCCCGTTTCCTGGCCCGATATGCCCGCCGCACCGCCCGCCGCAGCCGTTCCTCTCCACTCATAACCCTATCCGTTCAATCCGCTCCCGGAATCCGTTGACAGCCCCAGCTCCGTCGAGAGTTCGTCAAGCGCCTGGGCAATGGCGCTGGTGATGCTATCGGCGGCCTCGCCGGAGAGTGCCCGCCGGTCACGCAGCAGCCGCCCCAGCCGGCTGGCGTTCTGGCTGAGAATGCTGAACAGCCGGATGGCCTTATCTGAGGGCAAATTCCCCTCGTCCAGACACGCCAGAAACTCGGCCTGCTTCTCGGCCAGGTCTAGAATCAATGCGTCAATCAATTCCGGCCCCAACCCATCCTGCCGCAGGCCGCCGTGGGCGGCGCAATACTCTCGACCGCGCACCGCCCAGGCCCGACAGGCTGACCCGTCGGCCCGGACATAGCGGCAACGGCGGCTGGCCTGAGTTGAAGTATCACTGCCGACTACCCTTCCAGACATTGCTAACCTCGTGACCACCTCTCCCCTTTCTCCCTTCCCCCATTATGAGGAGGAGAAAGGGGAGAGGTCGCAGGGCGCTGGCAGAATGGGGTGGCGGCCAGCGCCCTGCCACAGCCTCGGACCCGAAGGCCCGCCGCTGCCTATGCTCCAGCGGTCAGTGGCCCCTCCCCCTTCCCC
>CADDZL010000159.1 GCA_902812335.1 Chloroflexota bacterium | reverse complement strand
GAACAAGGTGCGCCTGACCGGCCTAGATGTCGTGCTCAAGGGGCTGCTCGACTACCTGGTGGCCGGGTTGGGGGTGCTGCTCTTGCTGCCGGTCTTCGCCGTCATCGCTATTTGGGTGAAACTCGATTCACCGGGCCCCGTTATCCATCGGCGGCGCGTGGTCGGTGTGGGCGGGCGGCTGTTCGACGCCTTCAAGTTCCGCACCATGGTGGTTAATGGCGACGAGGTGCTGCGGCGCTACCCAGAGCTGGCGCGGAAATTGCGCGAAGGCGGCAAGCTGAAAGACGACCCGCGTGTGACGCGGGCAGGCCACTGGCTGCGCCGCACCAGCCTGGACGAATTGCCCCAACTCTTCAACGTCCTGCGGGGCGAGATGAGCCTGGTGGGGCCGCGCATGATCACAGAAGAGGAGATCAACCATTATGGCCAGCGCTACCTGAGCCTGCTGGCGGTCAAGCCGGGCATTACCGGGCTGTGGCAGGTCAGTGGCCGCAGCGAAGTAGCCTACAACGAGCGGGTTAAGCTCGATCTGCACTATATCCGCAACTACTCGATCTGGCTGGATCTGTGGTTGCTATACCAGACGGTACCGGCGGTGTTGAGGGGGAGGGGAGCCTACTGATGGGAGGCGCAAGACCTGTGACGGACAGCGTTCGTCCGCCGTCCTCCACGTTCGTTTCGCTATGACGACAGCAAGCGGAGGAATCCGACTTTACCTGAGTCGCCAGGCAGCCAGCCTGCCGCGCTATATCCTGGAGCAGATGCTGTTCGCACTCGTGGGCTGGGTGCCGACGGTCGTCGGGATCGGGCTGCGGGCCGTGCTATACCGGTTGATCCTGAGGATGGACGGTGTAGCAGCGATTGAAGCGGGTGTGCGGCTACGTTTTGCCAGCAACATCCGGCTGGGGCACGGCGCGTATCTGGACGAGGGTGTTTACATTCATGCCTGCCCGAATGGAGTGGAGATCGGGGCAAATACACTGGTGATGCATCATGCCGAACTGCATGTGTACAACTTCCGCGGTCTGCCGAACGCGGGGATTGTGATCGGGCGCGATGCGTTGATCAGCGAGTTCACCGTCATCCGGGGGCAGGGTGGCGTGACCATTGGCGACCGGGTGTATACGTCGCCATTCGTGCAGATCGTCGCCGTGAATCACGTATTCGATGATCCGGCGCGGCCGTTTATTGAGCAGGGGATCACGGCGCAGGGGATTGTCATTGAGGATGATGTGTGGATCGGGTCGGGGGCGATCATCACCGACGGTGTGCGCGTGGGGAAGGGTGCGGTTGTCGCCGCAGGGGCAGTCGTCACGCGCGATGTCCCGCCACACACGGTCGTCGCTGGCGTCCCGGCCCGTGTCATCAAGGAGATCGGAGTCAATGGCCTCGGTAGCGCAACCCACAATAGGCAGTATGCAGTGGGCGGCCGGCAGTCCACTGCCGGCTGAAAACCGCCCACTGCCAACCGCTCACTGCCAACTGCTCTCGGTCGTCATCCCGGCCTACAACGAGGAAGACGGCATTGCCGCCATCCTTGAGCGCGTCCTGGCAATCGAGGGGGACCTGCAAGCAGCCGGCGTCGGCGGCCTGGAGGTCATCGTTGTAGATGATGGCTCGCAGGATGCGACCGCTCAAGTAGTCGAGATCTATCAGGAGGCCCATGCCACGACGGTGCGCCTGATCCGGCACAGCCAGAATCGCGGCTATGGGGCGGCGCTCAAAACCGGCTTTCGCCACGCCCAGGGGGAGTTGCTCGCCTTCCTGGATGCCGATGGCACCTACCCGCCCGAATCGTTCCCCGAGCTGTGCCGGGCCGCGTTGGAGAGTGGAGCCGAGGTGATCGTGGGGTCACGCATGTCGGGGCGTGAGAGCGAAATGCCGCGCTTGCGTCGGCTGGGCAACAGCCTGTTTGCCCTGCTGCTCAGCCTGGTTGGCAACGTCCGCATTGCCGACACCGCTAGCGGCATGCGCGTCATCCGGCGCGAAGTGCTGTCCAGCCTGTATCCCCTGCCGGACGGGCTGGATTTCACGCCGGCGATGAGCACGCGGGCACTTCATGAGAATCTCGTCATGGTCGAGGTGCCGATCCCCTACCGGGAGCGTGTGGGCCGCTCCAAGCTGAGCGTCGCCCGCGATGGCGTCCGCTTCCTGCGTTCCATCGTATGGACGGCTCTGACCTACAACCCCGTGCGCATCTTCGGGATGGCGGGGGTGGGCCTGGCCCTGCTGGGCGGCCTCATCGCGGCCGTGTCGCTGGCGCTGTGGCCGCCTGGGGCCTGGCCTTTCCCGCGTTTCTTCGCTGCGCTCGTGCTGATTGTGGCAGGGGTCAACCTGTTTTCGATCGGCACACTGTTTAATGACCTGGTATCGCTGTTCCACAAGCGGCACATCCGCCAGGGGTTGTTCGGCCGGCCGCTGTTCAGGCACCCGCTGGAGCATGACTTCTGGTGGATCGGCCTGCTCAGTGGGTTGGCCGGGCTGGCGATCTATGTGCTCGCGGTGCATTACAACTGGACAGCGCCCACGTCGCCCGCGCCCTGGTTTGCACCGGCGTGCAGCGCCCTGCTGGTGCTGACCGGGCTCCAATTGATTTGTTCATGGTTCTTAGCTCGTATCTTGTCGGAACTGAGCCGCCGGGAGTTAAGTGCGGCCAACGATTTGAACGGTGAATCCTAATCGCCAAAGGGTCTAATATGGATACCAATCTCCGCGAAGATATCCGCGATAACCTGGGTACACGGCGCATTCCTAAGCTGCCGGGTCCGCGCTTTCCCGATGCCGATCTGGCTGTAAGAGAGCATCAGATCGCCACGAGCCGCCAGAGCAAGGTGGACGTCCTCCTGGTCAATCCCCCCTCACCCGACGGCGCGATCTGGATCCGCACGCAGCATCGCGTCGGTCGGCGCAGCCGCGAGAACATGATCTGGCCGCAGGTATCGCTGGCACAGATGGCCGCGCTCCTTGCGCCTGACTATTCCATCGAGATCATTGATGCCATTGCCGAGCGCATGTCCTGGGGCCAGTTCGAGCGCATCCTGCGCGACCGGCGGCCCCGTTATTACCTGACGCAGTGCACCGCGCCGACGCTGACGAATGATATGTACGGCGTGTTTCTGGCGCGCAGCCTCGGGGCCAGGACGATGGCCTTCGGCACGCACGTCACGCCGATGGTCCGCGAGACGCTCTCGGCCTTCCCGGCCCTGGACTATGTCTTGCGCGGCGAACCGGAGTTGACGCTGCGCGAGTTGGTGGACACACTTGACGGCCGGTCTGCAACAGCACTGTCACCCATGTTGGAGAAGCTGTTCCGCGAGCACGATCCGGCCTGGCAGCCGATCCCCGCCAATGAAGCGTTGCCTCTGGAGGAGAAGCTGAGCCGCATCCGGGGGTTGGGCTGGCGGCGCGGCGGTGAGGTCACGGTCAACCTGGACCGGCCGTTCATCAAGAGCCTGGATGATCTGCCCATGCCACGCCACGACCTGTTGCCGCTGGATAAGTATCGCATGCCGATGATCAAGGGGCCATACACGTTCATTGTCACCAGTCGGGGCTGCCCGGCGGGCTGTAAGTTCTGCATCAAGCATGTGTCGTACCAGTACTCAGTCCGTCTGCGGTCGCCGGAGTTGCTGGTTGAGGAGATCAAGCAGCTCAATCAGTATGGCATCTACAATATCCATATGTATGCCGATCTGTTCACGGTGAACCGCGACCAGGTGGTCAACCTGTGCAAGCTGATCATCAGCGAGGGGCTGAAGATCAGGTGGACGTGCAACAGCCGGGTGGACTATGTAGATGAGGAGATGCTGCAACTGATGGGCAAGAGCGGCTGCTGGGTGATCTCGTGGGGGATCGAGAGCGGCAACGAGTTGATCCTGAAGAAGATACACAAGGGTTATAAGATGGAGCAGGCCCAGCGGGCGCTGAACTGGGCCCACGCTGCCGGCATCAAGAACTGGGGCTATTTCATCATCGGCCTGCCGGGCGAGACTGTCGAGACGATTCAGGACACGATCCGGTTCTCCAAAGCGCTGCCGCTGGACATTGCGCTGTTCCACATCGCCGCACCTTATCCGGGCACACCCTTCTTCTTCGAGGTGGTCGAGAACGGCTGGTTCCGCCCCGGGACGCGCTGGGAGGAAGTGGACATGGACCGCTCGACCGTGTTGGACTATCCGGGGTTGAAGGCCGAGGAATTAGAATACTGGCAGAGGCGTGCCTTCCGTGAGTGGGCCATACGTCCTGGCCCGATCCTGACCTATCTCAAGGGGTTGAACACCTGGGCCGGCTTCAAGTCGGCGCTGGAAGTCGGGCTGTCGCATCTGGGGTGGCAGCGCGGCCAGACGTAATAGCGAACTATGATCATCACGCAAACTCCTCTACGTATCAGCCTGTTCGGAGGCGGCACTGACTTCCCGGATTATTTCGTCCGGGAAGGCGGCTGCGTCCTCAGTTCGGCCATTGATAAGTACATCTACGTCATCATCAAAGAACGTTTCGACGACCGGATTCGCATTGGCTACACCCGCACCGAGATGGTCGAGAGCGTGGATCAGGTGCAGCACGAACTGGTGCGCGAGACCCTGCGGCTGACGGGGGTCACCAAGGGTGTTGAGATTGCCACCATGGCTGATATCCCCTCGGCCGGCAGCGGGCTGGGTTCCTCAAGCACTGTGACTGTGGGGCTGCTGAACGCGATGTACACCTATCTGGGCCAATCGGTTACGGTCGAGCAGTTGGCGCGCCAGGCCTGCCAGATCGAGATTGAGACGCTGGGCAAGCCGATCGGCTTACAGGACCAGTACATCGCCGCCTATGGCAACCTGCGCTTCATTGAATTTAGCCGCAATGGCCAGGTGAGCGTGCGTTCGGTGGCCCTCGACGAAAGCGTCAAGCGGCGGCTGAATGAGCATCTGCTGCTGTTCTACACCGGGGTCGCCCGCCAGTCCTCCGATGTGCTGACCGAACAGAAGGCCAATATCGCCGAGCGGCTGGATGTGCTGCGTGCGATCAAACGGCTGGCAATCGAAGCCACCGAGCGGTTGCAGGGTGGTGATTTCGATGGTATAGGCGAGTTGCTGCATGAGGGCTGGCTGCTCAAGCAGCAGCTTGCCAGCGGAGTAAGCAACGGCACGATCAGTGAGATTTATGCGGCGGCACGCAAGGCGGGTGCGCTGGGCGGGAAGATCACCGGCGCTGGTGGAGGTGGCTTCTTCCTGATCTACTGCCCGCGCAGCCGCCGTGATGATGTCCGGGCGGCGCTGCACGGCCTGCGTGAGTTGCCGTTCAGCCTGGAACGCGACGGCAGCAAAGTGATTTTCAACTACCGGCGATGATGAACCCGACCGCCCAGAGCCTGGGTAGCAAAGGAATGCACCACCATGAAGATAACGCGTAGATCACAGTTCCCACAGGCGGCCCCTGCAGGTGCAGCCTATAGCCTCGGTTTGGCGGCATTCGTCTTGGCGTTGATCATCGCCACTCTCATAGGCATCACGCGCCCGGCGCGGGGGGCCGTTTCCTCGGCGGGGCTGAGCTTTGATGGCGTTGATGACCTGGTGCAGGCGGGGCCGGTCACCAATACGACCTTCACCGCGGAGGCCTGGCTGCGCCCGGCGACGGCCAACGCCACCGGCGTGTTCCTCGCGACCATTGATGGGGACAACGGCTGGGGTATGGAGTTGAACAACGGCTATGTGGGCTTGTGGGTGTACACCACGCCCAACGGCTGGACCAACCTGAGCAACCCCTCGACGCTGCTACAACCTAACACCTGGTATCATGTCGCCGCCACTTATGACGGCAGCCGGGCACAGGTGTTCGTCAATGGCGTGGGCGTGTCGGCCACTATCCCCGGCACGTTTGTTCCCGGCCCTAGCCTGCGTTTTGGGGGCCGGCCCGGCGTCATCTACTTCTCAGGCACAATGGATGAGATTCGCATCTCGGACAGCGTGCGCTACAGTGGCAGCTACGCCGTGCCGACCTCACCCTTTGCGCCCGATGCGGACACGTTGGGGCTATGGCACCTGGATGAGAACAGCGGGCTGATAGCCAATGACGCCTCGGGCCACGGCAATAACGGGCTTCTGGGTGGGAGCAGCCAGCCCAACTCTGCCGACCCGACCTGGGTGGAGGGTTATTCCTTCCCCAGCGCCGCCACCCCCACCCCCAGTCTCACGCCTACATTGGGGCCGCCATCGGGGCCGCTGCTGGTTGTGGTCAACGACGCCAGTCCCCACCCCTTCGGCCGCTATGCGGGTGAGGTGCTGCGGGCCGAGGGCTGGAACAGCTACCAGATTGAGACCCTCTCCAATATCCCCGACGCCACCTACCTGGCCAACTTCGACGCGGTTCTGCTGACCGAGACACCGCTCACGCCGGCGCAGGCGGCTATGTTCACCAGCTATGTCAATGGCGGTGGCCAACTGCTGGCAATGCGACCAGATGCCCAACTGGCGCTGGTGTTTGGCCTGACCCCGGCCGGGGGGACGGTGAGTGAGGGCTATATTCAGACCAACCCCACCGCACCCATGGCCCAGGGGATTGTGACCGACACGATGCAGTTCCATGGCACCGCCGATACTTACACTGCTGGCAGCGCCCAGGTGATCGCCACCCTGCTGGCGACGAGCAGCGGCCCGACGGTCGGGCCGGCGGTGGTGCTGAATAGCTATGGCAGCGGCCAGGCGGCGGCGTTCACCTATGATCTGGTGAACAGCATTGCGCTCACCCGCCAGGGCAACCCGGCCTGGGCGGGGACCGACCATGACGGTGATGGCTATGTGCGCACGATTGACGCCTTCTACGGTTATGTGGACCTGAATAAATCACTGATTCCGCAGGCAGACGAGCAAGCGCGGCTGCTGAGCAAGGTGCTGGCAGCGCTGCTGGCAGGGCGCAAGCCGCTGCCCCGACTCTGGTATTTTCCGAATGGCAGCCGGACGATGCTGATTCTGACGGGGGATGCGCATGCCAACCCGCTGAGCTACTATACCACTGAGCTCAGCGACATGGAGAGCCTGGGGGTGCGCATGACGATTTACCTGGCGCAGAACGGTGTGCCCGCGCCCTCGGATGTGCACACGTGGCAAGCGAACGGGCACGAGGTGTCGGTCCACCCTTACCCATGTGCAACCCCTCCTTCATGTGTCTACAACGTCACGCAGGGCATCACTGACGTTGTTAACTGGTTCAACAGCTATTACGGCGCGCCAGCGCCGGGCACGACCCGCCTCCACACTATTGCCTGGCAGGGGTGGGCGACGGCAGCGCAAGCCGAGGCGAGCAACGGCATCGGGTTGGATACCAGCTTCTACCAGTTTGGCACCTGGTTACAGAAGCCTGACCTGAGTTGGGCGCATGGCTACATGACCGGCAGTGGACTGCCCATGAAGTTCGTGGACACCAACGGGCAGGTGATCAACACCTACCAGTTGATGACCGAACTGGCGGACGAACAGTTAATTGCCGGTATATCGGGGGAGGGATTCGAGAACCTGAACGGAGCCCAGGCTGTGGCCGTGTCACGCCAGTTGATTGACGCCAGTCAGGCGGGGCTGTACTCGGCCCTGCTAACACAGTTTCATGTGGATTACTACGGCAACCCCGACGTGCAAACCTGGGCGCGGGGGACGATCACCTACGCCCAGAGCCTGGGCATCCCCGTCTGGACGGCGGTGCGCTTTCTGGACTACACTCAGACGCGCCACGACGCCCAGTTGCAGAGCATTATGTGGGATGCTGGCACCAGCCAGTTGTCGTTCCAGTTGAATGCCGTGGCCACGCCCGGGGTGACGCTGACGCTGATGCTGCCCTACCAGTTCGGGGGCCAGGGGTTGAATGGGGTGACGGTGGACGGGGTAGGGCAGGCCTTCAGTGTTGCC
>CADDZL010000158.1 GCA_902812335.1 Chloroflexota bacterium | reverse complement strand
CCATTTCGTGCGCCAGGCCAAGAAACTGAATCCCCGCTATCTCGTCATGATCATTCCGTCTCGCTGGTTTGCGGGTGGCAAGGGGTTAGACAAGTTCAGGGTGGAAATGCTCAACGACGACAGAATCCGAAAACTCGTTGACTTTGAGGATGCCAACGAGGTATTCCCCGGCGTGGACATTGCCGGTGGGGTTTGTTACTTCCTTTGGGAACGTGACTCTCGAGGTTCGTGCGAAATAACAAATGTTCACCAAGGGGAGCGTGTCAGTTCCGTTAGAGCTTTGAACGAATTCCCAACATTGATTCGCCATGGACAGGCAGTTTCAATCATCCGCAAGGTGCTGGCAAAGAAAGAAAGACGTATGAGCGAACAGGTCTCTGCTTCTAAACCGTTTGGGCTTAGAACCTTTGCCCGTCCACTGGAGTCCGGCGACATTATTCTCAGATGGCAAAACGGCGAAGGACCGTACAAGCGAAGTGAAGTCACAGTTGGCGCTGATATGATTGATAAATGGAAGGTAATAACTTCCTATGTTGGATATGATCACGCCGGAAACCCAGGAAAAGACGGTAAAAGACAGGTGTTTTCAAAAATCGACATACTACCGCCTGGAACAATATGCACAGAGACGTATTTGGTAATTGGCGCTTACGACGATGAAAAGCAGGCGAGGAACCTAATCTCATACATGAAAACGCGATTTTTCCGTTTTCTTGTTGCACAGTTCATGTATTCACACCATTTGACCAAGGAAGCATATTCGCTGGTGCCAATTCTCGACATGAATACTAAGTGGACCGACGAAAAACTCTACAAACGCTATGGCCTTTCCAATGAGGAAATCGCCTTCATCGAGTCGAAGATCCGCCCGATGGACAATGGGGAGGACAACGGTGCCTAAGGACTTCTTCCCCCAACGCCCGGCGGCTCACCCGACCATCTACGCCTACGAGTTGATGGGTGTGGAAAGCCATCGGGGCTTGCTGAAGGTCGGCTACACCACGCGCGACGTGCGCCAGCGCGTGCAGGAGCAGCTAGGTACGGCAGCAGTGCGCTACCGTATCGTGCTGGAAGAACCGGCCATGCGCAATGATGGCACGGCCTTCAGCGATCACGAGGTACATGAGATGCTGCGCATCAATGGCGTGCGTCATGAGGCGGGCGAATGGTTCCGCTGCACGGTGGAAGATGTCAAACGGGCCATTCTCGCCGTGCGCCAGGGGCAACTTATCGAGGAGCGACGTCACCTTGATTTCACCATGCGCCCCGAGCAGCAGGCTGCGGTCGAAAAGACCATCGCCTATTTCCGGAGTTACCGCCGCGAAAACCACAAGCCGCCCCATTTTCTCTGGAACGCCAAGATGCGCTTCGGCAAGACCTTTGCCGCCTATGAACTGGCCAAGCGCATGGGGTGGAGAAAGGTGCTGGTGCTGACCTTCAAGCCTGCAGTGCAGAGCGCCTGGGAAGAGGACCTCAAAACCCATGTGGATTTTCAGGGCTGGCAGTTCATCGCCAGCAGGGATGTCCCCAAAACCGGCGAGCCCCAGTACGACAAAAAGCGGCCGCTGGTCTGCTTCGGCTCATTTCAGGATTACTTAGGTCGTAACCCCAGCACGGGCGGCATCAAGACCAAAAACGAATGGGTCCACGCCACCCACTGGGACTGCGTCATCTTCGACGAGTACCACTTCGGCGCCTGGCGCGAGCGCGCCAAAGACCTGTTCGAGGCTGAGGACGAAGCGGAGCGCCGTGAGGCCTTTGGCGAAGGGCTAGAGTACTTTGACGAGGAGATCCTGCCCATCACGGCCAGCCATTATCTCTATCTTTCCGGAACGCCTTTCCGGGCGCTGGCCACCGGCGAGTTCATCGAAGAGCAGATCTACAACTGGACCTATTCGGATGAGCAGCAAGCCAAAGAGGAGTGGCAGGGGCCCGCTAACCCCTATGCCGCCCTGCCGCGCATGGTGCTGCTCACCTACCAACTGCCGGATGCCATCCGCGAGATCGCCCTCAAGGGTGAGTTCAACGAGTTCGACCTCAACGAGTTCTTCCGCGCCGAAGGGGTGGGCGACAGCGCCCGCTTCAAGTATGAAGATGAAGTCCAAAAGTGGCTCGACCTGATCCGCGGCGCGTTTCTGCCCACCAGCATTGACAATCTCAAACTGGGGGCGCAGAAGCCGCCGCTGCCGTTTTCGGATGCGCGTTTGCTGAATGCGCTCACGCACACGCTTTGGTTTCTGCCCAGCGTGGCGGCCTGTTACGCCATGCGCAACCTGCTGGCCAAGCGGCAAAACCGCTTCTATCACGATTACCGGGTCATCGTAGCTGCCGGCGCCTCAGCAGGAATCGGAGTGGACGCCCTGCCGCCGGTTCTGCAAGCGATGGATGATCCGCTTAAGACCAAAACCATCACCCTCACCTGCGGTAAGCTGACCACCGGCGTCACGGTCCGGCCCTGGACGGGCATCTTCATGCTGCGCAACTCATCCAGCCCGGAGACGTACTTTCAGGCCGCATTCCGCGTGCAATCGCCCTGGACGGTTAAAAATCCCGATGGTGCTTCGCCCAACGAAGAGCTCATCCTCAAAGAGGAATGCTACATCTTCGACTTTGCCCCTGAGCGAGCCCTGCGGCAGATCGCGGATTACAGTTGCCAACTGAATGTCAACGAGGACAACCCGGAAAAGAAGGTGGAAGAGTTCATCCGCTTCTTACCGGTGCTGGCCTTTGACGGCAGTTCGATGAAACAGATTGACGCTGCCGGCGTGCTGGATATGGCCATGAGCGGCACCACCGCCACGCTTTTGGCCAAACGCTGGGAAAGCGCCCTGCTGGTCAATGTGGATGATGAGACCCTGCGCCGGTTGATGAACCATCAGGCGGCGATGCAGGCGCTGATGAGCATCGAAGGCTTCCGCAATCTCAACCAGGAGATTGAAACCATCATCAACAAATCTGAGGCGGTCAAGAAGGTCAAGAAAGAGGCCAACGACCGCGAACTAACGCCGGAAGAAAAAAGGGAACTGACCCAAGAAGAGAAAGAGTACAAAAGCCTGCGCAAGCAGATTCAGGAGAAACTCATCAAGTTCGCCACGCGTATTCCCATCTTTATTTACCTAACCGATTACCGCGAGCGGACGCTAAAGGATGTGATTACCCAGTTGGAGCCTGGCCTGTTCAAAAAGGTAACCGGCCTGACGGTGGCGGACTTTGAGCTTTTGGTCAGCCTGGGGGTGTTCAACAGCGCCCTGATGAACGATGCGGTGTACAAGTTCAAGCGCTACGAAGACCCGAGCCTGGTATACACCGGCATCAACCGCCATGAAGGAGAGGTGCAAATAGGTCTGTACGATACCGTGTTGAGCAAGGAAGATTATCTCTCAACCTTTGAGAATCGGGAGGCTTAGACGGCGTTCACGTCCTCGGGCAAGCAGAGCAGCGAGGAAGCCCTCTTTGGCTGGACCGTAAGCGACAGTGAGCACTTGGCTGAAAAACGACCACCTCGGCTTTGAAGTGCTCTACGTCTATCGCGGCGTCGTGCGCAAGTACAGGCTAGACTTCTTGGTCAGGCTCAAGAACGGCGACATGCTGGTGCTGGAAACGAAGGGACAGGATACCGAGCAGGACAGGGTGAAGCGCCGCTATCTGGACGAATGGACGCAGGCCGTCAACGCCCACGGCGGCTTCGGCCGTTGGAGATGGGCGGTGACGCATCGTCCGGGCGAGATAAGGGACGTGCTCATGCCACAGGAGGAAGCGGGAGGCTAACAACAGCATGCAGCGGACGGCGCTGCGCTCCGCAACGCGGCTGAACCCGACCGTTAGGCGGGTATGCTGCCAATCCAGTGGTATATTAGCAGCACCGGTGAATCTTGCAGGAGAGAATGCCATGCGCATCAAAGTTGTGCTTGAACCCAGCGATGAAGGCGGATACACGGTTTACGTTCCATCCTTACCGGGTTGTATGAGTGAGGGGGAGACGGTAGAAGAGGCCCTGAAAAACATCCGCGAAGCGATCGAACTTTACCTTGAACCGGTAGAAGATGATCTGATTATTGAGGGAAAAATGCTGGTGCAAGAGGTCGAATTGTGAGCAAATACCCAGCCTGCCGTACCACCAGATTATCCGTGCCTTGCAGAAAGACGGTTGGACGGTGGTACGTCAGCGGGGTAGTCACGTCCGATTGCAGAAACGTGTAGGCGATGAAGTGCTCAAGATAACGCTACCAGCGCATCGTCCCGTTAAACGCTCTACCTTGGCGCATGTTTTGAAGCAAGCGCGGCTCACTGTGGATGATTCTTTGAAGTTGTTGTGAGCATCGAAAAAGGAGAAAGCCCCCCAACACGCGCTTCCACCTGACGCCACTCCGCTGCGCTGCGCGGCGCAGGTGAAGCGCAGGCCGTTGGGCGGCGGAAGGCTACCAGAAAGGAAACGCTGATGTCGGAGAAGAAAGCTCCAGGCAAACTCGCCCACGCCAGGGGCACGCGGCAGTCCGCCAAGAGCACCACCGCGAGCGGCAAGACGGTCAAGGGATTCACGGACGAGGAACGAGCCGCGATGAAGGAGCGTGCCCAAGAGCTAAAGGCGGAGCGCGCGGGCAAGGCGGACGGGGAAAGCGCCGTGCTCGCGAAGATCGCCGAGATGCCGGAACCGGATCGCGCCATGGCCAAGCGGCTCCATGCTATCATCAAAGCCAGTGCGCCAGCCCTCTCGCCGAGACTCTGGTACGGGATGCCCGCGTATGCCAAGGACGGCAAGGTCGTCTGCTTCTTCCAAAGCGCGCAGAAGTTCAACACGAGGTACGCGACGTTGGGCTTCAGCGACGCGGCGAACCTCGACGAAGGCGCCCTGTGGCCAGTCTCCTTCGCGCTGAAGGGATTGACCGCCGCCGAAGAGGCAAAGATCGGCGCGCTCGTGAAGAAAGCGGTGAGCTGAGGCAGGTGCCCTTCTGACTCGAACCTGACGGCAACGGCGCGCGCCTCGTTTTCGAGCACTCCGGGTTCGACCTCTCCCAGCCGTGGACCGATCAGGCGGTCCAGGGGGCGGAGTTTGGCTGGGCGAAAATGCTCGAACGTCTCCAAGAAGCGCTTGAGGGCTCGGTAGCCCAACGCAAATAGGAGCACCGCCGAACCAGGCGCTTGCACCTGACGGCTTCGCCCCGATCCGCTGTGCAAAGAGCCGACGACGGGAATTGAACCCGTAACCTACCACTTACAAGGCGGTTGCTCTGCCGGTTGAGCTACGTCGGCTGACTGCGACCATTATACCACACGGCCTGCCACGGTCAAGGCCCGCGCCATATTGACCATTCCGCCCCGCTTTGTTAGAATTGACCGCGATGGATGCATCCTCCCGCCAACGCGACGTGCGGCGTGTGCTATGGATCGTGCTATGGCTGAACCTGCTGGTCACCGGCGTCAAGCTGGTCATCGGCCTCATCACCGGCTCGATCAGCGTCGTGGCCGACGCTTACCAGTCGCTTCTGGATAGCTCATCCAACGTCATCGGCCTGATCGGCCTGGCCATTGCTGCCCGGCCGCCCGACCCCAATCACCCCTATGGCCACAAGAAGTATGAGACCATCGCCACGCTTGCCATAGGCGCACTGCTGCTGTTCGTGTGCGTTGATCTCCTGTCGTCCATCTACAGGCGGCTGGCGGGCGGCAGCGAGCTGACGGTTACCCCGGAGTCTTTCGCGCTGATGGTGGCGACCATCCCCGTGAATATCGCCATCACCGTTTATGAGACCAGGGCCGGCTGGCGGTTGAGCAGCGACCTGCTGCTGGCCGATGCCACCCAGACCCGCACCAACCTGTTCGTGACCGGCTCCGTTTTAATCAGCCTAGCCGGGGCCTGGCTAGGCCTGGCCTGGATTGACGTCGTCGTCGCCAGCGTCGTCGTCGTCCTGATCGCTCGCGCTGCCCTGGGCATCCTGCGCCGCACCTCAGATGTGCTGACCGACAGCGCCGTCCTGCAGCCGGCGCAGGTTGAAGAAGTGGCTCGCCAGGTGCCCGGCGTGTGGCTCGCCAGCCGCGTGCGCAGCCGGGGTCCTGCCGACGAGGCCTATGTGGACCTACACATCAAGGTGGACCCGGCCATGACGACGGATCAGGCTCATGCCATCGCCAGCGAGGTCGAACGCCGCCTGAAGGCGGAACTGCCGGTGGTGGATGCCGTCGTCCATGTTGAGCCGGGCCACCACCAGCCGCCCGATTCGTGGGAGGCGCTCAAGGTGCGGGTGCGCGCCATTGCCGATGGTTTGGGGGTGGGCACTCATGAGATCCACGGCCTCCAGAACGCACATGGCACCGTCCTGCAACTGCATGCCGAGGTGAATGAGAACCTGTCGTTGGAGGAGGCCCATCGCCTGGTAACTCAGTTGGAAGAGCGCATTCGCGCCGAACTGCCCGAAGTGGCCAGTGTGGAGACACACATCGAGCCGATGAGCGCTCATGCGCTGCCGGCGGCGAACGGCGACCCCGACTGGTCGCCCCTGGAACAACGCATCCGTGCTATCGCCGACAGCGTGTATGGCCCCAGGGCGTGCCACCAGGTTATTCTGCGCCCCGGCGACGGCCATTTTGATGTCACGTTGCACTGCACCTGGCGCGGCGAAGCGCCACTGGTCGAGGCCCACGCGTTGGCCGAGGAGGTTGAGCGCCGCCTGCTGACCGATCTGCCGGTGCTTAGCCGCGTGGTCATCCACGTCGAACCGCCCGGCTCCTGATGCCACATGTCTTCCACCGCCGCTCGAGTCTATGCCGATCGCTTGAAATCGTAAGGCCGAGGTATATGTACCTCGGCCTTATGCTATTCCCTGAACGCCAGACCGTAATGTGTTGGGGAGGGTGCACCACACCCTTCACGGTGTGGTACGCTGTCTCTCGCACGGTCCTGGCTACGACGCTAATTTCCCAGAATTCATGACAGTGTGGCTTACGGGTTGACCGTGAGCGTGCCGACCATGCCGGCCTCTTTGTGACCGGGGACGTTGCAGAAGAACTGGAAGTTGCCGGTCTTATTCGGGGTAAAGGTGACAGTCTCCGTCTTGCCGGGGTCCACGTCCTGGTTCACGCCGAAGTCCTGCAGGGTGAAGTTATGCTTCAGCGTGCCGGTGTTTTGGATGGTAATCACCACCGGCTGGTTAGCCTTGACGGTGATCGTGGTGGGGTCCCATTTGATGTCCTCCGCTTTCAGGGTGACCTGTTGGGGTCCCTGCCCCGATGGGCTGCTGCCGCCGCCACCACCACAGGCGGACAGGGCCAGCGACGCCACGATGAAAAGTGCGATTACCAGAGCGAGTCTCTTGCTCACTTTAACCACTCCTTTGGTTGGTTTGTTCTTGTTCAGAACGGCACAATTATACCATCCATATTGGCTATGTGCCAAGAGACCGGCCGGGGATGTCTAATCAGCGAGAGGGAAAGAAGAGAAACCGCCAACGATGTTGGCGGTTTGGATGTCGGTGGCGGGGAGGCAGGGATTCGAACCCTGGGTGGAGGTTTAAGCCCCCACAACGCATTAGCAGTGCGCCCCAATCGTCCACTCTGGCACCTCCCCGTAGGCTGCGGGCTGTGTGGCCAGGCGGAGGGAGAGGGATTCGAACCCCCGGTGACCACAAGGGCCACAGCGGTTTTCAAGACCGCCGCCATCAACCACTCGGCCATCCCTCCGGACCGCCTTCAGTATACCATGCGATGGGCGGGGTGTCAATGTCCGATTTACGGCACCTGCACCTCCTCCGCCAGGATGACCCGGTCGGCGGGGTGGGGCACGCCGTTGGCGTCCAGCGCCGGCAGGCGTTGCCCGGTGGCTGCGTCGTATAGCCCCAGCGCCAGCCGGTAGCGGCCCGGCGGTACGCCCGCCAGTGGCAGTGTGATGTCATCACTCACGACCTCCCCCGGCGCCCATTGCC
>CADDZL010000157.1 GCA_902812335.1 Chloroflexota bacterium | reverse complement strand
GAGTTCGCCACTATCAATCAGTCCCACCGTCGGCGCCAGCGTCAGCAGATAGACGGTCAGGGCGACGATGAAGACAGCGGCGGCGACGAGCCCAGGCATACGGTTCTTCCATGCGCTTCGCATGGGGCCGATTGTATCCCGAAGGCGGCGGGTTGGGAAATGATCAGGATGTCATGGTGAAGAGGTGATCAACATCACTTCACGGCTGGAGCGGCGAGTGCTAAAGTAACGCTATGCAGGAATTGCACGATGCCTTCGGGCGACGCATTGATTACCTGCGCATCTCGGTGACCGACCGCTGCAACTTGCGCTGTGCCTATTGCGTGCCGCCAGCAGGCGTGGCCTGGAAACCACGCTCGGAGATCCTGTCGTTTGAGGAGATCGAGCAGGTGGTCAGATCGGCGGTGGCCCTGGGCATGGGTAAGGTCCGGCTCACAGGCGGCGAGCCGCTCGTCCGCTCGGATTTACCGCACCTGGTCCGGGCCATCGCCCGCATCCCCGGCATTAAAGAGGTCAGCCTGACGACGAACGGGATGCTGCTGGAGAGACTGGCCATGCCGCTGGCCGAGGCCGGATTGGCGCGCGTCAACGTCAGCTTCGACACGCTCGATCCGGTGAAGTTTCACCGCCTGACCCGCTTTGGGGAGATCGAGCGCGTCTGGCGAGGGATCGAGGCGGCGGAGCGCGCCGGCCTCACACCGATCAAACTCAACACGGTTGTCGTCCGTGGGGTCAACGATACCGAACTGTGTGATCTTGCCCGGCTGACGCTGTCGCAAGCGTGGCACGTGCGCTTCATTGAACTGATGCCGGTGGGGAATGGCGGGGACTGGGGCGAAGAGTTCCCGCCGCTGGGCGAGCGCTATGTCTCGGTGCAGGAAATGCTGGCCCGTCTAGCGCCTCTCGGCCTGGCTCCGGCTGCGGCAACAGCCGGTAACGGCCCGGCGCGCACGTTCCGCATCCCTGGTGCGCCCGGGACGGTAGGGTTCATCTCTCCGTTAGGCGAGCACTTCTGCGCGACTTGCAATCGGCTGCGCCTGACCGCCGATGGCCGCCTGCGCCCGTGTCTTCTGCTGGATCGCGAGGTGCCTGTGCGCGAGGCGTTGCGGCTCGGTGCCGATATTACGCCGCTGATCGAACAGGCGGTAGCGCTCAAGCCCTCGGGCCATGGTCTGTCTGCCTCGAGTACAGCGGCTGGTGCGGGCTTCCCACAAAACCGGGTTATGTGCCAGATCGGCGGCTGATTGGGATGGCTGATTCTGGATCTCAGATAGCCGGTGGCTGGTTGCTGAGATCTGACCTCAATGGTTAAAATCTACCCTCGTGGAGGAGGTGGCCGATGGACCCCTTTGATTTACCCGACCTTGACCCGGTGCCGCGCCTGCTACTTGGCCCGGGGCCGAGCCCGGTTCACCCTCGTGTCATGCGGGCGATGGCCGCGCCTGTCGTCGGGCACTTGGACCCGCAGTTTTTGCAGTTATTAGACGAAACGCGAGCTCTGCTACAGTTCGTGTTTCAGACCCGCAACGAACTGACGCTGACCGTCTCAGGAACCGGCACGGCCGGGATGGAAGCGGCGTTGGCGAATCTGATCGAGCCGGGCGATGCCGTTCTGGTCGGCGTCAACGGCTATTTCGGTGGCCGCGTGGCGGATATGGCGGTGCGCTACGGGGCTGAAGTGCGCACGCTGGAACGGCCGTGGGGGGAGGTATTTGACCCGGCCGAGTTTGAGACGGCGTTGAGGCAGCGGCCGGCCAGGGTTGTCGTGCTGATCCATGCCGAGACCTCGACCGGCGCGCTCCAGCCGGGGCTGGCCGATATCGCCCGCATCGTGCACGAGCACGGTGGGCTGCTGGTGTTGGACTGCGTCACCTCACTCGGCGGGTTGCCGGTCGAAGTTGACGCCTGGGGGATAGATATCGCCTATAGCGGCACGCAGAAGTGCCTAGCCTGCCCGCCCGGCCTGGCACCGGTCACCGTGAGCACGCGAGCACGCCAGGCCATCCAGCGACGCAAGACCAAAACCGCCAATTGGTATCTGGACCTGTCGGCCATCGAGCGTTACTGGGGGCCGGAGCACGTGTATCACCACACAGCACCGATCAGCCTGCATTACGGCTTGCGCGAGGGGCTACGGCTGATCGTAGGCGAGGGGTTGGAGGCGCGCTTTGCACGCCACCGGGCCAATGCCGAGCGATTGTGGGCCGGGCTGGAGGCGATGGGCCTGGCGCTGCACGTGCCGGTAGCACACCGCCTGCCCAGCCTGACGACCGTCCGTGTGCCGGTGGGGGTGGATGAAGCTGCCGTTCGCAGACGGCTGCTCAACGACTATCACATTGAGGTCGGCGCGGGCCTTGGCGCACTGAAAGGGCAGGTCTGGCGCATCGGGCTCATGGGCTACGGTAGCCAGCGTCAAAACGTCACGTTGCTTCTGTCGGCGTTGGCAGAGGTCCTGGGGCGATAAAGGTCGCGCAGGCTCTCATCCGTTCCCCGAATCCGTTGACGGCAGACCCTTCTCTGCGCTACTCCAGCGTGCGCAACTGAGGCACACGCAGCCAGATCAGCACAGCGAATCCCAGCGTCACGAGCGCGCTGATGATCACGGTGATAGGCTCACTGATCCGGTCGGCCACGGCACCGGCCAGCAGTGCGCCGACCGGCATCAGGCCGAAAAAGGTCAGCGTGTAAATGCCCATCACCCGTCCGCGCAGTTCGTCCGACACCTGCGTCTGTATGACCGTGTTGGCCATGTTGAACAGGATCATGAAGCCCCAGCCCACGCCGACCAGGGCCAACAACGAGAGGGGAACGCCCCGGACTACGGCAAAGACCAGCAGCAGGGCCGGGAAGACAAAAGTGCCGAGCGTCAGCAGTTTGCCTTTGAAGCGGAAGCGACCGAGGGCAGCGATCATGAGCGCCCCCAAGAGCGCGCCCAGGCCGCGCGCCGATTGGAGTAGACCGTTGGTGGTTGCATCACCGCCCAGGACGGTCACTGCCCACGCCGGTATCAGCGTTGCATAGGCCATGCCGAACAGGCTCGTGACCGAGACCACGCCGATGACCGTCCGGATAATGGGGTGCGAGATCACATAGCGCAACCCCTCCTTCAAGTCCTCCATGGCCGAAGTCGCGCGTGCCTCGGTGATCAGCGGCTTGATCCTCATCATCAGTAGCGCTACGATCACCGCAATGAAGGATAGGCCGTTGAGCGTAAAGCACCAGGCCGGCCCCAGAACCGCGTAGGTCAGCCCAGCGACGGCCGGGCCGACGACGGTCGCCGAGTTGAACATGGTCGAGTTGAGGGCGATAGCGTTGGTCATGTCCTCGCGTTCGACCAATTCGAGCACGAAGGCCTGTCGCGCCGGTGCATCAAAGGCATTGGCCACACCCAAAGCGAAAGCCAGCACCACAATGTGCCAGGGCTGGACCAGATGCATAAACGTCAGCGCGGCCAGGATGAAGGCCAGGATCATCATCGTGGTCTGGGTGATCACCAGCAGCGTCCGCCGTGGCATGCGGTCGGCGATGACACCGGCATACAGCATGAATATCCACGAGGGGATACCTGCCGCGAAGCCAACATAGCCCAGATAAGCGGGCGAGTTCGTCAGTTGAAATACGAGATAGCCCTGGGCGGTTGACTGCATCCATGTCCCGACCAACGAGACCAGTTGGCCGACGAACCATAAGCGGTAATTGCGATAGTGGAGCGCCGCAAAGGTTTGCTGCAGGCTCATGCGCGGCATGGGCCGTGCCAGCCCAAACGAGGCCAGCGCGCGTGGCACCTGTGGCGCTGGGGAGGCTGTGTTCTCTGTCGCTACATCATCAGCCATTCCGGGGTAGTATTGTTGCCTCCTTCATTGACTCTGACTCCTTTCGAGCTATACCGCGCTGAATTGCCGCGCACAGCGATGAGCCCAGGCGCGCGCCGAAAAACGGGGGTAGGGATTCAGCATCGTTGTCGCCCCTAATCCTGTTTGCTGAACAACCACACAGCCGGGATGATGAAGACGAGGCCGAGGGCCACCATGATCGCCACATCGGTGGCGATGGGATGCAGGCTAAGGGCTTCGAGGACCTGTGCCGGAACGCTCTGGCGCAACGCCACCTGGCGCAGCGGGTCCACGCCGTAGCTCACCGGGTCAATGTTGCCTAACCACTGCATCCACAGCGGTACCCCCCGCAGCGGGAAGAAAGCGCCGGACAGGAAGAACATCGGCATGAGCAGGAAGTTCATGATCATCTGGAAACCTTCCATAGTGCGTTGGCGAGCAGCGATCAGGATGCCAAACGAGGTCATCACTGCCGCCAATAGCAGCATCAGGCCGATCAGGACGAGGAGTTGATCCCAGGTCAACTTGATGCCGATGGCAGGTGCCAGCAGGAGGATGATCGCACCCTGGAACATCGCCACGGTGCTGCCTCCGGCTACCTTGCCCAGGGCCACCGCCATGCGCGAGACCGGCGCGACCATGACCTCCTTGAGGAAGCCGAACTCGCGGTCCCACACGATGGACACTGCCGAGAAGATTGAAGTGAACAGTACCGCCATGCTCAGGATGCCGGGGAACATGAATTGCCGGAAGTCCAGGTTGCCCCCGCCCAGGCCGGACATAGCCGGGGCCAGGCCGCTACCGAAGACGAAGAGGAACAGGAGGGGCTGTCCCAGCGAGGAGATGATCCGTGTACGGTCGCGCAGAAAGCGGATCACATCCCGATACCAGATCGTATAAGCACCTTTGAGGTTGCGCTGCAACGAATGCATATTTTCACTCTCCTTAACGCCGGGCCCACATCCGACGCATCATGCGCATATGGTCTTTGGTGCCCGCTTCCTCTTCGCGAATGGCGTGGCCGGTGAGTTTGAGGAATACATCTTCCAGAGTTGGGCGGCGCAGGTTGACGCTCTGCACCGCCAGCGGTGCGCTGCTGTTGGCAAACGTCGCCATCATCTGCGGAATGAATCGGTCACCTTGAGCGATCTCGATGATCAGTTGGCCTTCTGGGCCGAGCCGGGGCTCGATGCCGTGGGCCGCCTTGAGCTTTTCGGCGGCCTGCCGGTTGTCCGAGGTGGACACGGTGACGATATCACCGCCAACCAGCCCTTTGAGGGCCTCCGGCGTATCGAGGGCGACGATCTGGCCGTGGTCAATAATGGCGATGCGGTCGCAGTTCTCGGCCTCGTCCATGTAGTGGGTGGTCATGAACATAGTGACGCCTTCCTGATCGCGCAGTTTCAACAGATATTCCCAGATGTGGCGACGCGTCTGCGGGTCGAGGCCGAGGGTCGGCTCATCGAGGAAGAGCACTCTGGGATGGTGCAACAGGCCGCGGGCGATCTCCAGCCGCCGCTTCATGCCGCCGGAGTAATTGCGGACTACTTCGTCCGCCTTGTCGGCCAGGTCCACCAGTGCCAGCAGTTCTGCGGCGCGTTGCCTGGACGCAGCGCGAGGTACATTATACAGCATGGCGTGGAAATTCAGATTCTCGCGCCCGGTCAGCCGGTCATCCAGACTGGGGTCCTGAAAGATCAGGCCGATGGACTGGCGCACTGCATCGGGCTGTGTCGCTATATTGTAGCCGTTGACGGTGGCGTGGCCAGCCGTGGGGCGCAGCAGCGTACAGAGCATGCTAATCGTGGTCGTCTTTCCTGCGCCGTTGGGCCCGAGGAAACCGAAGATCTCACCCTGCTCTACCTCAAATGACACACCCCTAACAGCGGTGAAATCGCCAAACCTCCTTACCAATTGATCGACTTGAATAGCCTTCATCCAGTGCTTATCCTCCAGTGCTTATCCTCCAAGCCGGTTGGGTATCAGGCTGACTGTGGCTGGGGGCGTCGGCAGTAGCCAGCGCCCGCTCCAGCAAGCTGATCAGCGTATCCTGCTCTTGCGGCGTCAGGGCTGCCAGTAGTGCGGCTATACGCTGGCGGCGCTGGTCGCGCATATTCTCGACCAGCTTGCAGCCGGCCGGCGTCAGCGCCAAATGGTGCGCACGCGCATCGTCTGGGTCAGGGCTGCGCTCGACCAGCCCGGCCTGGACCAGTCCTCTGACCAGGATGCTGATGCTTGCCGGTGTAAGCCCCAGTGCCGTGACCAGGTCCTTATGCAGCTTGCCAGGGCAGCGCCACAGATGGAACAACGCCTTGATCTGTGACACCGTCAGGTCACCAAAGGGTGCCAGAGCCAGGTCAGGCTGCAATGGCATCTCCTGCACTCGCCCGAATAGATCGATCAGGCGTTCGATGCGATCCATGGGCTTTATGCCGCGAGCAAGTCGTCTGACTTGGGTGCGCCGTCCGGTGGCGTCGGTCGCGCCTGGGCGAAGTACTCGTGTGCCATCATCTGGCGCATGAGCTCTTCCGGCAGGCGGCGGAAGAGGTTGTCCGGCCCGAACTGCGTCCGGTGGCAGCGCAAGGCGGCCCACTTGGCGTCCACTTGTGCCGAGACATCCACGATGGCTGTGATCTGGTCGTCGGAGAAGCTGCGCCGCTCGACATCGAAATGGTCGAATTCGGAGGTATCCAGCCCCAGGGCCCGCATCCGGTCGCGCATTTGCAGGAAGAACGAGCGCGGGATGGCCGTGTAGAATAGGCGCTGGGGTTGCCAGGCCGGGCCAGCCTCCGGAAATGCCTGGGGATTGCCTGCCAGGTCAAATGCAGCGGTAGTATAGCGGCTGACGGCAATGTGATCGGGGTGGCCGTAGCCGCCGCCCGGTTCGAAGGTGAGGACGACCTGCGGCTTGACCTCGCGGATCAAGCCGACGAGCTGGCGCGTGGCGGCTTCGGGATCGGCCCGATGGTAGCAGCGCGGGTCGTCGTTTTCGGGTGTGCCGGCCATGCCGGAGTCGCGGTAGCCCAGGAAACGGAGTTCGGCTACGCCCAGGGCGGCGCAGGCCGCGCGCAGTTCGGCCTCCCGCACCGCGCCCAGCGTCTCGGGCGTGGCGAGAGCCGGGTCACTGATCTCGCCGGCTTCGCCGCGTGTGGCGCAGGCCAGCACAACGCGCGTGCCGTTCGCAGTATATTTAGCCAGAGTGCCGCCCACCCCGAAGGACTCGTCGTCGGGGTGGGCAAAAATCGCAAGCAGTGTCGGTTTCATCTCACTTCAGAGATAATTAGTTTATCTAACTATTCAGTTCATATAGTACCCAACAAGGCCGGTTCTGTCAAGGCAGACTGTACCCTGGTACAGGCTAGAACAGGTGGCGGTCGAGGAGGCGGGCACCGCCTCCGGGGAGAGCGATGCGCACGGCCTGGACACTGCGCAGGCGGCGCAGGCCGGCTTCGACTTGTGGAGCATCTTCAGCCAGGCACAGGCAATGGACATTGGGGCCGGCGTCTATGCTGAAGTACACGCCCAGGCCGTCGGTGCGCCAGCGCAGCACTGCCCGCATGACGGCGACCGTCGCCGGCAGCCAATAATGCAGCGGTGGGCGCGAGGTCATCATGACGGCGTGCATGGTCAGCGCATCCTCTTCGACCGGTGGGCCGAAGGCCGCCAGGTCGCGGGCCAGGAGCGCCGCTTTGGCTGCGGCCAGCCGCGCTGGCACACTGGCGACACGGGCGATGTGCAATGGGCTGGTCGGAGCCAGCCGGTGGCCCTCGCTGGAGCCGACCGGCTTGTGGCCGGTGCTGACAATCGCGATGACATCGGTCAGGGCCCAGTGGTCGGGCGGGGCAATGGAGACTGCGTAGGAGGTCTCGTGACGGTCGCCGGCCTGCCATTCGACGAAGCCGGTCGGGACCGACCGGCAGGCCGAGCCGGAGCCGAGCCGGGCGAGGGCCGAAAGCTCTGCTTCGCTCAGGTCGAGCCCGGCGGCGTGGCTGGCGGCCAGCGAGAGCGCGGCAAAGGCCGAGGCCGAAGAGGCGATGCCGGCACCGCTGGGGAAATTGCTCTCCGAGACCACCCGCGCCCGCAGTGTTAATCCGGCCAGCGCCCGCACCCGGTCGGGTGGGCGACGACGCGCTGGCGCGCCGGC
>CADDZL010000156.1 GCA_902812335.1 Chloroflexota bacterium | reverse complement strand
GGTTAGAGGGCGGGCCACATATGCATCGTAGCATAGATGTGGTCTCAATTCCAGGTGACTGTTGTACTAAATGAGTACGCGAAAGACTTTAGAACGGCGATTTAAGGGTTGGATGGTCCGTTTGGTGTGATTCTGGGGTAACACGGCTTTCTCCTATTGGGGTGAGAAAGCCGTAGATGGGGTAGTCTGAGTATATATGGCGTAAGAAGGGGGAGGCTGGGGGCCGAGGATTCGAACCTCGCCATATGGATCCAGAGTCCACTGTCCTGCCGCTAGACGAGCCCCCAGTATCGTGAAAGATTGTACCACATCCCTCTGCTCCTGGCAAGGGCAGCGGAGTGTGTGCCAGATCGGGGGGGCAACAGGCGCAACGCCCCAGCGGGGCTGAGGAAGACCTCTCTCTTCCCTCCCCTCCCCTGCCAGGGGAGGAGCCAGGGGAGAGGTTAGCCCACAAGGGCACGGAATGCACCCGGCAGCGCGAACGGATTGGCACGGCTGTGGCGACGTGGTATAATCTCGATGTCGGCCCCTGTAGCTCAAGGGATAGAGCACCAGTCTTCGGAACTGGCCGTGTGGGTTCGAGTCCCGCCAGGGGCGCAATGACGGCGGAGGACGGGCGACCGAGGATCGAGATGATCGGCCCTCCGTCCTCTCTCAGAGCCACAATGGAAGTCATCGGCGTTTTCAAAGACCGGCCTATCCTCCTGGGCGTGACCGGCAGCATCGCGGCCTATAAGGCCGCCGACTTGGCCAGCAAGCTGACCCAAGCCGGGGCCCGGGTGACCGTGGTGATGACCGAAGCGGCCACGCGCTTCGTCACGCCCTTGACCTTCCAGGCCGTCACCGGCCAGCCGGTGTACACCGATCTGTGGACACTTGAGCACCACATTCCCCACGTCGGCCTCGCCCAGAACGCCGCGCTGCTGGCAATTGCCCCGGCCACCGCTAACATGATCGCCAAATTGGCTCACGGCCTGGCCGATGACCTGCTCAGCGTCACGGCGCTGGCGGCGCGTTGCCCCATCTTGGTCGCACCGGCGATGGATGCCGGTATGTATGAACACCCGGCTACAACCGCCAACCTGCGGGCACTGGCCGAGCGCGGTGTTCATATCGCCGGACCAGCCTGCGGTCGTATGGCCTCGGGCCTGGTCGGGCCGGGCCGGATGCTTGAACCGACCGAGCTGGCAGGCCACATCCGCTACCTGCTTAGTCGGGGTGGGCCACTCAGCGGGCGACGCGTCGTCGTCACCGCCGGTGGGACGCGTGAGCCGCTTGACCCCGTGCGCTTCCTGACGAATCGCTCCTCCGGACGGCAGGGCTTTGCCCTGGCCCAGGCTGCACTCGACCGCGGTGCGGACGTGACACTCATCACCGCGCCGGTCGCCCTGGAGACGCCCTGGGGTGCCGAACGCATTGAGGTGCAGACGGCCGAGGAGATGTGCCAGGCAGTGCTAGCTGCCGCCGAGACCGCTGATGTCCTCCTCATGGCTGCAGCCGTCGCCGACTATCGCCCGGCGGAGACCGCGGCTCACAAAATCAAGAAAGATGCCAGCGCCAGCCTGACGCTCACCCTCACCCGCACCCCCGACATCCTGGCGGCGGTTGCCGAACGGCGAGATCGGACCGGGTTGCCGGCGGTCGTCGTCGGCTTCGCGGCCGAGACGGACGACCTGCTGCGATATGCGCACGAGAAGCTGCTGACCAAACATCTCGACCTTATTGCTGCCAACGACGTCTCCATCCCTGACAGCGGCTTCGAAGTTACCACCAATCGGGTCACGCTGCTCGACACCCAGGGTGGGGTCGAACGGCTTGATCTGCTCAGCAAGACCGAAGTGGCCGAGCGTATTCTGGAACGCGTGCGTGGCCTGCTGGCTGAAGCCGCTCAGCCGCCGGTCGCGACTGCCAATACGAGACCAGATCAGGGAAAACAAACATAACCATGTTATCTACAACGATCAAGCCTCAGCCGCCGATACAGACGGTGCAGGGCGTGCAGATTCAGCTCTCGAATGAGTACCGTGACCTGGCCCTGCGCGCCGATGAAACCATCCATAAGATCACTGCCGACTATCCCAAGACGGCTCAACTCTATAACCTTCTCCTGAATGACGCAGAGGTAGACGCCTACTGGAACATGGCGAACTACGTCGCCGTGGTCAAGCTGGGGTACAACGACCACGGCCCGGTCCACGCCAGGGTGGCCTCGGCCGCAGCAATGGTCATGATGGACCTGCTGGTCCGGCGCGGCGTCAAGCTAGATGTAGTCACCTCCGGTGCCGGCGACCTGGACGATGCCTTCCTCGTCGTCCTGGCCGGCGAGATGCTGCATGACACCGGCAACCTGATCCACCGCACCGGCCATGAGCAGGCGAGCACCATCCTGGCCCACATCATTCTCAGCCGGCTCCTGGCCGAAATCTACCCCAACCCAGAACGCCGCTATGAGTTGCTGAGCTTCGTCCTATCGGCCATCGCCACCCACGACTGCAACCCGATACCGCTGACGATGGAGGCGGCGGTGGTCGCGGTGGCCGATGGCACAGATATGACCAAGGGGCGTGGCCGCATCGCTTTCGATCTGGGCAAGGTGGATATTCACTCCGTGTCGGCCCTGGCGATTGAGGAGGTGCGCATCACCGAGGGCAAGGACACACCGATTGATATCGAGGTCCTCATGAGTGAGTCAGCCGGCATCTTCCAGGTGGAACAGATCCTGGCGCGCAAACTGATCGTCACACCCTTGGTCAACTACGTAACGCTGCGAGCAACCGTGACCGGTGAAGGCGAACCACAGCAGCGCATCCTGAATACGGTCGCCCTAAAGGATAGGATCTTCCAGGTGGTGCCATAGGATAAGAACATGAGCAAACTTTACCTGGGTACTCAGGGTTGGTCGTACAAAGACTGGCTGGGCGTGTTCTATTCCGAAGATACGGACGAGCGCGACTATCTGGGCGAATATGCCAGGCACTTCAACACCGTTGAGATTGACAGCACCTTCTACGGCATCCCCCGCGAGAGCACGGTCAATGCCTGGCGCGAGCGCACACCGGATGGCTTCGTCTTCGCCGCCAAGTTTCCCCAGATGATAACGCACGAGAAGAAGCTGGCCGACTCGCAGGCAGAGACGCACGCTTTCCTGGCGGCCATGAGCCTGCTGGGAGACAGGCTGGGGCCACTCCTGCTCCAGTTCTCCTACGAATTTGGCCCAGACCAGATGGGGGCACTCGATACGTACCTGGCCGAGCTACCGCCCGGCTTCCAGATCGCAGTCGAGGTGCGCAATCGCCGCTGGCTCAGGCCTGAGTTTTACGCATTGCTGAAAGGCCATGGTGTAGCCCTGGCGCTGCAAGACCTGTACTACATGCCCCACACTTACGAAACCACTGCACCGTTCGTTTATATCCGGTGGCTGGGTGAGCGCCAGCGGATTGCTCGCTTTGACCACATCCAGATTGACCGCAGCGCCGAGCAAGCGCGCTGGGCGGAGCAGGTGAAAGCGATGCTGGGCCGGGGGTTGACGGTCTATGGCTATTTCAACAACCACTGGGCGGGCCACTCGCCGGAGAGCGTACGCCAGTTTCAGGCTCTGGTTGCAGAGTAGCCTCGGTAAATCGCAGAAGAACCCCTTGTAAACGTTGTAAGGTTGCTTCGCTGCTCCTTCCCTGCGAGCAGGACATGGCTCAGCATAACAAACCTGTGACGTGCGTCCGAGACCAGGCCTGTGCCTGATTCCGTCCTCGACGGGTGCCGCCCAGCCATAGACTTGACAAATCTGGTCTGATTGGGTACACTAAATCTATAGGTGAGTAAGCCCTAATCTCCGACATTAGAACCCGCTATCGTGCCGGATAGCCCAATATCGGTCGGGCTGCGCTCACCCCATACCCACTGACCGGAGGTCAAAGATGCTTGCTGCTCTCCTCATCACCTTGCGTGAAGGCCTGGAAGCCGCGCTAATTGTCGGGATTGTGATGGGCTATCTGAAAAAGACGGGCTATCTGGATCGGCGGCGCTACGCCTGGCTGGGGGTATTGGCTGCGCTCACCGCCAGCGCCGGGTTGGCCTTCGGGCTGCAACAGGTGGGGGTGGAGCTAGAAGGGCGGCTCGAGCAGATATTTGAAGGCACCACCATGCTCCTGGCTGTCATGGTGCTCACCTGGATGATCTTCTGGATGCGCTATCAGGCCCGTTTCCTCAAAGCGGGATTGGAGCGCAATGTGCGTCAGGCGACCGCATCCGGCCAGAACTGGGGCCTGTTTGGTCTGGCCTTTGTGGCCGTGTTCCGCGAGGGGGTGGAGACCGCGCTCTTCCTTTCGGCGGCCACCTTCGCCAGCACGGGCCGTGCGACGCTTATCGGCGCGATGATCGGGCTGGCTGCCGCGGCTCTGATCGGCTGGCTCACCTACGCCTCGTCCGTCCGGCTCAACGTGCGCCGCTTTTTCGACGTGACCAGCGTGTTGCTGATTCTGTTTGCAGCGGGGTTGCTGGCGCATGGCGTGCACGAATTCCAGGAGGCGGGCCTGCTGCCCCTGCTGGCTACGCCGTTGTGGGATACCGGCCCTATCCTGAACGAAGACAGCTTCATGGGTGCCCTGATGAAGTCGCTGTTCGGCTATAACAGCACCCCCACGCTATTGGAAGTGATCGCCTATTTCGGCTACTATGTGGTCATCTTATCCGCCATCCGCTGGTGGGTGGGTCGCCTGGCGGCCCGCCCGGCGGCTATCCCGACCTGAATGGATGTGAATCTCAATCGCAGAAGCGGTTGACGGAATATTAACCTTATGGTATTATAGGCGTATCTCAGCAGCCGCTCGCAAGACTGAGAATTAGGGCGGCTACTCGTCGTTTAGAGGAAGGGCAAAGCGTATTACCACCACATCTGAATATCGCGTCAACGAAGAGATTCGAGCGCGCGAAGTGCGCTTGATCGGCCCCGACAACAGTCACGTGGGCATTGTCCCATTACGCGAGGCACTCGAAGCGGCGCGCAAGGCCGATCTGGACCTGGTTGAAGTGTCGCCCACCGCCGACCCGCCTGTGGTCCGCATTATGGACTATGGCAAGTTCCTGTACGAACGGGCCAAGAAGGAACGGGAGGCGAAGAAAGCACAGAAGACCATTGAGGTCAAGGAGATCCGCCTGCGGCCCAAGACGACCGATCACCACCGTTCGTTCAAGGTGCGGGACGCGCGCCGCTGGCTGCAAGAAGGAGCCAAGGTCAAGGTGCGCATCCGCTTCCGCGGTCGCGAGATCACCTACCCGGAGATCGCCCGCGACGAGTTGATGAGCATCGCTCAGGAACTATCGGATGTGGGCGTGGTAGAACAACAGCCCGATATGGAGGGCCGCACCATGTTGATGGTGCTGGCCCCGGCCAGGAAATAACCAATCAGGGGAATCACTGTGCCCAAGATCAAGACCCATAAAGTCACCGCCAAACGTTTTAAGCTGACCGGCTCCGGTAAGCTGATGCGCACCAAGCAGGGTAAAAGCCACCTGCGCCGCAATACGCCCAAGCGCACCAAGCGCCTGTTCACGAAGATGCTCGAAGTGACCACCCGCGGAGACATTAAGCGCATTAAGCGCCTGGCGCCATACCTCAAGAAATACAAGCTGAACCCATCCAGCTAGGAGACCACCGTGACAAGAGTTAAGGGGGGAACGAAAACCCGCCGGCGCCACAACAAGATTCTGCGGATCACCGAGGGTCAGCGCGGAACCAAACATCGTCTGTTCCGCCGCGCCCACGAAGCGGCGATGAAGTCGCTGCTCTATGCCTATCGCGACCGCCGCGCTCGACGCCGCGATATGCGCCGGTTGTGGATCATCCGCATCAATGCCGCCGCCCGCCTGCACGGGTTGACCTACAGCCGCTTTATGCGGGGCCTGAAGCAGGCCGGTGTAGAACTTGACCGCAAAGTCCTGGCCGATCTGGCCGTGCGCGATGCAGGAGCCTTCGCTCGTCTGGCCGAGGTCGCCCGCGGCGCTGCGCCGGCTGCATCATAGCGGCGGAGCACTTGCTTCTATCATCCTGGCAAGACGCCGGCTGACGCTGGCGTCTTTTGCATTCGGCACCCGGCTCACGCCATGTCGTGGGTTGGACCTGGTAACATCTTGCGCCATTTGCCTGCCTGTGCTAAGATGAAATACAGGTGACCGATTAGCATCGTTTATTCATCTTTAAGGTCTCATTTGAGAGCAGGGTGCAAACTGGTGGCCGCGCAAGCGCGCATCAGGGATTCATTTGTCGGTCTTATTCGGTGGACGACATTCTTGTAGGCCAGGCTGGCCTGCCCTGGCAGCCGGGCTCACATTTCGTTCTGCTATTCATCCTTTTGAAGGTGAGCGTGCCCGGCGCGCGCTCACCTGCTTGCATTTATAGGAGTTCTTATGAGCATCGAAATGATCTTCCGCTTATTGGGTATGGTGGCGTTCGGGCTGGGCGGTGTGTACCTCGGTATCCGCATGATGGACGTGGTCGGCGACCCGACCCGGCCCTGGGTTACACCGGTGGTGCTGGCCCTGGTGGGTGCACTCGTCGGCTTGATCGCCACCCCGTGGATCACAACGCGCCCCGCGCGGGCCTTGCGACGGCTGTTGGGGGCCATGCCGGCGGGACAGCTCATTGCCGGCACGCTTGGCCTGGTGGTGGGATTGCTCATCGCTGCACTGGCGGCCTTCCCCCTGTCGCTCTTGCCCGATGCTTTCGGCAGGATTATGCCTGTCATCGGGGCCATCATCTTTAGCTACATCGGTGTGATGGTCATGACCATGCGCCAGCGGGAAATCTTCTCGCTTGTGAGCGAACGATTGCCGTTTGGCAGGCACAGTGAAGAGACTTCTGCCGAGAGCCGTAGCATCCTCCTGGACACGAGTGTGATCATTGACGGGCGCATCGCCGACATCAGCCAGACGGGGTTCATCCCAGGGACGATGCTCGTCCCCCGCTTTGTCCTGAATGAGCTGCAGCACATCGCCGACTCGCCGGACGTGTTGCGGCGCAATCGCGGCCGACGCGGGCTGGACATTCTCAACCGGCTCCAGAAAGAATCCCATGTGCCTGTACGCATCACCGATATGGACATAGGCGATGTGCGCGAGGTGGACGATAAGCTGGTGATGCTGGCGAAGAAACTGCGTTGCGCGGTTCTGACCAACGACTACAATCTGAACCGCGTCGCTGAACTCCAGGGGGTGCGCGTCCTCAACATCAATGAGCTGGCCAACGCGGTCAGGGCTGTCCTTCTGCCGGGCGAGACGATGAACGTACAGGTCATCCAGGAGGGCAAGGAGTTGGGCCAGGGCGTGGGCTATCTTGATGATGGAACCATGGTCGTGGTCGAAGAGGGACGGCGCTACATTGATCGCACGGTCCCTGTGGTCGTGACGAAGGTGCTCCAGACGGCGGCCGGCCGCATGATCTTCGCCCGCCCCGAGGAGCTGAGCCGCGAGCCCCGCTAGCGATGGTTATCCGCAAGCTGGTGCTGGGTCTCCTCCAGACCAATTGCTATCTTGTCGCAGATGAAGCGACCGGCGACGCAGTCGTGATTGATCCTGCCGACGATGCATTGGCCATCATCCGCGCAGCCCAGGCGCAAAACCTGACTATCCGACGCATCCTGGCGACACACGGTCACTTTGACCACGTGCTGGCTGTAAACGAATTGCGCGAGCGGACCGGTGCGCCGTTCTCGATGCACCGGGCTGACCTGAACGTGCTGCAGAGGATGCAGGAGCGTGGGTTGCTATTCATGGGTCTCCAGCTCCCGCCACCACCTCAACCCGATAGCTTTTTGGAGGACGGCGAAATCATTGAGGTCGGGGGCCAGGAGTTGCATGTCCTCTTCACACCGGGTCACTCCCCCGGTGGCCTCAGCTTCTATGACGGCGACCGGGCGGCGTTTGTCGGCGATTGCCTGTTCGCCGGTTCGATCGGGCGCACCGACCTGGGCGGCGATTTCGACATGCTCGTGCGTTCGATCCGTGAGAAGCTATTCCCATTGGGCGATGAGGTCGTCGTCTACCCTGGCCATGGTGTGACCACGACCATCGGCCATGAGCGCCGCACCAATCCCTTTGTCGGCGAAAGTGGCTTCGGGCTGGGGTTCTGAATGTCATACGCTCCGGCTGATAGCTGAGCACATCCCTTGAACTGGAACCTGGCTTACCTTCTCCACCCACCGTGGGATACGGGCATCACGCCGCCGGAATTGATCGAACTGGTCGAGGGCGGCGCGCTGCCGCCCGCGCGCGCCCTCGCCCTGGGTTGTGGCACAGGCCCGAACGTGATCTACCTGGCCCGGCATGGCTTCGACGCGGTTGGGGTGGA
>CADDZL010000155.1 GCA_902812335.1 Chloroflexota bacterium | reverse complement strand
CAGGATGGGTGCGGCCAATACGATCAGGAGCACCCAGGCGACCGGGCGAGCGGGGTGCGGGGAGCGCCGGTTCATGGTATTCTCCTCCTTTTCTGGCCTGTATAGTAACTACATCGGGCTTAGTCGCGTAGTATAGCGCACCTGTCCCAGATGTCAATTCTGCTATTTCACGCGCCCATACTTCTGGCCGATCAGCGCCTGGCCCTCCCGGCTCAGCAGGAACTGCACGAAGGCGCGGGCCTCGCCGCTGGGCTCGGTGCGGCTAATGAAGAAGAGCGGCATCGTGATCGGGTAACTGCCACTCTCTAGACTGTGTGGTGAGGGGACTACGCCCTCCACGGGCAAGGCCTTGACGTCTGAGGTGACCCAGGGCAGCGAAACATATCCGATCGCGCCGGAAGTTGACGCCACAGTCTCGATGACGGCGGCATCGGTGGGCATGATAGCTGCCGTCAGTGTCACACGTTGCTCGCCCATGACGCGGCCCTCGAACGCCCGGCGGGTGCCAGAGCCATCCTCCCGACTCAGCACAAGCACATCCTCGGCTGCACCGCCGACCTGCGTCCAGGTGTAAACCTCGCCTTTGAACAGGTCGCGGATTTGGAGTAGCGTCAGGCCACTCACGGGGTTACGCGGGTGAACAACGATGGCGATGCCAGCGATGGCCACCGGCACGCTCCATAACTCGCCGGATGGGGGCTCAGCCACGAGAGCGAAGTCGTCGCGTCCCGCGGTGACGGCGTCGCGCATCAGGCTGCTGTCGCCGCTCTCGCGGCTGATGGTCACATGAGGGGCTTTCGCCGCATACGCCGGAACGACCAGGTCCAGCAGGGGCAGGGCTGCGCTAGATGCGCCAACGCGCAACGTCACCGGCAGTGGGGTCGGCCCAGGTGTGGGGGGTGGGCTGCTCTGGCAACCTGCGAGCAGTAGAGCCAATGTCACCAGGAGGCTGGCGACCCGGCTTGCAGCCGAACTGACCACAGAGCCGGTCATCTGAGCCCAAGCAGCGCGATCACAAGGCAAAAAGCGCCGACAGCCCAGCAATAGACGGCGAAGATGTACAACGACTGGCGGCGCAGGTAGGCCAACAAGGCGGCGATGCTGATATAGCCGATGATAGCTGCGCCGACAAAGCCGGCGATGAGCACCGCCACGGGTAGCTCCATTCGCCCCGTCTTAGCCAGGTCTCTGAAGGAGACCAGGCCGGCGCCGAAGATAATGGGGATGGACAAGAGGAAACTGAAGCGCGCCGCAGCTTCGCGTTCCAATCCACGCCCTAACCCGGCTGCGATGGTCGCACCGGAGCGCGAGATGCCCGGCAGGATGGAGACGGCTTGAGCTGCCCCGACCGCCAGCGCATCGAGCCAGGTCAGGCTGTGCCAGGGGCGAACCAACCGGGCTGAAGCCCGGTGCTGGGTTAGCCGCTCGCTGATCGCCAGGATCAGGCCGGTGACCAGGAGCAGGGCGGCGACCGTGGCTGGGGCGGAGAATACGCTTTCAAAGAAATCCTTGAAGGCGGCGCCGAGGATGGCGGCGGGTATCGTGGCGAGGACGATCAGCCAGGCCAGCCGCGCTTCTGGCGTTTCCAGGGGCCTGCCCCGGACGAGTCCGCGCACGGCGGCCCCGATCAGTACAACCAGATCGCGCCAGAAGTATAGCACGACGGCGAGGAGCGTGCCCCAGTGGAGGAGCACATCGAACGCGACTTCTTCGGCTCTTGAATTGAAGGCCCAGCCGAGCAGCCACGGCACAAGCACGAGGTGGGCCGAGGAGCTGATCGGGATGAACTCGGTTGCGCCCTGGACGATGCCCAGGACAAGCGCTTGCAGAATGGTCATGAGGGATCCCCCCGTGAATTGTACTGAGTGAAGACGTCATTGCGAGATGGGCTGAGGATGGCCTGGCGGATTTCGCGTGCCAGGGAGAGCATCAGGTGCAGGTTGTGGAGTGTTAGCAGGTGCAGGCCGAGGATCTCATCGGCCTTGACCAGGTGATGCAAATAGGCCAGGGAGAACGTGCGGCAGGTATAGCAGGCGCAGCCCGGCTCGATGGGGCCCGGCTGGTCGGCGTACTGAGCGTTACGCAGGTTGATGCGGCCCCGGCGGGTGAGCGCAGCCCGATGCCGGGCGATCCGCGTCGGCAAGACGCTGTCGAACAGGTCCACCCCGCGCGCCACGCAGGCGATCAGGTCTTCAGGGGTGCCGACACCCATCAGGTAGCGGGGTCTATCGGCGGGAAGCAGCGGATCGAGCAGGTCCAGGACCGCGTGCATCTCGGCCTTCGATTCGCCAACCGATAGCCCGCCGATGCCATAGCCGGGGAAATCGAGGCCGGTGAGGAAGGCAGCGCTCTGGGCGCGCAGATCGGGAAAGACACCGCCCTGGACGATGCCGAAGAGCGCCTGGTCGGGCCGGCGATGTGCCTGGCGGCAGCGTTCGGCCCAGCGATGGGTGCGGGTCAGCGCCTCGGCGTTGTAAGCGTAATCGTGCGGATCGGGGCACTCATCCAGGGCCATAATCACGTCCGCGCCGAGCTGCTCCTGGACGGCGATCACCGTTTCCGGTGTGAAGCGATGGATTGAACCATCCAGGTGAGAACGGAAGGTGACGCCAGCGTCATCCACCTGGCGCAGCCCCTTCAGGCTGAAGACCTGGAATCCGCCGCTGTCGGTCAGGATGGGGCCGTCCCAGCTCATGAAGCGGTGCAGGCCGCCCATCTTCGCCACAGTTTCCGCACCAGGCCGCAGGTAGAGGTGGTAGGTGTTGGCCAGAATCACGGTCGCGCCGACCTCGCGCAGGTCGCGGGGGGTCATCGTTTTGACGGTGGCCTGGGTGCCGACGGGCATGAAGGCCGGGGTAGGGATATCACCGTGAGGGGTATGGACGACTCCGGCGCGGGCGTGGCCACGCGTGGCGAGAAGGTCGAAGGAGAAGAACGGATGATCCGGCATTGGCAGCATTATAGCATGATCTGGGGCGATAATAGTATAATCACTCCGCTCAGGTTATCTACCCTGGGCCAACGAGGTGAATCAGCTCTGAGGCAGTCCCAGCAGGTCGTATGCGCGCCCATGAGAAATGAGTCGGACTGGAGAGCCACGTAGGTGAGAGGAGACGGGCGCAATGGGAGAGCAGCCAAAAGCCCTTGAAGAACTTGTCAAAGAACTTCCGCCACAATTTCAGGCGGAGGTCAGGGACTTTATAGAGTTCCTGCTGGAGAAGCGGGCGCGAAAACCAGAGAGGCGATTGCGCCGGACTGGGCTGGTGCTTTGAGGAGTTATCGCGATCAATATACATCGCTGGAACTCCAAACAAAAGCTATGGAATGGCGAGGCGACTGATCCCTTTTACTTTTCACTCTGTTGGGGTAGTGTTGAAGAGGCTGAATCAGGTAAAGGCGTTACTGCAGTTCGTCCAGGACGCTTTCGTAGATGGAGCCAGGGGAGACCCCGGCGGAGATATTGCAGATGTCACAGTCGCCACTTTCGCATGGCGTGGAGAGCTAAAGTATGAGCGGTATTCTGGCGTTGGTTGGCGCAGGTGAGTTTCTCGATACGATGACTGCGGTCGATCAAGTGCTGTTAGAGATGGCCGGTGGGACGCGTGTGGCCGTGCTGCCGACCGCCGCGGCGCCGGATGGACCGGGTGTGCCGGAACGCTGGGCCCAGATGGGCATTGAGCATTTCAAGCGGTTGGGGGCGCAGGCCGAAGCCGTCATGGCCCTTGATCGCGCGAACTGCTCCGATCCGGCTCTGGCCGATCGGGTCCGCGCTGCCGATCTGGTCTACTTCTCAGGCGGCAAGCCCGATTATCTATACAATACGCTGGTAGGGACAGCGGTGTGGCAGGCGGTCAAAGCTATCCTGGATGGCGGTGGCGTCGTGGCCGGGTGTAGTGCCGGGGCCATGATCATGGGCGGGTATGTGCCGGTCTTTTCAATGCGGATGGGCCTGCCGAGGGCGGACCGCTGGCAGCGGGCGTTTGGGCTTGTGCCCGATGCGATCATTGCGCCGCATTATAACCAGTTTCCGGAGCTTTTGAGCGGCCTGATCTTCAGGCACCAGCCTGCCGGCTCCTTCTTGATCGGCATTGATGCGGATACCGCCCTGATCGGATCGAACGGCCGCTGGACGGTGATGGGCGCCCACCGTGTCAGCCTGCGTCGGGGCCGCAGAGCGGTGCGCTTCTATGCGGGAGAGACGGTTCCGATCCCCTCAGGGTCGTAAGGCGGCCTTCCCCTCCACGCCAGGATCGAGTATACTACTCTCCACGGGAGACAGTGTCTCCCGTTCGTTTTGTAGAGAGGTGCATGGACCGGGAGCACATTCGCAACTTCTGCATCGTGGCCCACGTGGATCACGGCAAGTCTACGCTCGCTGACCGCCTGTTGGAGCGCACCGGCACGCTCTCGGCCCGCGAAATGACCGAGCAGGTGCTCGACAGCATGGAACTGGAGCGCGAACGCGGTGTGACGATCAAGGCGTCGGCCGTGCGCATGACCTATACCGCCGCCGCCGGCCAGGCTTATGAACTTAATCTGATTGACACCCCCGGCCATGTGGATTTTACCTACGAGGTGTCACGAGCACTGGCGGCCTGCGAAGGCGCGGTCCTCGTTGTGGACGCGACCCAGGGGATCGAGGCGCAGACGCTCGCCAACCTGTATCTGGCGCTGGATCATGACCTGGAAATCATCCCGGTCATCAACAAGATCGACCTGCCGGCCGCTCAGCCGGACCTGGTGGCGAAGGAGATGGAGAACTTGCTGGGTTTGCCCGCCGACCAGATGATCCGCGCCTCGGCCAAAGAAGGCATCGGCATTGATGCGATTCTCGAAGCCGTGGTGGCTCGCGTCCCGCCACCTCAGGGGGATGTCGCTGCTCCTTTGCGCGCCCTCATTTTTGATTCGCATTATGACTCGTACAAGGGCGTCATCGCTTATGTGCGCCTCGTGGATGGCGAGGTGCGGAGTGGCCAGAAAGTGCTCATGATGGCGACCGGTGCGGAGGCGGAACCGCTGGAGATCGGCGTGTTCACGCCGGGGATGAAGCCTACGGGTCTGCTTCAGGCGGGCGAGGTCGGTTATATCGCCACCGGCCTCAAGACCGTGCGCGAGTGCCGCGTCGGTGACACCATCACTTCAGCCACCCAGCCGGCCACAAGGCCTCTGCCCGGTTATCAGGCGGCCAAGCCGATGGTCTTCGCCGGCTTCTATCCGGTGGAGGGGGAGGACTACGGGCTGCTTAAGGATGCGCTTGAAAAACTACAATTGAACGACGCGGCCCTGGTCTATGAGCCGGAGACATCGCAGGCACTCAATTTCGGCTTCCGCTGCGGCTTCCTCGGCCTGTTTCATATGGAGATCGTCCAGGAGCGGCTGGAGCGCGAGTATAACCTGGATATCCTGGCGACCGCGCCCAGCGTCGAGTACGAAGTGCTTCTGCGTAGCGGTGAGACCGTGCTTATTGACAGCCCCGCCGATCTGCCCGACCCGGCAACGATTGAAGAGATTCGCGAGCCCTGGCTGAAGGTCAGTATCTTCACCCCGGCCGACTATATCGGGCCGGTGATGGACCTGTTGACCGGGCGGCGAGGTGTGTATGAGCGCATGGAGTATCTCGATCCACAACGGGTGATGATCGAAGGCAAACTGCCTCTGGCCGAGCTGATCATAGACTTTTATGACCAGCTTAAGAGCCGCACGCGGGGCTACGCCTCGCTGGATTATAGCTTCGACAGCTACCGCGCGGAGGACCTGGTCAGGCTGGATATTCTGGTGAACGAGGTGCCGGTGGACGCGCTGGCGATGATCGTCCACCGCGATCAGGCCTATCACAAGGGGCAGCTTCTGGTGAGCAAGCTTAAGACGCTGATCCCGCGCCAGTTGTTCACGGTGCCGATCCAGGCGGCGGCCGGGGGGCGGGTTATCAGCCGGGCGAATGTGCCGGCGTTGAGGAAGAACGTCTTGGCGAAGTGCTACGGTGGCGATGTGACGCGCAAGCGGAAGCTGCTTGAGAAGCAGAAAGCGGGCAAGAAGCGCCTGAAGCGCGTTGGCAGCGTGGAGATACCCCAGGAGGCGTTTTTCGCGGTGCTTCAGTTGGGTGAGGACTGAGGAGTAGGGGCACGGTGGTGCCGTGCCCCTACGTCTTACCGTTAGCCGGATTTTATACGGATACGGCCTCTGTAATTGTCTGCGGCTGCATCAGCATGCGCAGCACTACCTCGTCCGGCACGGGCTCGAAATCCCGATAGGCCTCCCTGGTTGTGGCGTAAGGGCGGGTCAGACAGATACAACGGTCTGCCAGCGTCTGCACATGCCATGCGGTTTGCACCGAGGCCGTCGGCACAGCGATGACCACCTGTTCCGCTCCCTGGGCCTGGACTGACTGTGCGGCGACCATCATGGTGTAACCGGTGATAAGGGCGTCATCTACCAGCACAACCGTCTTGCCGCTGAGGATAGGAGACGGGCGGCTGCCGCGCAAATAAGCCGCCTGCTGTCGGGCATCGCGATAGGCACGGCGCACGGCCCGACCCAGCGTATCGCTATCCAGCCCCCATTCGGCGATGAGCAGGTCGTTGAGCAGTACGGTCCCATCGGCTGCGACTGCGCCGATGCTGGTCTTGGGCCACTGCGGATGGAGCACTTTGCGGGCACAGATGGCGTCCAGTTCAGCCCGCAAGGCACGTGCGACCAGGGCAGCGACGATCATGCCGCCGTTGGGGATGCCCAGCACGATGGTGGGGCCTTTGGGGTAGCCCCGGGCGATCAACTCAGACGCCAGCCGCCGGCCAGCGTCCTCGCGGTCGCGGAAAACCCAGCGCGTGTTCATAGGCGTTCACACCAGGGACGACGGTCGAAGCGCGCCCGGTCGAAGAGTGCGCCGAGCGGGCGCTCGATCCGGCCGGCGTCCACAACCACAGCGGCGACATCCCGCAGGAAGACCCGATAAGCCATGGCCTCCTGTCCCAGCATGTCGTAGGCCTGCTCAGTGGATACGCCGAGCTGGTCGGAGAGCAAAGTCACGGCTTGTTCAACCAGAGGCCGGTCATCATGAAGCGTGTTGGTGTTCCTCATTTCATTTACCTCCTCCGGCGGCTCAGGTCGCTACGCGTTGGTCCCGCGTTACGACCAGCCACTTCTCCCCCCATTGGGGAGGCGCGCCAGCCTTGTTCGCAGGTTTGCCCGGCCAGGCGGTGGGAGCGCCAGCGGGCAGCAGATCAGCCAGGCTGGCACGCAGTTCGGCAAATCCTGGGAAGCTCTGGGCGGCCCCGGCCTGGGCCCAGTTTTCGTAAGGCGATATAGGGGGACCAATCGCGATGAAGGGCGCGCCTAACCGGCGCGCCGCCCGCAAGGCGGACAGGAACGTACCGATAAGTACCGCCTCCTGTGAGGACGCGCCGAGCCTGGCCAAGGCCACACCATAGGGGTCCGGCTGGCCGCTATTCAGATCTTCGGACGCCACAGCGACATCAATCCATTCGCGCAGTCCCAGGCGTTCCAGGAAGTACATCATCAGCGCGGTGCGACCGGTGCCGATTAACGCCACCTGCAGCCGCCGGGCCTTCAGGTCATGCACCAGTTCAACCGCGCCTGGCATGGGCCGGACTGTGGTCCGATACCTGCGCGTGTAAATCGCCCAGTACATGGCGCGGATGGCCTCGCCATAGGTGCGCAGGTCAGCGCGTGATAGCAGCGGGGGTATGATCCCCGGGCCATTGTGGGCGACATGCAGCAGGGCATCCTGGCGTGAGAGTCTGTAGCCACAGGGCGCGAGCGCTTCCTGCCAGGCCATTGCATGTTGAGCGCTGGAGTCGAGCAAGGCGCCATCGAGGTCCATCATCACAATGTGACGGCCGGCGGTCACTGCTCGTTCGCCATCATGCGGCGCGTCCATTGTATTATTTTTCCTCTCCCATCACCAGGCTGTTGGTGATCCCAGGATGGGCTTGAGCCATCCTAGTCAGCCGGTGCTTGCACCGGTTATAGGGTCAAGAGCCTCTACTTCTCCGTGAGGTGGTCTGACCTCTCCTTCTCGCCCCTCTCAAAAAGAAGAGAGTGGGCGAGCCAACCTCCCCCGACCACCGTCCGCCACGACGGCCTTGCCCCAGGGGCCATGCTGAGGGTTGAAAGAGCGCCTGTGCTCTGCAATCCTTGCAGAACGAGGCGTCCTGGCCTAGCTGGAGGCAGACACTATGCTGGGTGTCTGATCCTGATGCTCTTTAGTGGTGGTTTATGCCATGATTAACGATAGTATATAACGGATCGCACTGGCTGTCAAGTATCACTGCCGAAAAGGGTGCATTTCAGTTTAGGGGCGACTTGTAAGCCGCCTGCCACAAAGCGTCGAATCGCTGGCTCATGATCGCCGTCCGCACCGGCAGCAGACGTTCTGCACCAGGACGACTCCAGCGCATCCCAG
>CADDZL010000154.1 GCA_902812335.1 Chloroflexota bacterium | reverse complement strand
GCGTTTTATATCTACTATAATCAGCCCGGTGTGTATGACCAATACTGGAGTGGGTATGCGGGCTGGGTGGTGAGCAACAACACCCTCTACTTTGTCAGCACCGATGGAGCTATCGTCGCGCTTGAGAGTGATTAACTTGCCAGTGGGTTACCGGCAGGATGGAGGTGGCGGTGCCACAGGCTGCCGAAATACGCCATTTTGCGTATTGCGCTCATGCCCTGGAGATGGTACATTAGACCGCGTGTTTGAACGGCTCGTGCTGGTCTGGTATTGGATCGGCCTCAATACCCTCGACCTGTTGACCACCAACTATGGATTCCAGCGCGGCCTGATAGAAGCCAACCCGATACCGCGCTGGCTCGTTCAGCACTTCGGCGTTGCCGGCATGTACGCCTCGAAGATGGTTTTTACCTTGATCTTTGCCGGCGTCATCGTATGGCTGAGCCGGCGCTATCGCTATGCCTGGCTGGCACTGGGCCTCGCCAACCTGGCTCTCGCCCTGGGCATCCTCACCAATGTCTTCCTCATCGTCCGCAGCGGCCTGTAAGACTCAGTAGTCATCATGAATGATGTTCACCACCCTGGCAGAGAGGCCAGTTTGTTAGCCGTACTGAGTATTTTTAAGTCGGACTTGACAGGCAAGCTGGGTGATGGTATAATCTATTCGAGATATCGAATAAGGTACGTGTAAGAGATGATCGAACTGGCAGACAACCCGATTGTGGCCGAAGCGGCCGCGAGCCTGGCGCAAGCTCTGGCCCACCCGGTCCGTCTGCAGATCCTGGAACTCCTGCGGGATGAGGGCGCTTACGTCATGCATATGACGACCACATTGGGCCGCCCTAAGGCTAATGTGTCCCAGCATCTGGCCATATTGCGCGCGGCCGGCCTGGTGGTGGACGAACGCGAGGGGATGACGGTGATTTACCGGGTGCGGGACCCACATATTTTCGATCTGGTGGACTGCCTGAAAGCGGTAGCCGCGCCGCCGGCCGAACCCGGCCAGAGCCACTGCCGGGGGGCGCGCCGGCAAGCCCGGCGCGCCGGGCCGCAGCGGAACTGTCGTTGCCCACGTTGCCGTTGTGGAGGGTAACGCGCAGCGCCCATCTCTTTTTTTGGCTGAGCTTATGCGATATTCCGCATAATCAGTTCGATGACATGAGAGGAGGTGACATCGTATGTGCCGCTGCTGTTGTTGCGACGAGCCAGCAGCCGTTCACCACGGCCGGCACGGTTGGGGGCGTGGCTATGGTCCACCGCCCTGGGCCTGGGAAGGCGGCCCGTATTTCGGCTGGCCTTTTGCTGGGCCGACCAAAGCTGAGCGCAAGGAGTGGCTGGAGGCTCTCAAGAAGCACCTGGAAGAGCGCCTGGCCGACGTCAACGAAGAGTTGAGCAAAGCGTAGACAGGTGGGGGGTGACCAATGAACTCCCAGGCCACCCCCCCAGGCTCATGGCCGGTTGACTTGTGGCTGCTGCCCATCGGGGATAAAATCAGGGGCGATTGGCGGCCAGGCATGGTTTACGATCTGGCCAATCGAGTATGAGCGTTGAGGAACAGTCTGCACGTATGAAGATTGCCGTCGGGAGTGATGAACGGACCCACCTGACCGATATGGTGGTTGAGGAACTCAGAAAACGGGGCCACGAAGTCGAGTTGTTCGGGCCGCTGGCCGATCAGCCCTTGACCTGGCCGGATGTGGGCCAGGCGGTGGCCGAACGCGTCGCGTCGGGCCAGGCCGACGAGGGTGTGCTCTTCTGCTGGACGGGCACGGGCGTCAGCCTGGCGGCCAATAAGGTGCCCGGCGTGCGCGCCGCCCTGTGCGACGACCCGCAGACCGCAGCCGGGGCGCGCCAGTGGAACAACGCCAATGTGCTATGCTTATCCCTACGGCGCACATCAGAGGTCGTCGCTAAAGAGATTCTCGATGCCTGGTTCTCAACGCCCTACCAACCCAATCCAGAGGACGACGCTTGTATCGCCAAAATCGCCGAGATCGAACGCAAGTACAGCCGGTCAGGCTCATCGGCCTGATCCTGGCGCTGCTGCTCGCGGCCTGTACGGAGCAACCGACGCCGACCACCGTAGCGCCGACCGTGGCACCGACGCAGCCCTCTTATCCCTTGACGACTAAGGCAGCACCAACCGCTTATCCGCTTGCGACTGCGGGCGCTTCGCCCGGCCCGGCCGGCGGCGCTGCGCTCAGCCCGGTCGGAACGCCAGCAGCTTGCGCAGTGCAGGCCGATACGCGGGTGGCGGAGGCCTGGACGCGGGTCCGGGCCGGCTTAGGCTGCCCGCGCCGGCCAGCACAGGATATCCCTATGGCGTTCCAGGAGTTCGAGCATGGCTTCATGCTCTGGAAAGGGGTAGCGGCACTACAAGTCTACGTCCTGTTCGCCGGTGACACGGCCCATCCGGCCCGCTGGTCCGTCTATCCCGACCTGTGGCAGGAGGGGCAACCGCCCTCCGACCCTTTGCTGACACCGCCACCTAACCTGGAGCAGCCGATGCGGGGCTTCGGCAAGGTGTGGCGTGAGCAGCCGGGGGTGCGCGACGGCCTGGGCTGGGCGCTGGGCCGGGAACAGGGTGGACAGGGCCTGCTCCAGGTGTTCGACGGCGGTCGCATCTTCCTGTTCGAGGGGAAGCGCCTGTTCGCCCTGATAGACGCCGATCAGGAGTGGCAGGAACTGCCCGCAACCGGCACGCTACCATGACGCGGATTATCTATATCTGCCAGACCTGCCTGCGCATCGCGCCCTCGCCGGAGATATGTCATGACCGGCCGATGTTCCGCTGCGATGCGGGCACACCGGGGAGCGATCGTTCCAGGCCGCCCATGACGGCAAACGGCGAACTGAAGACGCACGCACCCCTGTGGTGGGTGGAACAATGTCTGAGCCGACGGCTCGAAGTAAAGAAGACTAGACTAAAGAAGACTGAGGAGTGATAGCGAGAATGGAAGAGGTGATGATCCTGGGTTCCGGACCGGCGGGCCTGACCGCGGCGATTTACGCCGCCCGCGCCAACCTGTCCCCGCTACTGGTCACCGGCAGCGAGTTGGGGGGGCAGATCGCCACAACGACCGATGTCGAGAATTTCCCCGGCTTCCCTGAAGGGCTCACCGGCCCACAGATGTATGAACTCATGCTCAAGCAGGCCGAGCGCTTCGGCACCCGCGTCGAATACGATGAGGTGACCGGGGTGGACCTGACACAAGGCCCGCCCTTCCGTGTTAAGACCCATAGCACCGAGTACCAGACCAAGGCCGTCATCATCGCTACGGGCGCCAGGCCGCGCAAGCTGGGCGTGCCGGGCGAGAACCAGCTCATCGGCCGGGGCGTGTCCTACTGCGCTACCTGCGATGGCTTCTTCTTCCGGGGCAAGGAGCTGATTGTCGTCGGCGGCGGTGATAGCGCCCTGCAGGAGGGCCTGTTCCTGACCAAGTTCGCCACGAAAGTGAACATTGTCCACCGTCGCGACCAGCTCCGCGCCGGCCCCACACTCCAGGCGCGCGCCGCCCGCAACGAGAAAATAAACTTCATCTGGAACACGGTCGTGACCGAGATCGTCGGCAACGGCGCAGTCAGGGCAGTGCGTCTGAAAGATGTCAAGACCGGCCACGAGTATGAGCGGCCTATTGATGGGGTGTTCGTCTACATCGGCCACCTGCCCAACACACACCTGTTCCAGGGCCAACTGGACATGGACGAGGAGGGCTATCTGATCGTGGACAACCGCCTGCACACGAGCGTGCCGGGTGTGTTCGCGGCCGGCGAGGTTCACGACCGTATCTTCCGCCAGGCGATCACGTCGGCCGGCTTCGGTTGCATGGCAGCGATGGAGGCCGAGAAATATCTGGCGGCGCTCGAGGACCGGCTCCAGCCGGTGCCGGCTGCCGTGTCCCGCTAAATTCCTTTTAGAACGAAAACGTCCCGCAGGTTCCGAACCTGCGGGACGTTTTACATCCTCCGAGAGACAGCTTCAGCTCGGGAACATGCGCAGCGGCACGGGCACAAACAGCAGCACAAACAGGATCAGGATGAAGATGGCGAGCAGCCGCCGGGGCGCATCCAGCCGGACCAACTCGTTCAGCGTCGGCGGATGTCGCCAGCCGAACAGGTAAATCAGCCCAGCCCAGATCATCCAGGTGATCCCGTCGGGCCCAACCAGGCGGAACAGGACCAGCGACAGGAGCACCAGAAAGACCGACAGGCCCATAGATAGATAGCGCGAGCGGTCGCCCAGCAGCGTGTAGATGACGTGGCCACCGTCAAGCTGGCTGGCCGGCAGCAGGTTGAGCATGGTAACCAGCAGCCCGACCCAGCCGGCGAAGGCGATGGGATGGAGTGTGACATCCAGGACATTCCCCGACAGCCTGCCGCCACCGAGCATAAGCTGTCTCAGGCAGTCAAGCACGCCAGCCGAAGGGGCACACACACTGGGCAGGAGGCGGCCAAACATCAGGTATTTCAGGCCGAGGTAGAGCAGCGAGTTGCCTTCCAGTATGAAACCTCCCCTGGGCAAGGGCTGAACCTTCGACAGAGACAGGCCGTAAATCAGCAAGGGGAACGCGACAATCAACCCGGCCAGCGGACCGGCGACGCCGATGTCGAACACGACCTTACGGTTGGGCATGGGCTCCTTCATCAGGATAGCCGCGCCCATGGTCCCCATCACGTTAGGCAGGAGAAACGACGGCAGCGGGATAAAGTAGGGCAGCGTGACAGCGACACCATAGTGGCGCGCCATGAAATAGTGCCCCAGTTCGTGCACCAGCAGAATACCGATCAGGCTGGCAGCGTAGGGAAGGCCGCCCAGGATGAAGTCGAGCGCGTTGGTGGGCTCGGTATCGCGCATGACGGTCGCACCCACCCACCAGACGCTGAGCACCGTCAGCAGAAACAGGACCACATTGATCCAGTTGCGTGACGGGCGCACCAGGACCACACCGGGGGCGGCCAGAATCACATCCTGCCCACCCTGGCGGCGGAAGAAAGGCGTATAGCCCAGGTTGCGGAAGCGTTCGCGCACCTGGGGATAGACCTGCTCCGGATCGGCGAAGAAGCGGCCGCGAAAACGCACCGCCGCTTCCGTGCCATCTCCCAGCGTCACGTCATCCACCTGAAACACATCGCTCACGGCGGCGCGCAATTGCGCCGTCGGGTCACTCACCATAGTAGAAACGTAGGTCGAATCGTCAGCCATGACATGCAAGTATAGCAACAAATGGGCAAAACGGCGAGTGAGTTATCCTGAGAGATACCGCCTCGCTGCCCCAGCCATGATGGCCGCAGCTAACGGCAGGGCCGCCTCATCGAAATCGAACTGCGGATTGTGGTGAGGGTAGATCAGACCGCGTCCGGCGTTGGCCGAACCGATGAAAAAGAAGCAGCCGGGCACTTCCTGCAGGAAAAAGGCCATGTCCTCCGAAGCCATCCAGCGGCGCTGTGTATCCACATTCTCGGCCCCCACGACCGCCTCTGCTGCCGCGCGCACCAGGGCGCAGGCCGCGCTGTCGTTAATCAGCGACGGCGTCAGCAATTTGATGTCCAGTTCGGCCGACACTTCCAGCGCCGCCGCCACGCCCTCGACAATCGCCCCCACGCGCGCCAGCACCCTCTCACGCACGGCCGGGTCGTAGGTGCGGATCGTGCCGGTCAGCGTCGCCTCGGCCGGGATGATGTTGAAGGCATCACCGGCGTGGATCGTCCCCACCGTCACCACCGCCGTATCCTCGGGGTTGACGTTGCGGGCGACGACGCTCTGCAAGGCCGTCACGACATAGGCGGCGGCGACGACCGGGTCGGCCGCCTCATGGGGTTGGGCACCGTGGCCGCCCCGACCGCGCAATGTGCAGCGCCAGATCTCACCGGCAGACATCGCCGGCCCGGCGGTCACGACCACCCGGCCCAGCGGCGCACCGTTCCACAAATGCAGGCCCAGCGCCAGGTCCGGCCTTGGGTCCGCCAGCACACCGGCCCGGACCATCGCCTCGGCGCCGCCTAAGCCCTCCTCAGCCGGCTGGAAGACGAACTTAACCCTCCCGGCCAGCCGTTGGCGTTCCTGCAGCAACAGCCGCGCCACCGCCAGACCGATGGCCACATGTCCGTCGTGGCCACAGGCGTGCATTACCCCGGCTGTCTGCGAGACGTAATCCGTCTGATTGCGCTCCTGAATGGGCAGCGCGTCCATATCGAAGCGCAACATCAGCGTCGGCCCGTCGCGCCCGCCCTGGAGCAACCCCACGACACCCGTCTGCGCGATGCCGGTCCGTACCTCCAGGCCCAACTCGCCCAGCCGCCGGGCCACGATCCCGGCGGTACGCACCTCTTGAAAGCCCAACTCCGGGTGGCGGTGCAGGTCGCGCCGCGTGGCGATCAGCTCTGCTGCCAGCGCTTCGGCTGCGGCTTTGAAGTCCATAGATCGGTCTCCTGCAACTTTTGCGGCGCAGATTATAAGCGCGTTCCGGGCCGGGCGAAAGTTATGCTATAATCCCCCCATCCTGGCCTGCCAGAGGGGAACATGCGTGCCGTAGACATCATTATCAAGAAGCGCGATGGCGGCGAACTGTCGAAGGACGAGATCGAGGCCTTCATCCAGGGCTACACGCGGGGCGACATCCCCGATTATCAGGCGGCGGCCTGGCTGATGGCGGTGTATTTCCGAGGCATGAGCCGGCGCGAGACAACCGACCTGACATTGGCGATGGCCCATTCCGGCCAGGTACTCGACCTGAGCTCCATTGTGCCCTTCGCTGTGGACAAACACTCCACCGGCGGCGTGGGCGACAAGACAACGCTGGTGGTCGAGCCGCTGGTCGTGGCCTGTGGCCAGCCTATGGCCAAAATGTCCGGCCGTGGCCTGGGCTTCAGCGGCGGCACGCTTGACAAGCTCGAATCCATCCGCGGCTACCGGGTGGACCTCTCCATCGAGGAGTTCCTGCATAACCTGCGCACGCATGGCATTGTCCTGTGCGGCCAGTCAGCCGACCTGGCCCCGGCCGACGGCAAGCTGTATGCGCTGCGCGACGTGACCGGCACCGTGCCGTCCCTGCCGCTGATCGCCAGTTCGATCATGAGCAAGAAGATCGCCGCGGGCGCTAATGCCATTGTGCTCGACGTAAAAGTCGGCCTGGGGGCCTTTATGCCAACCCTCGATGATGCCCTCCGCCTGGCCGAGACGATGGTGGATATCGGGCGCGACGCCGGCCGCCAGGTAGTTGCGCTCATCAGCGACATGAACCAGCCCTTGGGGGAAGCCGTCGGCAACGCGCTGGAAGTGCGCGAAGCGATTGAGACACTGCACGGGCGCGGCCCGGCCGACTTCCGCGAGCACTGTCTGGTCATCGCCAGCCATCTGCTCGTGCTGGCGGGCAGAGCAGCCGACTCTTCACTGCGTTCAGGGCAGGCTTTGAACGCGGCCCGCGCCCAGTTGGAGGCGGCGCTGGCAGATGGGCGCGGCTATGCCAAGTTCCGCGAACTGGTCGCGGCCCAGGGTGGGGATGTTATCCAGGTAGATGACCCCAATAACCTGCCCCGCGCCCTGCTGGTGCGCCAGGTCTCCGCACCGCGTGCCGGCTTCCTCGCCACGATCAACGCCGCCGAGGTCGGCCGGGCAGCGCTGGAGCTGGGTGCCGGGCGGACCAAGAAAGGCGACCCGATTGACCACGCTGTCGGCGTCCTTGTCCACCACAAGGTGGGCGACCACGTCGAAGCGGGCCAGCCGCTCTTCACTATCCACGCCAACGACCCCGCCCGGCTGGCAGCAGCCCAAGACCGCCTGCTCCAGGCGATCACCTGGAGCGATACGCCGGTGCCGCCATTGCCCCTATTCTACCGGATGGTCACCTGACCGGGAGCCATCGGACAGATTTCGAATCGGCGGCTGAGGGTGGCCGCCCAGGTACCCAATGGAGTATAATGGGCTTATTAGGTTATGATAGGCTTACCATGAACAGGCACAGACTCCATCCGCCCCAGACAGCCATAGGCGTTATCTTCGCCCTCACCGTTGCCCTGCTCGCCACGGCCTGCGGTGGCGCACCGGCTTCCGGCCCGCCCCGGTTCGGCACGGCCCTGCCCGACCTGGTCACGCCCGTCCCGCAGAACGGCAACGGGCAGAGCCAACTGGCCGCCGCCACGCCGATCAGCGGGCTGACGGCCATCCTGGCCTCCTCTGAGCTAACCGTCGGCCCTAACCGCCTGGCCTTCGGCCTGGTGGAGAACAACCAGCCGATCGCCTATGCCCAGGTGCACCTCAAGTTCTACTACCTGGAAGGCCAGAACGCGGCCGAGCGCAACCAGGTGCGCAGCGAGAGCGACGCGACCTATTACAGCGAAGGGCTACCGGTGGGCGTCTACGTCAGCCACGCCACCTTCGACCGGGCCGGCATCTGGGGCGTCCAGATCGATGTGGCCCGCCCCGATGCCAACCCGGAAACGATCGGTGTACGCTTTGAAGTGAAGGCCCAGGCCACAACGCCCGCCATCGGCGCTCCCGCCC
>CADDZL010000153.1 GCA_902812335.1 Chloroflexota bacterium | reverse complement strand
CTCCATCTGCACCCAACGGTAAGCTTCAGCCGCGCCGAGCGCGCGTCAAAGCCTTGTGCCTTTCGACAACTGTACTTGCGCGCTCGGGTACGCCAGCGCCGCGTAGTTGCGGCGCGCAGCGCGTCGGCTGCAAGCCAGGGTTAGCCGCGTTCATGGCGAGATCTTCAGGGCGACATCGGTTGTGAAGACCGGGACGGTCAACGTCTGTCTGCCGGATGACACGCTGGCAGTTCCTAACACTGCGCCGGTTGCCGGATCAATCCACGTCGCTGTGCCGGCGAGCGGGGAGTCGATCGTTATGCTGATTCCCGTCGTCGGGTTGGTGTGATCGGTGTAGGCGTGCAGGTACGCGACGAAAACGGTCGGCGCACTGAGGGCATAGCCACGCACGCGTGATATGTCGGGGATCTCAATCTGAACCGGCGCGATCAGGCGGTCAAGTCCGCTCACAAAATCCTGTAACACTTTGATATAGCTGCGCTCTTGCGGGCCGAGGTAAATATTGCTGGCAACCCCACCTTGACTGTCCTTGCAGCAACTCGTATTCCAGAAGATCAATACAGCCTCGTTGAAGAACGCCGTCCAACTGCGAAGGCGCATACGTAGCGCCGAACCCTCATCCCAGTTTTGTTCGGAATTGCCCTGCTCGCCAAAGATGATCGGCTTCTTCGCATGCCCCTTGTTCGCCTCGATCTGTTCGCGCATTGCCAGGTCGGACTCGAACTCGTTTTCTTTGGCATACCAGTGCGGGGAAATGATGTCAATGACCGAAAGATCGGGACGCTGCCAACTGGTGCTGATAGGGTGTTTGTATGGATCCACCTCGCGCAGATAAGTGGCGACTTGAATGTACCAATCGTCGGCAATTGTGATGGGTGGGTTGGGGGATTCGTTCATCAGTTCCCAGAAGTCCACGTACGCGCCATAGCGATCGACCACGTATTTCACGTACCGTTTGATTGCATCCATTTGAGCCGCGTTGTTGCTCCCATCCGGGAAGGGCGGGAAAAATCCGAAGATGACCATGTAAGTCCGCAAGCCGTGCTGACGGAGGGACTGAACCAACTGATCGCCATATAAGCCTTCTGGTTGCAGGTAGACGTTGCCGGAGGGATCAATCGTTTTGTAAAGGCCAAAGGCGCAACTATCCACGCTCCAGCGGAACAAGTTGAAGCCGGCACCGCCGTAAGCGGTTAGATAGGTTTCGATATCCGTGCGCCAGCCTTCGGGATAGCTGGAGTTGCGTATCTCACCGTCGAAGCCAAAATTATCTAATGGAGAGCCTCCATTGACTCCGAGTATGCAGTCGCCGATGCCGATGGGATAATACGGCGCACCGTTATCGAACACCCAGCGGCGCTTGTTCTCCGGGTTGGAGCGCACGAAGCCGGGCCAATCAGAGTCGCTGACTGTGAACGAACCTGAGAAGTCTCTGGATTGCGCCCCGTCGCTGATTTGCGCCGACCAATTCCAATTCCCGGTTTCGTCTGGTGAGAAGCGGGCATGCCAAGTGTTCGGTGAATAATAGAATCCGCCGATGGCCGTTGCCTTCCCGGACGGCGCGGTGAAAATGACGCTGACCCGCACCTGTTCCCAAGGGTTGCTGTAACTTGTACTTGACCAGGGGAACTCCAACTCGTAGATGCCAAACCTGCCCACAGTCTCTGCACCGGGTGTGACTCCGTTCGCTGGCGGACTCTCCTGATCTGATACAGCAGTGGCTGTTACATGTCCGGGGGGCGGAGTGTGACCGCCGGCTTGGGCAGTTGCAGTTATGTCGTGCGCCGTCGGCTGCGTGACGAGTTGAGGAGTCTCAGTGGACGAGGGGGAACAAGCAACGACGATGATCGCGGTGACGAGCATGAAGAAAAGGGAGCGTCGCATGGGACGGGTCTCCTTATTCTCAAAGAACTGCGTCCAGTTTCGCCTGAAGGCAGAGTGCGCTGGATAATCCAGTGACAGCGACCAGCGCATCTGACTGCGATAGGTGCATTTCAAGGATGGCGCGGCTAACGGCTCGCGCTTCACCTGCGCCGAGTGGAGCGAGGCGTCAGGTGCATGCACTGGAATTGAAAACTGGCTTCATCTTTTTTCAAGGTATGCCGCAAACTTCTGATATTGCTGTGGGTCGGTCAGTCTCAAATACTCGCGCACACGTTGCCTTTCTTCTCTGCCCGCTTGTCGCAATGCGCTTATTATTGCACGTTCTTGCTCATGGGGCGGTGAACCTAATTCTTCGGCTTTTTCAAAGCTCCTCGAGCCATTTCTCATTGCCCTGCGATATACTTTCGCCTTGTGAAATCCTGGTGACCAGCTCAGTAAGTCGCTTTACCAATTCTTCGGGATTATCTGGTGAACTTACGCTCATAACTTCGTATTCAACTTCTTCGCCATCAGGTTGCTGAAACTTGAATTTCTGTCCAGGAACTGTGGCTAGAAGGAATTGCCCAAAGGGTGATTGAGCAGAAATAACGCCATGCTTTACATCTGAAGCGGTATCAACCGTCCAAGTTTCTATGGTCTCCTTGCTCTTTACCTTGAAGGTTGTCCCGACTGACCAAATTGTTGCCTTTGAATTCGGGTGAGAAACTGCGATGCCTGGACATCCTGTTCTTCCTTTCTGTTGCTGAAATGATTCTACTCAATATCCCAGGTATCCAGACTTTGGGGACAACTACAGCTCCTGTAAGAACGCCTTCGCGTTCTTGTTGATGAAGTAGTCCACCTCGCTCTGCCGCTCAAATACCTGGAAGGCCCGTTCCCGTTGGCACGCTTGTGTCACAGCGTGGAGACATCGAAGAAGAATTTCACGCCGTCCAGCTCTACGTCAAGCGAGCGGAACAGGCGGTCGGTTTGATGCAGCGGCGTATAGCGGAAGTAGATCGAGCCGCTCTCGCTGAAGTAGCGGCTGAAGAAGGTGTACAGTTTGTCGAAGAGTTCCTCTCGGAATTCAGGAAACGGCACGAGGGCCGTGTCAATGTCGTGTTGCAGCTTGGGGAAGACACCGTTCTGGTAGTAGCGCGACTTGATGCGCATCAGGTTGATATAACCCGATTCGCCTTCGACCTCTAAGCAGAGTTCAATCGCCTCTCGAATTCGCTTCATCAGCGCGTCCAGCCGTATTTTACATGAGGTATCCGTATTACGCATCTCACAGCCGGGTTCGGCAATCCATTCAGGCTGCTGCTGGCAACAGGCTCAGCGCCTCGCGCCGCAACGCCAGGCGGATGGGCGCGCCGGACGCAGGCGCCGATGGTTGAGTGCCCTTACGAGATGAGGCCGGTGTGCAGGATATCTACGACTGCGTCAATAATCTGCTTGAGCACATCAGCCTTTAACTTGCCAACCTGCGCCACCATCAGGTCATGATTGGCAGTAAACAGCTTGCCCGGCCGTACGTAACTGGTGACTCTCAGTGAGCCAACAGCAAAACTGGCAGCCGTCAGTGCCATTGCGCGGGCATCGCCATACGGCTGGCTGGTGATCTGGGATAAGATCCAATCTCCGCGGCCCACAGCGGCGAGCACCGCTGCGGGCCGTAGCTTCGCTTGCGACAGATCAGAGAAAGGAAAGGGCACCAGAACTACGGCGCCGGTTGCAGGTATGACCATGCCGCGTCCTCTTCGGGCCGATTCCAGTCTTCAGCCAGTGCCCGTTCACTGAGTAGTGCCGTCTCATGGGCGTGGGTGATTGGCTCGTCTTCCAGGATAGTCACAAGTGCCCGCCGTGCCGCTGGCAGCCGAATGTGCTCTAGCAGGTGTACATTCCCTTGCTCATCAATCACCGCCTCAACTGTGCGTATCATCGCTCGCTCACCTCCCGCCGTATTTTACATGAGGTATCCGTATTACGCATCTCACAGCCGGGTTCGGCAATCCATTCAGGCTACTGCTGGCAACAGGCTCAGCGCCTCGCGCCGCAACGCCAGGCGGATGGGCGCGCCGGACGCAGGCAGTGGCTCCTCTGCCCCCACCTCGAAGGTCATCTCCACCTCACCCGCCAGACGGACACGGATGCGATAGTACGTCCCCTGGAAGATACGCTCGATCAGTGTGCCGCTGATGACGGGAACTCTGTCCGTGTTCTGGCCCTCCGCCAGCACCGTGGCCCCCTCCGGCCGCACCAACACGGTGACCTCACCGCCAACGGGCGGCGCCGCGCCATCCAGGCTGAGCACCAGCGGGCCAATTGGGGTAGCGACGGTCAGTAGGGACACAGCATGCTGGGCCCCTACCTCGGCCATGGCAACCCGGCCCGGCAGCAGGTTGGTCAGCCCCAGGAAGCGGGCCACAAACGGCGTCGCCGGCTGACGATAGACCGCTTCTGGTATCCCCTCCTGCTCCACCCGGCCTTGATGCAGCAGGATAATACGGTCGGCCAGGACGAAGGCTTCGGCCTGGTCGTGGGTGACATAGAGCGAGGTCACGCCAACACCCTTGAGGATGGCGCGCAACTCGCCCACCAGCCGGTCGCGCAGCGCCCGGTCGAGCGCACCCAGCGGCTCATCCAGCATGAGCAGGCGCGGACGCGGCGCCAGGCTGCGCGCCAGGGCCACCCGCTGCCGCTCGCCACCTGACAGCCGGTGCACGTCGCGCCGGGCGAATCCGGCCAGCCCGACCAGCGCCAGAGCCTCGTCCACACGCGCCTCGATCTCTGCCCGGCTCAGGCCTGCCATGCGCAGGCCGAAGGCCACATTGTCGAAGACATCCAGATGCGGGAACAGCGCCAGGTCCTGGAACATCAGCCCGAAGCCGCGCTGGTGGACGGGCACGCCGGCCAGGTCGCGCCCATCGAAGACAATCGTACCGGCGTCGGGCGTTTCCAACCCGGCAATGATGCGCAGCAGGGTGCTCTTACCGCCGCCGCTTGGCCCCAGGATGACGACGGTCTCGCCCTCGGCGACGCTCAGGCTCACGTCGCGCAGCACGGGCGTGCCGCCGAAGGCTTTGCTCACATGGCTGACTTCGAGTAGCGCCATCTGTTGCATGGGACGCGGATGAACGCCTGCGTCCGCTTAAAACTCACCGATGTCCCCGTATCTGAAGCGCTCAATCGCCAGGATACCGGCTGCGGTCACTAGGCCGAGCACCGCGCTCATCGCCAGCGCCTGGCCATAGTTTAGTTCGCCCGGCTGGCCCAGGAAGCGATAGATGGCGACGGGCATCGTCGGAAACTGCGGTCGGACGATGAGCGCGGTCGCGCCGAACTCACCCAATGATACTGTAAAAGCGAAGACCGCGCCGACGAGCAGAGCACGGGCCACAATGGGCAGGTCCACCTCGCGCCAGACGCGCAACGGCGCTGCGCCCAGCACCGCCGCCGCCTCGCGCAGGTGCGGCTGGATGCCGCGCAATACCGGCAGCAGGCTACGCACGACAAAGGGCAAGGCCACCAGCGTGTGCGCCAGCGGCAACAGCCAGGGCGAGGCCCGCAGGTTCAGCGGCGGCCGGTCCAGCGCCAGGATGTAACCGAAGCCCAGCGTCACCGCCGAGGTGCCCAGCGGCAGCAGAAAGACCGGATCGAGCCAGGCGCTCAACCGGCCCGGCCGCGCCAGCAGATCGGCTGCCAGCCAGCCCAGGATCAGCGCCAGGAGCACGGTGGCAGCGGCAACGAGGAGCGAGTTGCGGATGGCCTCGACCGGCGGGACGAAGAAGACCGAGCCGCTACGGTTAACGAACAGTTCGCGGTAATAGGCGATGCTTGCGCCCCGGGAGGTGATGAGCGACTGGGCCAGGAGTGCGACCAATGGCGCCAGCAGCAAAGCCAGCATCAGGGCGAGATTGGCGGCAACGAACAGGCGGGCGCGGAACGTGGCCGGGCGATGCCGGGTCAGGCGCTCTGGGCGCAATTCCAGCGGCACGGCGGCGCGGGCCTGCAGACGGGTGTAGAACGCCATGAGGGTGAAGGTGAAGATGATTTGCACCAGCGCCAGCGCCGCTGCCAGCGGCAGATTGAACAGGTCCACCGTCTGCCGGTAGATCTCGACCTCGAGCGTGGCGAAGCGCGGCCCGCCCAGAACCAGGACGACGCCGAAGCTGGTGAAGTCGAAGATGAAGACGAGTAACGCTGCGGCCAGCACCGCCGGCATCAGCAGCGGCAAAGTCACGTTCCAGAAGGCGCGGCGGCGGTCGGCACCCAGCACGCGGGCCGCTTCCTCCAGACGCGGATCGAGATGCGCCCAGAAGCCACCGACGATGCGCAGGACGAGCGTGTAGTTGTAGAAGACGTGAGCGATGATGATGATCGTAAAGGTGTTGAGCAGGTGGATGGGCGGTGTGTCCAGGTGGAGCAGGTCCATGAGCGCCAGGTTGAGCAGGCCGCGCGGGCCGATGAGCGCGGTGAAGGCGGCGGCGACAACCAGGGTCGGCAGGACAAAGGGGACGGTGGTCAGCGCCCGCAGCAGCGCCTTGCCGGGAAAGTCATAGCGAGCGAAGATGTACGCACCCGGCAGCCCCAGCAGCACGGTCACAAGCGTGGACAGCATCGCCTGGCCCAGGGTGAAGCCGAACGTGCGGGCGTACAGGTCTGTGCTGACCAGCTTGCGCAGCCCTTCCGGGTCGAGCACGCCTTCAGGCGCTAAAGCCTGGCGCAGGATGGCCACCAAGGGGTAGAAATAGAAAAGCGCCAGGAAGATGACCGGCAGCAGCCACAATAGCAGGTGATAAGCAGTGGGCCGTGGGCGCGAACCTTCAAGCCCGCGCTGAAAGAGCGAAGCCCCTCCGGGGCCAAGTCGTAACCCGAAGGGCTTTGCTCTCTCAGGCCGGAGCTTGAGCTCCGGGCCCGCTACCCCAGGCCCACTGCTCACCGTCTACTCCTCCTACCATCTGGCTTAACCAGTATCGGGCTTAAGCCCGGTACTAGAGTTAGTGCAGCACCGTCGTCGTCCACTGCTCGATCCAGGTATCGCGGTTGGCGCCGATCACGTCGGGGCTAAGCTGAGCCGGATGGGGCGCGATCTGGGCGAACTTGACGAAGACCTCCGGCAGCGTCGCCTGGCGGTTGACCGGGAAGACGAACATCTGCAGCGGGATGTCCTCCTGGAAACGCTTGCTGATCAGGAAGTCCATGAACTTCTCGGCCAGGTCGCGGTTCTTGGTCCCCTTCAGGATGCCGGCGAACTCGATCTGGCGGAAGCAAGTGTCATCGCCCAACACGCTGGCGGTGGGCGGCTCGGTCAGCTTGCCCTCACTGTAGAAGACCTCGGCCGGTGGGCTGGTGGCGTAGCTGACGACGATGGGCTTATCGCCTTTGCTGCCGCTGCCGCCGCTGAACTGACCGTAGTAGGCGTCCTCCCAGCCTTCGGTGACGGTGACATCGTTCTGGCGCAACGCCTTCCAGAAGTCGAGATACTTATCCGGGCCGAAGTGGGCCACCGTCGCCAGCAGGAAGGCCAGGCCGGGCGAGGAGGTGGCCGGGTTCTCGACCACGAGCAGGCCCTTGTACTCCGGCCTGGTCAGATCCTCCAGCGTCGCCGGTGGCTTCAGCTTCTTCTGCTCGAAGTAGCGCTTGTCGTAGTTCAGGCACACATCCCCCCAGTCAATCGGCGTCAGCCGGAATTGAGGGTCGAGCTTGAAGGTATCGGTGATGTTCTCCAGGCCCTGCGGCTGATACGGCTCGAAGATGTCCGCCTGAATGGCGCGGCTGAAGAAGGTGTTATCCACGCCGAAGAAGACGTCGCCAAGCGGGTTGTTCTTGCTCAGGATGGCCTGATTGAGCGCCTTGCCGGCGTCACCGGCCTTGAGAAACTCGACGTGAGCGTTATTGGCCTGCTCGAACTCGGCAATGACGTCTTTGCTGGCGCTGAAGCTGTCGTGCGACATGAGCGTGAGCTTGCGTGGTGCGGTGGGCGTCGCCGTCGGCTGGCTGGGTGTTGTTGTCGCCTTTTCAGGCGTCGCCGTCGGCGCTGCCGTCGGGCCGCAGGCTGAAAGCAATAGAGCAGCGATCAGCACAATGAACAGCGTTGTGTGTACCGATTTGGTATTCATGTCAGTTCCCCCCATGAACAAAGTTGCGGATGTGGATTGCCAGGAGCAGTCCCTCGCGCACGCGAACGCGGGCCTGGGGAGCGGTGAGCACGTTGCTGATGCCCAGTGTCGAGCCGAAGGGCAGCGTGCTTTCATTTAGAGGGTAGAACAGCCCTTCAAGCGTGACCCCCTGCGCATCGCCCAGCAAGGGGATCAGAGACAGTGTGTCGCCGGGTTGGCCTGAGATCACCGCCTCGCCCTGTACCAGGGCCAGTTCCTGGGGCCCGTCGAGCAACCGCACCGGCAGATGGCGCAACGCCGGCAGCGCCAGGAGCAGGCAATTGGCGATGGTCTGGTCCCAGCGTTCACCCAGCGCCGCCAGGACGGCGATCTCGTCAGGCTGCTCCTGCGCCGCGACCTCCAGGGCCAACTCCAGGTCGGTCCGGTCCTTCTGCGTCGGGTGGATGACGAAGCGGACACCCAGCGCAGCCAGTCGCTCCTGCTCGCCGGCTGGCATTGAATCGAGGTCGCCTACGACGACGTCAGGGATGATACCGAGCGTGCGGGCGTGGACGGGGGCAGCC
>CADDZL010000152.1 GCA_902812335.1 Chloroflexota bacterium | reverse complement strand
AGCTTGTTGAATTCCTCCATCGCCGGGACGAGCTGGTTGCGCTGTCCGGAGTGGTGCATAATGACGAAAGTGTCGCCATCTTTGATTTTGCCCGCGTCCTTCAAGGCTTTGATCCCGTTCAGAGCACGCTCCTCCGGGGTCGCGCCCTGGACCGCAGCGCCAGTCGGAGCACCCGGAGCGGGTGTAGCTGCCGGTGGCGCGGGCGCGCAGGCTTCCAGGATACTGCCGACTGCCACCAGGCCGCCGGCGGCGCCGGCCGCCTTGAGAAACTCACGGCGTGTCAGCTTTCTCCCATCGGTATTGGTAGCCATTCGAGTTCACCTCCTTAATTGCCTGAAGGCTACGGTAAATGACCGCTTCGTCTCCTCCTGATTGGGGCATGCTACGATTCTGGTCTTGCTCCACCTCCTTCCCTTGACGCAGGTCCGGTCAAGACCATACCGATCCGTCACGACCGATATGGCTAACCCCGCCCCCTTCATACGCGACGGCGACCAGTTCCGTTTCAATCACCTGGCCGGGTTTCATGATGAGAGCAGTACCGTTGTCAATCGCATTCTTAATGCCGGCAGGCGGGTAGCTGGTGAACGGCTCCAGGGCGCAGTTGTACGTTCGGCCATACCAGGGATAGTCGGTGTGCCCGCCGTAGACCTGCCACATCCACAGATACTTGAACAGGTTCTGATCCCAGGCCATGCCGAATCCGAGACCCAGGCGCTGATTGGTGATGCCGTACCAGCCTGCGCTCAGCTCCTTGAAGAAGACCACGTCCACGGAGCGGGTTTCCCTGGGCAATACGCGGCGGATGTCCTGCATCTCGCCGGTGCGGCGGTTCTTGACCAGGGGGAATTCATAATCGCCCCCCGGCTGCCACAGGCCGTTCTCATGGTAGGCCAGCACCTCAACCTTCCTGGCAGGGGCCGTGACCATACAGCTATCGTCGAGGAAGGGCTCGCCAAATGCAGGGTGATGGCCCCACATGACAGCGAACTCACCGATGGACTCGTTGGCGATGCGCTCGCGAATGAACAGGGCCGGCCTGCCTCGCTTGAGGGACAAGGTGCGTTCGAGCGTCAGCGGTGAGCGGTAGCAGCGTACGTGAGTGCGCAGGGCCACCTCATCGGGCCGGTCTTCAAGAAGCTGGGCTTCAAATGGCAGGAGCGAGACTTCACCATGCAGGCCCTGATAGGTCCCTTGATACGGCTCTGTCGCCCAGCCGGCCGAGGGGAAGACCTCCTGCCAGCCACCATAGTAGTAATCGTGGAAGGCCCCTTCGGGCAGTGCGCCCGTGGCAACGAACGGACGCCGCATAGGAATCGGTGACTGCCACATGAAGTCCAGATCGCGGGGCTTGTAAGTGAACTCAAAGACGTCTGCTCCTTTGTCAAGCAGAATGCCGACGCGCAAGGCCTCGTTTTCCATGAATGCCACGCGCATCCCCTTGTAGGTGTAATCCAGTGAGATGCGACAACCTTGCTTTCTTCCGTGTGTGTACATGTCTACCCTCCACTCGGCTTGCGGATGGCTCACACTGATTTATCTTGACCAGGTATAGCGGCCACGGGCGGACTTGCGGCGGCTGGCGCTTTGCGCTGCGGGACGAGGCGTAGCCACAGACGCCTGGCGAGCCGCCCAAAGTCAGCGCGCCACATGTCGAGGAAGACCGCCAGGGCGATAATGATGCCCAGGGTGATTTGCTGCCACGAGGTGGGCACGGCATTCAAGTTCAGGCCGTTTTGCACAACTACGATAATCAGGGCTCCGACCATGGTGGAGTAGATGTGGGCGTAGCCTCCGGCCAGGCTGGCCCCACCAACCACAGCGGCACCAATGGCCGCCAGTTCGAAGCCGACACCGTAGTTGGGTGAGCCGGAGTTGAGCCGGGCTGTCATGAGCACAGATCCAATCGCTGCTGTGAGGCCGGCGATAGTGAATGCCACGAGCCGTGTGCGATTGACATTGATCCCGGACAGGCGTGCGGCTGCCTCATTCCCGCCGATGGCATAGATCTCCCGGCCGGTGGTGGTATACTGCAAGAATACCCAGGCGACCGTGTACAGAACCACGACATAGTAGAACGGCAAGGCCACGGAGAACAGTTGACCGTAGAAGAAGGGTTCAAGCTCTGGCGACACAGAGAAGATAGGTGATCCGTTGTTGAAAAGGAAGGCGGTTCCCTTGAAGATGCTCATAGTTGCCAGGGTGACGATGAAGGAGGGGATGCGCCCATACGAGGCCAGGATGCCGTTGAGAAGCCCCATTACGGCCCCCAGCAACAGGACGATAAGCGTAGCCACAGGTAGGGACAAACCGTTGAACTTGATCAGCGTCGCCATGATCATCGTCAGTAGCGCAACCGCTGACCCCGGGGAGAGATCGATGCCGCCGGTGACGATCACCAGGGTCGAGCCGATGGCGATGATGGCGACAATGCTGGCCTGCAAAGCGACATTGTTAAGGTTGTCCAGTTGAGCGAATCGAGGCCCCTGGGGCGTCAGCAGCACGATAAGCGACACAACGAACAAGGAAATGAGCGGCCCCATCACGGGCGAACGTAGCAAACGGCTGATGTTAGTTCTCATTCGATCTTCTCTCCGCGGAACCGTTGACCCCGGAAGCGATCTCCAAAAGTCGGTACTCGGTCAGTGCGCTGGCATCGGTGATCTCTACAATGCGCCCGCCGCGCATGATCGCGACGCGGTCGCTCATCGCCAGAAGCTCGGGGTAATCGGAGCTGATCAGGATAATACTGATGCCCATGGCCGTCAGTTCGTTGATAAGCCGGTACACCTCGATCCGGGCGCCGATGTCTACGCCTTGCGTCGGCTCGTCGAGGATCAGCAACCGCGCCTGGGAGAAGAGCCAGCGGGCGATGATGACCTTCTGCTGATTGCCGCCGGACAGGTACTGTACGGTCCGCTCCATTGCGGCCGGGCTGATGCGGAGCTTGTCCATGTATTCCGCGCTGAAGCGCGTTTCCCGCCGCAGACTCAGGAATGGGCCGGCGAGCAGGGCGGACAGCCGGGCGATGGTGATATTCTGGGGGCCCCGGAAGTTGAAGAACAGACCGTCCGCTTTGCGGTTCTCCGGCAGGAGCGCGATGCCGGCGGCGATGGCCTGTTCCGGCGACCTGAAGTGAACCGGGCGGCCATTTAGACGGATTATCCCTGCTGTTGGCCGCTCGACGCCGAAGAGGGCGCGTGCCAACTCCGTGCGTCCAGAGCCGACCATACCGCCGATCCCCAGAACCTCGCCGACGTTGACTGTGAAGCTGACGTCGTGCACACCGCTCTCGGTGCATAGACCTTCGACTTCGAGACAGGGGACGGCAGTCGCGTGGCGTTCCTTGGGGTAGTGCTCTTTCACCTCCGTGCCCAACATCGTGCGCACCAGGCTGTCCGTATCCCAGGCCCCGATCGGCTGGCTGCCGGCCACGCGGCCATCTTTGAGGACGGTGATGCGGTCGGCGATGTCGAGCACCTCGTCTATACGGTGCGAGATGTAAAGGATGGCTTTACCCTGCCGTGCCAACTGTCGGATGAGGGCGTGCAGGCGGCGGGTTTCATTCAGCCCCAGGGCCGCTGTGGGCTCATCCATGATCAGCAAGGTTGACTCTTCCGAGATGGCCTTGGCGATCTCCACCAGTTGTTGTTCGGCCACAGACAGCGAGCGGACAACAGCATTGGGATCGATCTGAATGCCAAGTTCACGCAGCGTGTTGACGGCCAGTTGCCGGGTGGTTTCCCAGTCCACCAGCAACGCGCGGGCCCGCTGGGGCAGGCGTCCGAGGAAGATGTTCTCGGCCACGCTCAATGTGGGGACCAGGGATAACTCCTGGTAGATAGTCGCCACGCCGCGCGCCCGTGCGATGGTGGGATTGGACATGATCATCAGTTCGCCGTTCCGGCGGATCTCGCCCTCATCGGGGGGGTGCACGCCTGAGATGCATTTCACCAGCGTGGACTTGCCGCTGCCGTTCTGACCCACCAACGCATGGATCTCGCCTGCGACAAGGGACAGGGAGACTTTGTCCAGCGCCTGGACGCCTGGAAAAGCTTTGGAGATATTGCGCACTTCCCAGACCAGATTGTGGTTGCTACTCATCACAGCTCATCATTCCACCGGGGTCTCCTGGCCGCAGAGCTATCCCTGCGGCCAGGAACCTCGTCAGGTTGGCGACAGGGATTATGCTGGCGCTACTTCGGGCACTCGTACGTCTTGGACGGTTTGGGATACAGCGTCTCCGGATGGCACAGGTAGTTCAGCACGTTAGTCTGGTCCACGATCACGACCGGGGTCTCGACCCAGCCGCCAGGGTACTTGCCGTTCAGGCAGTCGTAGGTCACCTGCATCACGACCTCGCCCATGACGAACGGGGTGGTGTTAACGGTGCCCGTCCAGCGGCCGGCGTAGATTTCCTCCATGCCGGTCGTGTCTCCGTCATTGCCGAAGATAGCAATGTCCTTGCGGTTGAGCGACTCGGCGGCCTTGGCTGCACCGATGGCGATGTAGTCGTTAGCGGCTACCACCACCTGGATCTCCGGGTGAGCCTGGAGCATGTCCATCATGGCCGAGTTGCCGGTTTCCACGTTCCATGCCGTTGGCAGCTTGGCCACGACCTCCATGCCAGGGAACTGGCTCAAGGCGTCCAGGTAGCCGCCGATACGCTCGGTGGAGTGATAGCCCGGCTGGCCCTCCAGGACACCCACCTTGGCTTTGCCATGGAACATGCCGGCGACGTACATCCCCATCTTATAAGTGCCGCGGCGCTGGCTGTAGCCGACGACGCCATGCACCGGCGCTGGGAAGTTGGGGATGTCCGAGTTAACGATGATCACGGCGATGCCCTGATCCACGGCGCGTTTGACCAGCGGTGCGGCCGCGTTCTCGTCGTGGGTGGAGAGGATAATCGCGTCCACCTTTTTGCTGATGACGTCCTGGATCATCCCCATCTGACCGTTAATGTCGGCCCCGCTCTGAGGTGCGAGCATGAAGGTATCGGCACCGAGCTTGGCGGCCTGGGCCTTCACGCCCTCGCCGATGGCGATGTAGTAGTTGAACTCGGTAGCCGGGGGCATGTAGGCGATATTCGGCTTCCCACCCTTATAGGCGAGGTTCTTGCATGCGGCCTGAGAGCCAGCCTTGAGAGGGACGGGTGGGAAGGCTCCGTACGGTGGCTGGTACGCTTCGTATTCGCCAGCCGAGGGTTGAGCCGCAGCCGGTGCCGTAGTCGCTGCCGGTGCGGAGGTGGCGGCCGGAGCCGACGTGGCAGGTGCGGGTGTTGGCTGAGCAGAGCAGGCCGTGACGGCGACGGCCAGGCCAACAGCCACAATGAGCATCAGGTACCGCTTGAACGAAGAACGGTAATGCATCGAAAGTCCTCCTTCGCCCTGTCACACCTCCGTGTGACAAAGCCTAATCTCGCTGACTCCTATGTGCTGCTGTTCTTCTCTTCTTCTGGGTCGAGGCGACGAGTGCGCTCGCCCCTTGCCTCCCTGGTTATTTGTGTCCTGGCTCACCTCCTTTGCTGGCTACTGACGTCTGGCTTTATTCGGCAATCACAGGCGACCGAATTCGGCCAGGATTTCTTCGACGGTCTTCCCCTGGCGAATCCGCTGGCGGGTGGCCTCTTCTTGCGCGGCCTGCGCTTGGGCGCGCGCGAGGACATCACCTGCCCGCTCACGCGGCACAACCACGACACCGATCTCGTCCGCCAGCACAATGTCGCCGGGATAGACCAGGACACCGCCGCAGTGGATCGGGACATTCACCTCGATCGGCTCCATACGCTTGGAATAAGGCGAGTGTGTTGAGCGCGGCACGATCGCCCGGCTGAAGATCGGAAAGTGCAGAGCTTTAATCTCATCAATATCGCGGATCGCCCCGTCTACCACGGCCCCGACCACACCCTTTTGCTGGCACAGCCCGGCCATCAACCCGCCCCAGATGGAGGTTTCTGTCTCACCCGCAGCATCCACCACGATCGCATCGCCTGCCTGCGCGACCGCAAGCGCATCGAGGCAATCAACCAGGTCGCCCGGATAGAGCTTCACGGTCAGAGCTGCGCCGACGAAGCGAGCATCGAACAGCGGGCGGATGTCACTGCGCAGGACGCCGGACCGTTCCATGCAATCGGCTACAACGCATGAAGGGCTGAAAATGGACAGTAGCTCGCGAAAGCCGGCCAGGTGCTCCTGGGCAGGCCGCGTGGTCACTGAGTTAATGATGCGTCGCATAGACGATCCTCATCTCCCGGTCACTAATTCTGATGAATGCTGACAAGGGCAAAAGAAATCAGCGTTTATCGTATCGGTGCCCTATCATCGGGCACGAGCGCGATTCACTGCCTCCACGAACTGTCGCGCCACAGCGGTCAATTCGTCCCAGTTCTTGGCAGCGATAGCGCTCTTCTTCACCAGATTGCTGCCAGCAGCCACCGCGGCGGCGCCGGCCTTGATGAAGTCGCCAATGGTCTCCAACGACACTCCACCCACCGGGATCAGCTTGACCTGCGGCAGCGGCGCTCGGATAGCCCTGATATACTCAGGGCCGCCAAACTCGGCGGGGAACAGCTTGACAAAGTCCGCGCCTGCTTCCCACGCCGTAAGGATCTCGGTCGGTGTGAACGCGCCTGGGATCACGACCTTGCTATAGCGGTGGCAAACCTCGATGACCTTCAAGTTCAGCGTAGGGGCGACGATGAACTGTGCACCGGCCAGGATGGCTGCGCGGGCGGTCTCCGGGTCGAGCACCGTCCCGGCTCCGAGCAGCACGTCCTCACCGAACTCGCGCGTGGCGCTCTCGATGATCGCCAGGGCGTTAGGTGTGGTCATGGTGAATTCGATGGCGCGCACACCGCCCGCCCGAATAGCCCGCGCCACCTGAACCAGTTCCTCCGAGCGGTCAAAGCGGACAATGGCGATCACGCCGCTCTCTGCGATAAGATGAATCTGTTCGTCCTTTTGCATGGGTCATGTCTCCTTGCCACACTGTGAACGGTATAGCTTTAGCGTGCGATGCGCAGGGTGGTTCCCTTGACACCTTTGAGCAGCGCTTCGGCCTCTTCACGCGTTGCCCAGTTGAAATCGCTCCATGAGGTATGCTTGAGCGCCGAGAAGGCATTCCCCAAGCGCACCGCTTTCTCGACCCCATCCGTCAGATAGCCGTAAATGAATCCGGCCGTGTAGTTATCGCCGGCGCCCAGCCGGTCCACCACTTCAATGTCGTAGGTCACGTCCTCGTAGAACTTGCCCCCGGCATAGGCGAAGGCACTCCACGTGTTGCGCCAGACGGAAGGTGTATCCCGTAGGGTGATGGTCACCGCCTCAAGATTGAACCGTTCGGCGAGGAGTTGCGCGACCTTTCTGTAGTCATCGTTCTGAATACCGAAGACACGTTGGGTATCTTCTTCGGTTGTGACCAAGATGTCTACGTATTGCATGAACGGTTCTTGAACGGTGCGCGCCTTCTCTTGCGACCAAAGTTTGGCGCGGTAATTCAGGTCATAGCTGACGCGACAGCCCATTTCTTTAGCGGTCCGAAGCGCCTCCAGGGTCACAGCGGCGGCCGTGTCGCTCAGAGCAGGGGTGATACCGCTGGTATGGAACCAACTCGCGCCCTCAAAGACCTTCTTCCAATCCACTTCGCCCGGCTCGATACGGCTGATGGCAGAGTAGGCCCGGTCGTATAGAACGCTGCTCGCGCGCGGGGCCGAACCGTATTCGACGAAATAGAGCCCCATCCGGTCTTCTTTCGACCAGACGATGTGACTGGTGTCCACGCCGAATTCGCGGGCCTTGTTTTGGGCCATCCGGCCAAGGGGATTATTGGGCAAGCGGCTAACCCAGCCTGCGCTCAGCCCCAGACGGGCTACGCCAGCGGCAACAGTGAGTTCAGATCCGCCGACGTTCATCTTCAAAGAAGTGGCTTGCTCCAGGCGCTCAAAATCGGGTGGAGCCAGCCGGATCATGGCTTCGCCAAAAGTGACAACCGTGGGCATTGCTTATCCTCCCCAGAATGATCTAGGCTGGACGTGTCCGCTCACTGTTTCCAGTTGACGAACACATCTAGGTACCGTAGCGGACTGTCGTTAGGGTTGCGGACAGCGTGAGGGACGCCAGGCGGGATCGTCACTGCGATGCCGGGCTTGAGCGGAAAATCGCGCTCGCCCAGGTGGACTACTCCTTCCCCCTCCAGTACATAGTAGAACTGATCTTCATACTCGTGAGAGTGCAGCGGCAATTCGTCATGGGGTCGCACGCTAATGAGCCCCACCTTCAAGTTGTCACGGCGCAGGATGTGCTTGTTGTCGGAGTGTTCTCGTGCGACCGGCTCGATTTGGCTGACATCAATGATGCAATCCATCTCTGACCTCCTTCAGGAAATCGGCCTGCCGAGGGTGAAAGCCGCTCCCTGACTTTCAGCGGACTGAGTGAGGGCCTGCCTGCCGCCCATCTGAGCGCTGATCTCCGCCGCGGCTGCCTGCAACGCCTCTACCAACCCCTCGGCCGCATGCTCCTCCATCCGCTCTACCGGCCCCGACACGCTCATCGCCCCCGCTACCCCCTTGTGGTC
>CADDZL010000151.1 GCA_902812335.1 Chloroflexota bacterium | reverse complement strand
GGTCGCTTGGGCGCCCCGGCATCGCCCTGGGCGATGCCAACAACGACGGCCATGATGACCTGTCCTTCTGTTCATCCGGCACACCAGCGGTCTGGCTCTGGACCCCGGGCAATGTCTGGCAGGATTTCTCCGGGGGCCTGCCGCCGGTGGGATGCCAGGCCACGCAACTGCATGACATGAACGCCGACGGATACGGCGATCTGACCGTTTTCGGGAGCAGCGGCAATGTGACGGTCTTCGCCGGAGACGGCAGCGGCAACTGGACCCAGGTCGCTACGTTTCAGATCCCTGAGCACACCTATTCGGCCATGCGCGTCGGCGGTGACGCCGATCACAACGGTTATCCCGACATCGCCCTGGTCGCCGAAGCATCGCGCAATCATCCGCGCTTCTTTAAGGAGGCCTCCGTCCCAACGTCGCTCACCATCCGGCCGGTCGCACCACATGGAGGTGAGACGTTCTATGCCGGCTCGACGCGCTTTGTGGACTGGCTGAGCGCCGTTCCGGGTGGCGAGGCGGGGAACGTGAAGATCGAGCTTTCCGTCACCGGCCCAGGCGGACCCTGGTTGCCGGTTGCGGATGGCCTGCCAAATAACGGCCGTTACCAGTGGCATATCCCGGCCGATACCCCGCCTTCTAGCGACAGCTACCTGCGCTTCACCGTGACCACGTCGCAAGGCTCAGCCCAGGCCCAGACCACCGCGCCTTTCACGCTAGCGTCAAATACCTCCATCACAGCGACGCCGACCGGAACGCCCACAGAGACCCCAACAGCAACGGAGACAGCGACGCTGACCGCCACGCCCACCGCCACTCAGACGCCGACGCCGACAGACACGGCTACGCCGACACCACCGCCGGGCTACAGGCTGTATCTGCCGTTGCTCGTGAAGTAAAACACTCTGAAAAATGGAGGCCGAATCTTTTGGCGCAGACATCTCAGTTCGATACGACCCATCACCCGGAGAGAATCGCTCTCTCCGCCTTCATCGCGCCTACGGCGACGGTCGTCGGCGATGTGACCATTGAGGCGGAGGCCAGCGTCTGGTATGGAGCCGTCCTACGCGGCGACGCCGGGCCCATACACGTCGGCCCGCGCACCAACGTGCAGGATGGCTGCATCCTGCATGCTGATGCCGGTCAGCCGTGCACGATTGGCGCTGGCGTCACCCTCGGCCATGGGGCCATCGTCCACGCCGCCACAGTCGAAGACAACGTGCTCATCGGCATACGCGCCGTTATCCTCAACCGCGCTCACATCGGGCGCGATAGCGTTGTCGGAGCTGGCGCACTCGTCACCGAGGATGTGGTTGTTCCGCCGGGCTCGCTCGTCCTGGGCATACCCGCCCGCGCTGTGCGCCAGCTCACGCCAGAGGAGATCGAAGGCATCCGCCGCTCCGCCGGGCACTACGTGGATTACAGCCGCCGGTACCTTGCGCGAGGCTGATCATACGATTTCACCCGGCGCATCAAGCGTTCCAACCTGGCGTTGCTCCTCTCACGGAATGGTCAGGCTATCGCATGTCTCCACGTTCTGCGTCGGGTCGTAGGTCCAGTCGGTCTTGCTCACATTCGTCACGCAGAACGTGTACGTCCCGCGCTGCGACGTGCGGAAAGAGACCGAAGCTGTGCCGGCGGAGTTGGTCGTCGCTGTCAACGTGCGCTGCCGGCCGTTAGGTAAGATCACCTGGAGCGAGACGGTCGCGCTGGGGACGCCCGCGCCGTTGGCGTCCTGGATGGTTACGCTGGTCCTGATACGATACTGGTTGCCGCTGGGGACATAGCCCGGAATGATGTTGGCGACGTGCATCACGTTCGTCTGCCCGTTGTCGCTGTAGCGCCAGATCCCGCCTTGGGGCGAAATGGTCGAACCGCCTAGCCAGCCATAGTCGGCTGCGAGGAAGACCATGGCGGGGAACGAGTTACGGCTGTCCGCCGCCAGGGTCACCTGCCCCCAGGTATTACCGCCATCGGTGGTGTGCGCCACGAAGGCGTCCGTGCCGGACAGCCAGGCCTCCGTCGGGCTGATGGCGCTCACCGCCGCGAAGTTGGTCCAATTGAAGGGGGGATGGGCGTTCTGCTGCTGCCAGGTCGTGCCACCGTCCGTGGTGTGCCATACATTCCCATTATAGCCGACCGTCCAGCCGTTGTTTGCGTCGGCGAAGGATATATTGGTCAGCCCGTTGTTGTCGGGCAGGATGTTCCGGCCAGTCCAGGTAGCGCCGCCATCGGTGGTACTCAGCACCGCGCCCTCGTTCCCCACCACCCAGCCGCGCTGGGCATCAAGAAAGTAAATACCCTGAAGTACGTTGCTGATGCTGGGATGGGGCACCTGGGCCCAGGAAGCGCCGCCGTTGGTTGAGCGCAGAATGATGCCGAGATTGCCGACGGCAACGATGGTCTGGGCATCAATGGCATCCACGCCGTACAGGATGGTCAGACTGCTTCCGGCCCACTGCTGCTGCCAGGTGGCACCGCCGTCGGTGGAGCGGAAGACCACACCGTAGTTGTTGCTCTGATCGCCATCGCCCACGGCCCAACCGGTGGAGAGGTCTACGAAGTCTATGTCATAGAAGTGGCTGTACTGGTAGCCCGGGTTGGTGCGGTTCCAGAACTGGCCGCCGTTCGTGGTATATAGTATCTCGCCGAAGGTCTGCGCCGCCCAGGCGTGATCGCGGTCAATCGCCGCCAGCCCATTGGTGAATGTCCCGGAGCCGCTCTGCCGCTGGATCCAGGTGACGCCGCCGTCGCTGGTGCTGAACAGGTTGCCGCCCTCGCCCAGGGCGACGCCATGCAGCGTGTCGCCGAAATCCACACCAAACAGGCGATACTTGTTATAGGGGTTGCCCGGTCCGCCGGTCTGCATGACCCAGGTATTGCCCCCATCCGATGTATGCACGACCTGCTGGTTCTCCCCAGCTCCCCAACCATTCAGGCCATCCACAAATACCAGGCTATAGACCCAGGTATTGGCGGGGACGGTTTCAGGTTGCCAGGTAGTGCCGCCATTGGTGGTGTGCAAGATAACATTGCCACCGGCTGCCCAGCCCTCTTTGGCGTTAATGAAGCTCACGCCATCAAGGTAGGCGGTCGTGTTGCTGGTCTGGAGCGACCAGGTTGACCCACCGTCGGTCGTGTGGATGATTGCCCCATCAGCACCTACGGCCCAGCCGTTCTGGCCGTCTACGAAGTCCACGTCCTTCAGGTTGGCCGTGGTTGAGGTGAGCAGCCAGGACCAGTTCCGGCCGCCGTCGGTGGAGCGGAAGACCACACCGCCGATACCGACGGCCCAGCCGTTGTTCAAATCGGCGAAGTCTAAGCCGTAGTTACTCGCCGTGAGGCTGTTGCCTCTCAGCCAGGTCTGGCCGCCATCGGTGGTGTAGAGCATGATGTTGCCGGTGGCCCAGCCATGCAGCGCATCCAGGAAGCGGACGGCGTAAAGCGGATCGGTCACGCCGCTGTTCTGCGAAGCCCAAGTGATGCCGCCATTGGTGGTATGTAGGATCGTACCGACCTGACCGACGGCCCAACCCTCGGTCGCCGAGATCATATCCACCCCTTCCAGTTCATTACTGGTCGGCAGAGGGGCCTGGAATTGCCAGGTGGGGGCGGCCGGGGCAATGAGTGACTGGGCCGCCAGCGGCTGTATTGCGCTCGATAGGGTCAAGGTGAATGCCAGAAGGAGGCTGATCTGAATCACTTTCCATAGTTGTGCTGGCATTGTTCGTATCCTCCGCACAGTCGGCCTGCCTTCCAGGCGAGGCCGTTATCCCTCAGATGTATTGTACCAAGGCGACGGGGGCCGGACTATGAGCAGAAGTCATAACTTAATGCGACTATCGGCCCAAATCCGATTAGACTTTGGTCGCAGGAGGCCGGCTTTACAGGGGATATTCGCTCAGATCGCGGACCAATTCGACCGGGCCGCCGAAGACGGCCTCAGCCTCGGCCCGCCAGGCTTCACGGTCTGTACCGGGTGGATAATGGATCAGGAGCAGACGGCGGGCACCGGCCTCCCGTGCCGCCATGCCTGCCTGGACCGGGGTCGAGTGGCCGGGGCCGGAGCCGGTGGCCTCGTGCAGGAACAGGTCCGCACCCTGCGCCATCCGGATGATCGCGGCTGAGGGAGAGGTGTCGCTGGAATAGGCAAACACGCGGCCGCTGGCTTTGGCGTGCACACGCACGCCGATGCACGGGATCGTATGGCTCCCCGGTGAAGCGGTGATGGTGAAGTCCTCGTTCTCCAGCACCGCTGCGCCCTCGCGTTCCTCAACCGGGTGGAAGCTCACCGGATAGAAACCGGTCCACTGCTCCCAGCCGTACAGGTCCATCAACGTGCGCACCCGATCCAGGCAGTGAGCCGGGCCATAGAGCGGCAGCTCAGCCGTCCGGCCCAGCAGCCACAGGTCTAGCAAGAGGATGGACAGACCGTAGGTGTGGTCGGGATGAAAATGGGTGACGATGATCGCCCGGAGCCGGGCCGGATCGATGCCGGCCTGCTGCAAGCGGACTACTGGCGTGGTTGCGCAATCAATCAGGATAGCTCCGTGCGTTCCATCCAGAGCCAGGTGACTGTTTTCGCGGCCGGCCTCCGGCACAGCCGCTGATGAGCCAAGGATCACGACACGGGCCATATCCGTCTCCATGTTATGCAGGGTCGGTCAGGTGCCTCTTACTGCACACTGCTCACTGTCTGTTGTTCATGGCTTATGGCTTGCTGGGCCAGGCGCCGGCGACGGATGATCAGGATGGCGGCCGCGACGAGGGCCACCAGCGCTGTCAGAACCTGATTAACACTCAGTCCAGTGCCGTCCAGCATCGCGCTGTCCAGCCGCACGAAGTCCAACAGGAAGCGGCCCAATGGGTAAAGAATGAGGTAAAGATTCAGCAGTTCGCCCTTCAACAGGCGTTCGCGGTAGCGTCGGGCCAGAAAGAACAGAAGCCCGAAGGTGAGCAGATTCCAGATGGCTTCGTAAAGGAAGAGGGGGTGAAACAGCACCTGGCCTTCCGCATAGGCCGGGTTGTCGCAGGTGTAGGGGGGGACGCGATGCAGGCAGTCAATCTTCAGCCCCCAGGGCAGGGTGGTGGGGCCGCCATATAGCTCCTGATTAAAGAAGTTGCCCCAGCGGCCGATGGCGTGGCCCAGGGGCAGGACCATGGCTCCCAGATCGGCCCACTCCCAGAAATTGAGCGGCGGGCGTCGCCGTTGGATATGGAGAATATATCCGCCGGAGAAGACGAACATCTCAAAGGTGAAGTACAGCCAGGCGCCGAACAGGCCGCCGACGATCGCGCCGGGGATGCCCAGCCCACCCTGGCGGACGTTAATCAGATCGAGGGGGTGCGTTAAGTAATACTGCGTGGTCAGGCCGAGGCCCTGAGGCGGTGGGGCCGCCATGGAAGGGGGCGGGGTCAGCACATGGTAGATGCGCGCGCCGATCAGGCCGAAGATGAGCACCAGGATCAGCGCCCCCCAGACATGGTCCGGGTCCATGCCGCGCCGTTCCGCCTCCTTACCGGCGACCCAGGCGGCGACCATCAGCCCGGTGACGATGAAGATGCCGTACCAGTAGACGTTCCAGCCCAAAACCGTAAACGCTACCGGACCGGTCGGTGGTTGCATATCACCTCCTGTGGGCAGCAGGCAGTGGGCACTAACTGCCTGCTGATTACTGACGACTGCCGATTGTCATTTTGCGCCAGACGTAATGCATCCGATATAACGCAGTCAGGTTCGCCAGGATGGCGATGGTCCACAGGGCCGGCATGACCAGGCCCAGGATCAGCCCTGCCGCCAGGACGAGAAAGCGCTCCATACGCGTGAGCAGGCCGACGTTACACTCAAACCCCAGGGCTTCAGCCCGCGCCTTGACATAGCTGACCAGGAGCGATCCCACCACGGCTGCGAACACCAGGAACGGTGCCACCGGGTCGGGGTGGGACGAGAAGTAGACCAGCAGGCCGAAGTACAGGACGATCTCCGAGTAGCGGTCGAGCGTCGAGTCCAGGAACGCGCCGAAGCGGCTCTTTTGCCCTAGCAGGCGCGCCAGCGCCCCATCCACCGCATCCAGCGGGCCGAAGATCAGCAGGAACCAGCCACCCGCGCCGAATTGCCCCCGCGCCAACAGGACTGCCGTGAAGATGTTGACGAACAGCCCCAGCACCGTGACCATGTTGGGCGTGATGCCCAGCCGGGCCAGGGCGCGGGCGATGGGATCGAGGATCACCCGCATCCGCTGGCGCATCCACTGGGTCGGCGTGGGGCGCTCCATCAAGCTCTGTCCTCCGCGCGCGGCGCTCCGGCACCATCTGGCTCTTCCCCTTCAGTGACAGGGGAGGCCAGGGGGAGGGATGCATCGGCACGAGCCCCCTTGCTGTCGGTGCGGTAGGCGATGAAGTCCTCCACCAGGCGGCGGGCCTCGTCATCGCTGTATTGCACCGGCGGCGATTTCATGAAATAGGCCGATGGCCCTTCCAGGGCACCTTTGAGGCCCCGGTCGAGCGCCAGCTTGGCGCAGCGAATGGCGTCAATGACCACACCGGCCGAGTTGGGTGAATCCCATACCTCCAGCTTGACTTCCACGTTGAGCGGCACGTTGCCGAAGGTTGTCCCTTCCATGCGGATATAGCACCACTTGCGGTCAGAGAGCCAGGGCACGTAGTCGCTGGGGCCGATGTGTACATCATTGGGGTCAAGCCGGTAGTCGAGCTGGCTGGTGACGCTGTCGGTCTTGGAGATTTTCTTCGACTCCAGCCGTTCACGTTCGAGCATATTCAGGAAGTCGGTGTTGCCGCCGAAGTTGAGCTGATAGGTGTGGTCGAGGCGCACGCCGCGGTCGCGGAATAGATGCGTCAGCACACGATGGACGATGGTCGCGCCGACCTGGCTCTTGACGTCATCACCGATCACCGGCAGGCCGCGTTCGGCGAAGCGCGACGACCAGTAATGCTCGCGGGCGATGAAGACGGGGATGCAGTTGACGAAGGCGCAGCCGGCGTCCAGCACCTGCTCAACGTACCACTTGGTCGCCATTTCGCTACCCACCGGCAGATAGTTGACGACGACATCGGTGCGCGTATCCTTCAAGATGCGCACAATGTCGGCTGTTTCGCCGGGGGCCTTCCTGATAACTTGGGACAGGTATTTGCCCAGGCCATCGTGGGTCATGCCCCGATAGACAGGCACGCCCAGGTAGGGTACATCGGCGAAGCGGATGGTATTGTTGGGCGCGGTGTAGATGGCTTCGGAAAGGTCTTTGCCGACCTTGTTAACGTCAATGTCGAAGGCGGCGCTAAATTCGATGTCGCTGACGTGGTAGCCGCCCAGGTTGACATGCATCAGGCCGGGGACGAAGGCGTCTGCGGGTGCATCTCGATAGAAATGGACGCCCTGGACGAGCGACGAGGCGCAGTTGCCCACGCCGATAACCGCGACGCGGATCTTACCGTTTGATCGTTTCAATGGGGTCACTTTCCTTTTTTCTCAATTTAGCGGCGTGCCGCCAGGGGCAATGTTAACCATGATGGGCCTGGCTGTCAAGTATGGTGCCAGTGGGGATGCATTTCAGTGCCCATGAACTGCGTTCACCACCATATGATGAAAACATGGTGTGACGCCATTTTCAAGTCAATTGGGGGGCGACCACCTTCAGGCGGTCATGCTGAGTGCAGCGAAGCATCTCGGCCGTGGGCATATGAGACCCTTCGCTTTGCTCAGGGTGACAGCGCAATGTTATGCTGAGCATTAATGACGCTTACAAGAAGCTTTTGGCTGCGCTCAGAGTGACGGTTCTGTGATCTACTGAGTCTAGCAGGGGCGGCACATTCGCGCAATTTGTGCTAGAATGGGTTATATGGACATTGCAGCCTGCAGCCCAGCAGCCATTTCAATACGGGGTCATCGTAGTGCCCATCCCCACCGGCCAAATCAAGGCCGTCATCAGTGGGGCGAGCGATGACCTGTATAATCCTATCTGGTACCCCAATGGACAGCACGTGACGGTCAATGTGCCGTCACCCACGGGCGGCCCGGCTGAACTGCGCTCGATCACCGTACAGACCCTCGATATACCTGCGAGCGCCTCTCTTTTGCCTGTTCTCATGATCTGCACTACATTTCTCCGGTGTGAACCACGACGACCTCATCGCCGCCTTTCTCGAACATATCCAGCCCCACCTGGATGCGCTGGCAACCATCAACAGCCGCGCTCGCCTGGAGGATGTGCGCATCCGGCTGTGGCCGCTCTATGGCCCCAACCGGCTGCGCCAACTGGGCGAACTGCTCCGCCCATCTCAGGCCCGCCGCCAGCAGGTCGAGACCCAGGTCTGGTTTATGGACCTGCCAGACCGCTCACCCTCATCCCCCAGGCCGGGGGAGAGGGGAGAGGAGTACCCGACCATCTTCTGGGCGACCTCCTCGCTGGAGGCCGCGCTGCGCGTCATGCGCGAACGCGGTTTCAGCCACTGCACGCCCTGGACGTCGTTGACCCCACTGGAGATGGCGCGGGCCGCCGTGGCCGCCGCCTACCTCTATGAGTGGGTGGACCCTGGCGAGGGCCGCGTGAAGGAATTTCTCCGCCGGGTGGTCATC
>CADDZL010000150.1 GCA_902812335.1 Chloroflexota bacterium | reverse complement strand
GTCACAGCTACAGTGGAGGTCACGCCGGCTGAACCTGGCCTGCTACCATCACCTGCCGTCCGCCCCAGCCAAGTCATCACGCTCACGGTGTGGACGACCGAGGACCTGGCTCCCTTTGGCACGACTTCACCGGCCGCCTCCGTGCTCGCCCGCCAGATCGGTGAATTCTATACCGGCCACCCCGGCGTCCGCGTCCAGGCCTTCGTCAAGAAGCCGCATGGTCAGGGCGGCCTGCTCGATTTCCTGCGCACCGCCAGCGCCGCCGCGCCTTCCACCCTGCCCGACCTGATGCTCCTCGACGCTGCCGATCTGCCCACCGCCGCCAACGCCGATCTGGTCCAGCCGCTCGATGAGGTTGTCGGCTCAGCCGCCGATGACCTCTTCCCCTTCGCCCGCACCCTGGGGACGGTCAACGGTCATCTGATGGGCATGCCCTACATCGTGAACGTCGAACACCTCGTCTACGACCCGGCCCGTTTCAGCGCACCACCGCTTACCTGGAGCACCGTCATCAGCGATGCCGTGCCCTTCCTGTTCCCGGCGGGCGACAGCAATCACGCCGGTACGCTTCTCAGCCTGTACCTGAGCCTGGGGGGAACGCTTACTGGGCCGGCTGGGCCCCACCTGGACGGCGGGCCACTGACCGAGGCGCTGAGCCTGTTGGATGCAGCCCGCCTGGCGGGTGTGGCCGGGACAGCGGCGACACAGATCAACAGCGCCGATGAGGCCTGGACCGCCTATCGCGCCGGGCGCACTGCGCTCGCGGTCGCCAGCGCCGAGCGCTACCTGGCCGACCGCGCCAACGTCGCTTCAGTCGCAGCGGCCCCGCTGCCGGGGCGCGATGGCCCGGCCCCTGCGCTCGGCACCGCCTGGGTCTGGGTCCTGGTCACCCGCGACGCTACACGCGGGCCACTGGCCCAGCAATTGCTCACCCACCTGATCTCAGAACAGAACCTCGGCGGCCTGAGCCGCACCGCGGGGCGCGTGCCGGCCCGTCGCAGCGCGCTGGCGACCTGGGCCGTTGGCAACACCGACCCGTACGTGCCCTTCCTTCAGGCTCTGCTGGAAAAGACCGTTGCCTGGCCCTCGGCCGATGTGTACGCCGCCATCGCTCCCGCGCTCCAGCGGGCTGCCAGGGATGTGCTCCTGGGCCGGGAGACACCTGAGGCCGCTGCCATACTGGCAGTCAGGAGCGTCGGCCAGTAACGGAACCTCGCTGCCTGACGACCTCAAATAGCAGCACTCCGGCTGCCACCGCCGCGTTGAGCGATTCGGCCCCGCCCGGCATGGGGATAGTCACGCGCCCGGTCGCCAGTGCCGCTGCTTCCGGGCTGGCCCCTTCGGCCTCGCCGCCAATAATCAGCGCCACCGGCCCGCGCCAGTCGGCCTCCCAATAGGGCCGCCCCTCGCCTGCCTCGGCCAGCCACACGTTCAACCCGGCCAGCGCCGCCGCAATCTGGACCCAACTGGCGTGGAGCAACGGCAGGCGGAAGTGCGCCCCCATCGCGCCGCGCACAACTTTGGGGTTATAGGCATCTACCGTGCCGGGGGCCAGGAGCGCCAGTTCGACCCCGGCCGCCGTCGCCGTGCGCAGGATCGTCCCCAGGTTGCCGGGGTCGCGCAAACGGTCTATGACCAGGACGAAGGCCGGCTGCGCCGGTGACGCCAGGCGCGGCAGCGCCGCCACTGCCAGCACCCCCTGAGGCGACTCGGTGTCGCTGCACGCCCGCATCACGGCCTCGCTAACCGCCAATAGCGGCACTCCCCGCCCGCGCAGCGCGTCGAGCAGGGCCTGCGCCCGCGCATCGGCCTCGGCCGCCTCCAGGTAGAAGGCGAAATCCAGCAGTACACCGGCGGCGACCGCCTCCTCGACCAGCCGCACCCCTTCGATGACGAAGCGCTCTTCGCGCAGCCGGGCGCGCCGCTGCGCCTGGAGCATACGTACGCGCTTGACCCGGTCGTTTGCCAGGCTGGTGATCATCGGAGAAGGCGAGTGAGCCTCGACGAGGAACGGCGATGACTGGCTGGGGTGGATATTCCCCTTCTGACTATCTCCTACTGAGCGCGATGCCGCCAGCGCTGAATGTCGTCCTCAAATATCCAGCCGACCATCCCGGCGAGGAAGAGAAGCAGGCCCAGGGCCAGAACCGGTCCGCGATAGACTATGCCCAGAACCAGGACCGCTATCCCCAGCCCCAGGATCAGCGGCCAGATGCTGGAGCCTGGCAGGTGGATTTCGTCATGAGAGGGCTGAGATGGGCTTTTTTCCTGCATCCGGTTATTCTCCTTAAAGCGCCTGGACTAATGGGTCACGGCAAAGATGAAGCCGGTCGCGCCCAGCAACGGGACGATGAAGAGCGCGAGGAAGATGCGGCGATCAAATTTGAGGTGCATGTAGTAGAGCGCGACGAGCGCTGCCTTGGTCACGGCCAGTGCCAGCAGCACCGCCGGCCGCACCCTGGGCGCAATGGGCACATACTGGCTGATGCCAATTTCAAGCAGGGTCAGTGCCGCCAGCCATAGAAATACGCTGGTATAGGTGACCAGGGTTGTGTGAGGTCGATCCATGGTGGTCTCCAACATAAATGGGAATTTCGTAATACCTGACGACTAATATCCAATTTTACCACACGGCAGTGGCCCTCGCAAGGCCGAACGCCCTCGTCGCCGATGTGTTGTTTCACGACGCGGCGAGGATGGAGAGAGGGTGAGAATCCATGCCTATACCGCCACTTTTTACACAATTTTTACATACCGGCAAACAAGCGATAATGTACTTGATCCATACTGGGATCGCAAGATAGGGGACCAGACCGGACGCCTGATCCCTATAAAGAGGAGGTGAACCAAGATGTTGACTCGAACCATGAAGTGGCTGGGTAGGGCTGGACTGGCACTGGCCTTGACACTGAGCCTAACCGGCTTTGCTTTCGCCGCGCCGTCCTCGCCGCAGACCTCAAGCGCGACGGCCGATGTCAACATCGTGCGTGGCACGGTGCAAGCGGTCGGCAGCAACAGCCTGACCGTCCTGGCCGTCGGGGGGCAGACGACGACCGTCGTCTGGAATGACCAGACCCTCTGCGTCATCTGGGGCATCGGCGCGACCGCAGCCGACAGCCAGCCGGCCTGTGCGCGTATTCAGGTGGGCGATTTCGTCAGGGCGATCGGCGACCGCGCAGGTGATACACTCAACGCGCGCCGCATCTTCGCCAGCACAGCGCCGCTCCATGACCGTGACCGCGTCAGCGGCACCGTTCAGGCGGTCGGTGACCATACCCTGACCCTGTTGACGGTGGCGGGCGAAACCCTGACCGTCGCCTGGAATAACAGCACCGTCTGCCTCATCGTGGGCAGGGGTGCCGAGGACAGCCAGTCGGCCTGCGCCGATATCCAGGTGGGTGACCACATCCGGGCCATCGGCGAGCGGGTGGGCAGCATCTTCAATGCCAAGCGGATCGTCGCTCATGTGCCCAGCCAGGAACGTGGCCGCGGGCGGGTGCTCGGCACCGTGCAAGCAGTCTCCGGCACCAACCTGACCGTGGCGAAGTCTGACAGCGGCACGATGACCGTTGTCTGGGCCGACAAGACGGTCTGCATGTTCGTGGGCAAAGGCAACCCACGGACTCAGGGGCCGTGCAGCCTGATTCAGGTCGGTGACCATGTGATGGCGGTTGGCATGCTCAACGGTGATACGCTGACCGCCACCCGCATCGCCGTCCACACGGCCCCCAGGCCCCGGACCACAAGCCCCAATAAATAACAGTCAGCGCTAAGCAGCGAGAAGCAGGCAGGGGGCAGTTTAACCCCCTGCCTGCCTCCTATCTCGTTTGACCCTCCTCTTCTTCGTGCCGCTCACGTTGGCGGTGGTTCACACGCACACCCCGACCGGGGAGGAGATAGTGGCTATCCGGCGCGCGCAGGGCCTCCACTTCTGGGTTGACCAGGAGCGGGATGCCCCATGCCTGGACGGTCTCGCGGCGGAACTTGCCCACCTTGTTCACGTCGCGCACCAGCCCGGCCACGACCGCCGGCTGCATAAAGACCACCGCTTTGACGAGTGAGGTGAAGGCCAGCAGAACCTCCGCACCGCTCTCCAGGCCGGTCACCGTCATGGCATCCCAGGTGATCTCGTCTTCGCTGATCGGCTGCCAGCCGGGGCGGTGGGGGTTCTGCGTGATCAGCAGGTAGAGGAAGTGAGAGGGTGCGGCCTGGGCAGAGGTCAAAGGCTGGGGAACCCTGGCGCGCTTTTCGCCTTCTGGCGCGACTTTCGCGCTCCCCTTCTCGCCGCGGCCGATGAGCCCCAGCCCGTCCAATGTCTCCTCGGCCAGGATGTGGCTGAAACCGGCCTGCTGCAGCATCTCGGCCAGGCCGGTCGGGGTGAAGCGGCCATGCAGACGGCTATAGAGATGCCACAGAGTAGCGGAGATGACGAAACGAAACTCGCCCGGCGCACGCCGCCAGAGACGGGGGTCAAAGGGCCGCTCATTGGGCTCCATCAGGACCAGCCGGCCGCCGGGGCGCAGCACACGATAGGCCTCGGCCAGGACGGCCTGACGATCAGCCACCAGGTAGAGGAAGCTATGGCCGGTGATAACATCTACGCTGTCGGTGGCGCAGGGCAGGCGCAGTGCATCCCCCCGCAGCCAGGACACGCGGCCGATCAGTCCATCGCGAGCGGCATAGGCTTGTGCCCGGCGCAGCATGGCCGTGGCGATGTCCAGGCCCAGAATGTGGGCTTCAGGTAAGCGCCGGGCGAACTCAAGCGCCGAAACACCCGGTCCGCAACCCAGATCGAGCACGCGCGGTGGCCCGGCTGTGGGCGGAAAATGACGTATCAGCGCTGCGCAACTGGCTTTCCAGGTGGCCTGATCGGTATACAGGCCATAGGGCCAGGCACCCCAATCAAACAGCCATCTGGTTATGCGCGGATCGGTCAGCGCGCTACGTAGGCTCAAGTACTACTCAGCAGTTCAAACAGGTCCGTCAGTTCGTCCCACTCATCCTGGAAGAAGTGGCAAGTCACCATGCCCAGTTCAAGATGGTAAGTGACTTCACCGCTCTCATCCACATCGCGCCAGGCGGTATAGTTATCGGTTTCAGCCAGCGTCTCAGCGCGTCCGTTATCCGTTGGATGTCCGTCAGTCATCGGAGAGTTCCTTTCCCTGTCCTTCCTCAGATAGTGCCTGCAAGACCCGGCTAAGTGTGACCAGGCTGGCGCCGCTGTAGTGCCCTTCCAACCCAGGTAGAGTGTAGTGCCGCTCGGTTGGGTTGGCAACAAAGTCGGCGCGGGTCAGCAATGAGCGCAGTTCCTCGGCGACGGCCCGTCGCCGGGCCGGCTCCCACTCGCGGGCGACCTTGACCCAGTAAACGGTATACGAGTAGACATAGTGGGATGGGTCGGCGGTCGGCACGCGCGCACCACGCAACCTGTGACGCAAGCGATCCAGCAGGTTCACTTTGTCCACTGTCAACCTCTCCCCTTGCCCCCCTCCATCAGGGAAGGGGAGAGATCACTGTCCATCACGCTTGATGGGCCGCTCAAGCACCCACAGCGTATTCTCCCAGGTGCATTCGTAGCCGGCGGCTTCGAGCGCAGCCAGGATGTCGGGACGGGCCAGCGCTTTCCAATCCACTTTGGCTGCGCCGCGCTGCGCCGCCAGCGCCCGCAGGTCGCGCGCCAAGTCAGCCAGCCTCTCGCCGGGGGCATCGGCGAACGCGACCCGCAGGTGGGGTTCTTCATCGCCCAACCGGCGCGGCATGATCAGAACCAGGCCTGAGAGATCGCGCCAGGCCAGGAGCCGCCCGCCTCTGGCGTGCTCCGCCAGCTTGGCCCGCGTGAGCATCTGCCAGGCCCAGAGCTTCTCAAACAGGCCATGCGCTGCTTGCAGGCGTTCGGAGGCCGCCAGGAAACGCCCGGCCTGGCTGACGTCGGCGGTGGAGAGGGGGGTGAACGCCGCCACGGCAGCCGGGTCACTGGCGGGCTGAGCCTCGTAGAAGCTGTAGTTGCCGACGCGCGTGAAGCCGGTTCTCTCGGCAAAGTGATGGACGCTGGTATTCGCTGACGAGGTGGCAAAGCGCAACATACCGCTCGCGATCTCATCGGCCAGTGCCACCTGATACTCATGCAGGTGGCGGCCGATGCCCCGTTGGCGGTGGGCCGGGTCCACCCGCAGCCCTTCCAGCCACCATTCGCCGCGGGCCAGGCGCGTCAGCTTGCCCAGGCCGACCACCTGGCCGTCGAGCACGGCCACAGTCAACTGCCCGATGGGGTCGGCCAGCCAGCTATCCCAAACATAGGGGATGTAGTCGTCGCCCTCCCACACCTGGGCGCAGATCGCCAGCACGGCAGCCTTATCTTGGGGAAGGGCCTTTCTGAAAGACAGATTTCCGCTCATTGGTCCAGTGTGATTTGATACTCAGTCGAGTGACTCTGTTCAAGCGCTGTGTCCGCTGCGGTCGCCGACGGCGGGGAGGCAGTGACTTCCGCCACGGCTTGAGGTTCGGGAACCGGCCCGACGGCTTGCTCTGCCTCCTCAGGGAAGGGGTCCTGGTCGAGCAGCTTGTGGTAGACGTAACGGGCCAACAAGCGCACTGTGGCCAGCGTCGGTGCCGCCAGCAGGATACCTACGATGCCCGCCAGACTCGCGCCCATCACCACCCCGGTCAGGATGACCAGCGGGTGCAGGTCCAGGCTATGCCCGATAATGCGCGGCACGAGGACGCTGTTCTCCACCTGCTGATTGATGACGTAAAAGAGCAGAACCAGCCCGGCAAAGGCGAGATTGGAAAGCGGCTCCGGTGTGAGCCAGGTCGAACCCTGGAAGTAGGCCAGGAGAATGCCGGGGATGGCGGCCAGCCCCGGCCCGATGACCGGCAGGAATTCGCCCAGGGCGGACAGGATGCCCAGGATCAGCGAGTTGCGGATGCCCAGGATGGTCGTCACAACCGCGACAATGGCACCGACGGTCAAGGCCAGGATGAGCTGACCGCGCAGGAAGGCGTTCCAGGTGCGTTCGGTCTCGATGAGCAGGCGGCGCAGGTCGTAGCGGTATTCCGGCGTCGCCACGCGCTCAATCGAGCGCAGCAGCACCGGTGCGTCTTTGAGCATGTAGAAGGAGATCAGCAGGACGAAGATGAGCAGGGTGACGAAGGAAGCGACCCCACTCAGGATGGACACCGTCTGCGACGCTCCCTGCTGGATCAACCCGGCCAACTGGCTGGTGAGCGTGTTGAGCTGGCCGCTCAGGTCCACCTGATAAGGCCCGACATGAATGGGCTTGCTGAGCACGGTGCTGATGGTGGCGATGTACTGCGGAAGATTGCTCCCCAGCGCAGTGACCTGTTCGGCCATGCGTGGTACGAGCACAATCGGAACGATGATCAGCGCGGCGACCAACGTCAGATAGACCAGGACAACCGCCAGCGTGCGCGGCATGCGGGTGAACCTGGTGATCAGGGCAACCAACGGGCTTAGGATGTACGCCAGCAATAGAGCAACGACCAGCGGCATGATCACGTCGCGAAAGCGGTAGATGAACAGCGCGACCAGAATCAGGCTGGACGTGATCACCAGCCGCTTGGTGCTCGGGCTCCAGCGCGGCGATGGGACCGTCATCCCTTCACTCCTATTCCGACAGCAGGGGCAGGTCTGAGACCTGCCCCTACCCCTGACTACCGACCACTAACCGCCGGCTAATCTCGTCGTGGCGGCCGGCCGCCGGGACGGCCACTGCCAGGGCCAGAACGCCCGCCCCGGCCAGCGCCAGGGCCGCTACGCCGCATATCGTGCTCGCGGGCTTCCTCCGGTGTCCAACCCTCCAGGACCGCCTGGCGGCTCAGACGCACCTTGCCCTCCGGGTCAATGTCGGTGACCATCACCATAATCTCGTCGCCGATGCGGACCACGTCCTCGACCTTGTCCACGCGGTAGTCGGCCAGTTGCGAGATGTGCACCATCCCGTCCTGACCGGGCAGGATCTCCACAAAAGCGCCGAAATCGGTTGTGCGCACCACTTTGCCCAGGTAGATCTTGCCGATCTCCGGCTCCTCGACCAGAGCCTTGATCATCTCCACGGCCCGGTCGGCGGCTGCGCCATTTACGCCGGCAACGAAGACCGTTCCATCGTCCTCGATATCGATCTTCACGCCGGTCTGTTCCTGAATGCCGCGCACCACCTTGCCACCCGGCCCGATCAGCGCTCCGATCTTCTCCGGGTCAATGTGCAGGATGGTCATGCGCGGCGCATAGGGTGAGAGTTGAGGCCGTGGCGCAGGGATCGTCGCCAACATCTTGTCCAGGATGAACAGGCGGGCTTCACGCGCCTGGGCCAGCGCCTCGCTCATGATCTCCGGCGTAATCCCCTTGATCTTGATGTCCATCTGGAGCGCGGTGACGCCCTGGCGTGTCCCGGCGACTTTGAAGTCCATGTCGCCCAGGTGGTCTTCGATGCCCTGGATATCGGTGAGGATAGCGTACTCGTCGCCCTCTTTAATCAGGCCCATGGCAATGCCCGCCACAGGAGCTTTGATCGGCACACCGGCATCCATCAGCGCCAGTGTCGAGCCGCATACGCTCGCCATAGACGTCGAGCCATTGGACGAGAGCACTTCCGAGACAATGCGCACGGTGTAGGGGAACTCGGTCTCCGGCGGGATGACCGGC
>CADDZL010000149.1 GCA_902812335.1 Chloroflexota bacterium | reverse complement strand
GTATGTGATGGTGGCAGGCGCTGTACTTGGGGTGGGTGGAGATAGTGTGGCTGTCGGCCTGGGGGTAGCGGTGGCAGGGATAGGTGTGTTGGTCGGCGGAGCTAATGTGGCAGTGGCAGTGGCCGGAGGTGGGGTGGCAGTGACGATGACGATCACGGTGACCACGATGCGCTCCGGCGTAGGCGGAGCTGCCGGGGCAAGGCTGCAGGCCGCCAGGGCATAGGCAGTGAGGAGCAGCAGAGGCGTCAGTCTGGCCCGCACGAGGCTCCCTCTGCTTTCCGCAGCAGAGTAGCGGCGGTGAAGGCCGCCAAGTCGCGGAAGACCTCCTCGGCTTTGGCCTCCTTCTCCTCCGTAGGGAGAGCCAAGTGGTCTTCCACGCGAGACGCGATTTCCTCTAGCGCCTGGGGTTCAGCAGTCGCCGCCAGGTGCTGGAACAGTAACCGGTGCGCTCCCTTGCGCTCCATGGCCTCCAGGCCATCCAGGATCTGGCGGTGGGGCGTTCCCTCCCAAATGGAGAGGATCATCGCCTCGCGCAGCCAGCGTTCTACCCCATATTCCTCGACCACACCCGCCCCGCCATGAACCTCCATGGCCCACTTGGCCGTTTGCGCGGCCATCTCAGCGGTCCAGTATTTCGCCAGATGGGCGATAAGCCGGAACAGGTGGTAGCGGTCGGGGTAAGGAGGCGTCTCATGCCAGACCTCGTTCAGGCGCTGTACGGCTTCCCAGGCAAGGGCAAAGCCCATCTTCAGGGCGGCAAACCGTTCCTCAAACTGCTTTCGCAGAAGGGGGTGCTCCAGAATGGGCCTGCCGAAGGCCGTCCGCTGCTCGGCAAAGCTCAAGGCCTCGGCCATCGCCCGTTGGGCCAGAGCCACGCTGCCCACGCTGTTGGCCACCCGCGAGAGATTGAGCACTTCCAGGATGAGATAAACGCCCCATTCAGGCCGGCCGAGGAGATAGGCTTCGCTATCCCGTAGCTCGACCTCGCCGGTGGGCACGGAGCGGGTGCCGATCTTATCTTTGATACGGCGGACGAAGTAGTTGAGGCTCCCATCTTCTCGCCGCCTGGGCAGAAGGAAAAGGGCCAGGCCGCGCACGTTCCGGGGAGCGCCTTCAGGCCGGGCCGCCACAACCGCCAATTCGGCCCCCACGTTACTGGCGAAGTACTTCTCGCCGGTCAAGAGCCAGCGGTCACCGGCGGGCCTGGCTACAGTTTCCACGGCAGTTCCCAGGTCCGATCCTCCCCCGGCCTCCGTCATCCAGGTCGCGCCCTGCCACACGTCCTCATCCCGGCGCAGGAGTTGAGGCAGAAAGCGGCCTTTCAGCTCCGGGGGACCATATTTCTCAAGGGGCACAGCCGTGGACAGGGAGACGGTATAGGGGCAATAGAGCCCAGGGTCGTAGAAGGAGATGACGTAACCGAGAAGAAAGGAAGGGAGCAAGGAATTCTCCTCAAACGCGCGCCACACGACACCCGCCTGGTAGCCCCTTTTCAGCATCTTCCAGTATTCGGCTGAGAAGAGGATTTCGTCCAGCCGCTTCCCGAAGCGGTCGAACATGCGCAGCCAGGGTGTGCCAGCGCGGTCCGTGGCCTGGGACGTGACCTTTCCCTCCCTCTCCCACCAGGCCTCATACTCCCGCAGGACTGGATCGTGCTGAATCTCAGCGAGCCTGTGCTTCAAGAAGGCTACCGGCGAGCTTAGCATTTCGAAAGTCATGTCACACCTCGATGCGGACTGATTATAGCACATCAGCGAGAAGACGAGGAATGATGCTGCACCTCTCAGGTCATCACACGGTGTTGACCTACGCTTTTCGCTCAGATCTCCTAAGCGGTTTGTCACCGCTTTGTTACCACCATATTCCCGAATTGTCACCCTTCTCCGCTAAAGTGACCGTATATCCTGGTCACACTTGCCGCGTGACCATGTGGGGAGGTTCACGTGATTCACAAGCTGGGTGTGCTCGTTTGCGTGTTATCGCTGATCTTGGGGTTGGCGGGCTGTGGCACGGTCAGCGTGCCGGCAGCGTCTCAGGGCGCTAATGGCAGTCAGCCTGGGGCGCACAGCGGCACAGTTAAGCTGATCCTGGGTGCCTACACCACGCCCAGGGAGGCCTACGCCGAGATCATCCCATTGTTCAAGCAATATTGGAAAAGCAAGACGGGGCAGGATGTTGAGTTCGAGGAATCTTACCTGGGATCCGGTGCCCAATCGCGGGCGATTGTGGAGGGCTTTGAAGCGGATGTGGCCGCACTGTCACTCGAGGACGATATCAGCCGCATCCAGAAGGCTGGCCTGATCACCCAGGACTGGAAGAGTAAGCCGCATAAGGGGATCGTCACTACCTCCATTGTCGTACTGGTAGTGCGGAAGGGAAATCCCAAAGGGATCAAGGACTGGAAGGACCTGACTCAACCGGGGTTGAGCATCCTCACGCCAAATGCGAAAACGAGCGGCGGGGCGATGTGGAATATATTGGCGTTGTATGGCGCAGCCAGACGCGGCTTCGTCGAGGGTGTGTCGAAAGACGATGAGGCGGCAGCGAGTGAGTTCCTCAAAGCTGTTCTCAAGAATGTCACGGTCATGGACAAGGGCGCTCGCGAGAGCATCACCAACTATGAGAAGGGCGTCGGTGATGTGGCCATTACATACGAGAACGAGGCGCTGGTAGGTCGGCAGAGCGGCCAGGACTACGAGTACATCATCCCCCGCTCGACCATCTTGATCGAGAACCCGGTCGCGGTGGTGGACAAGTACGCTGACAAACATGGCACGCGCCAGGTGGCTGAGGCCTTCGTGGACTTCCTGTGGTCCCAAGAAGCCCAACGTGCCTTCGCCCGGCACGGGTTGCGCGTGGTGGATGAAACGGTGGCTAAGGAGACCGTCGGGCAATATCCTGCCGTGCAAGACCTGTTCACGATCGAATACTTTGGCGGTTGGGGACAGGCTACGCCGGCTATCTTCGGCGACAATGGCATTTATACCACAGCCATCGAGGAGGTTCAGAAACAGAAGTAATCCATGGCTACCCTCGAATCGAAGCTGGTGCGCCCGCGTGCCGACGTGATGCCGGCACGCCGTGCGTTTCCCTGGGGAACATGGGGCTTGCGCGTCACGGCGCTGGCTTATCTGGGGCTGTTGCTGGTAGTACCTCTGGCAGCCGTGGTCCACGACGGCCTGCGCGCGGGCCTGGGAGTCTTCTGGAGTAACATCACGCGGCCGGCAGCCTGGCACGCCATCCAGCTTACCCTGTGGACGGCGGCAGTGATGGCCGTGATTAACGCGGTGATGGGTACGCTCACCGCATACGTCCTGGTTCGCTACCGGTTTCCCGGCAAGTCGCTGGTCAACGCGATCGTTGACCTGCCCTTTGCCATTCCTACGCTGGTCACGGGCGTGATGTTGGTGGTTCTATATGGCCCGCAGGCCGCGGTCGGAGGCTGGCTGAAGCAGCATTGGGGCATCGAGGTGATCTTCGCCCCGCCGGGGATCATCCTGGCGCTGTTGTTCGTCAGCTTCCCGTTTGTGGTGCGAACGCTGCAGCCGGTGCTGATGGAAGTTGACATCCATCAGGAGGAGATGGCCCACACGCTGGGGGCATCGCCCTGGCTGACCTTCCGCCGCGTGCTGCTACCAGCCATCGCGCCGGCCATTGTCACGGGCACACTGCTGAGTTTCGCCCGCGCGCTGGGCGAGTTCGGCGCCATCATCGTAGTGGCCGGCAACTTCCCGATGCGCTCGCAGACGGCTGCGGTCTACGTGTTGGGAGAGATCGAGTCGGAGAACCAGATTGGCGCGAGCGCCATGTCCGTATTCCTCCTTTTGATCGCCTTCACACTGGTCGTGCTGGTGGATTGGGTGCAGCATCGCCAAGAGGTGCGACATGAGTGAACGTTCGTGGGGACGCCGCCTGCTGATCGGGATCGTGCTCGGCTACGTCGGCATCCTGATCCTGGCACCGGTTGCCGCGATCATTGTTGGGGCCTTCGAGCGCGGCGTCAGGGATTTCATCGCGGCGCTGAGCCAACCCGATGTGTTGCACGCTTTTGGGCTTACCCTTGGGCTGAGCACCGTGGCGGTGGTGCTGAACACCGTGTTCGGGGTGGCCATTGCCTGGGTGCTCGTCCGTCATCGCTTTGCCGGGCGTCGCTTTGTCAATGGCCTGGTTGATCTGCCGTTCGTGGTTTCGCCGGTGATTGCCGGCTATATGATCATCCTGCTATTTGGCCGGCGTGGCTGGTTCGCGCCGCTGGTGCAAGCGGCCGGGATCAAGGTCGTGTTTGCCGTGCCGGGCATGTTGCTGGCTACGCTGTTTGTGTCACTACCCTTCGTCATCCGCGAGGTCATGCCCGTGCTTCAGGCGTTCGAGGTTGAGCAAGAGCAGGCAGCACAGACGCTGGGTGCCAGCCCCTGGCAGACCTTCTGGCGCGTGACCTTGCCAGGTATCCGTTGGGGCGTGCTCTATGGCGTCACGCTGACCCTGGCCCGAACGCTGGGCGAGTTCGGCGCGGTCTTCGTTGTAAGCGGAGCAGTCACTGGCCTGACTGAGACAGCTACCCTATACATCTTCCGTGCCATGGATGAGCGGCAGTATGTGGGTGCCTATGCTGCCTCCCTGGTCCTGGCGGCTGTCTCGTTTGTCATCTTGATAGGAATGGAATGGCTGAGACGCCGCAGGGGGTCTAACCCATGAGCATCGTTTTGCAGAACCTGGTGAAGCGTTACGGCAATCAGATAATCGTCGATCATGTGACGCTGGAGATCGCCGATGGGGAGCTTTTCGTCCTGCTCGGCCCCAGCGGCAGTGGTAAGAGCACGATCCTGCGCATGATCGCGGGCCTGACCCCGGTCACAGAGGGGCGCATCATCCTGCATGGGCGCGATGTGACCGACCTGCCACCGCAGCAGCGCGACACCGGTTTTGTCTTCCAGAATTATTCCTTGTTTCGCCATATGACGGTGGCCGACAATATCGAATTTGGGCTGGCGGTACGCAAGGTACCGAAGCGTGAGCGGGCCCTACGTCGGGACGAATTGCTCGACATTGTGGGGTTGGCCGGCCTGGGCCACCGCTACCCTGCCCAGCTTTCGGGTGGCCAGCAGCAGCGCGTCGCGGTCGCTCGTGCCCTGGCTTTCGAGCCCTCGGTCCTGTTGCTCGATGAGCCCTTCGGCGCATTGGACGTGCAGATTCGCGGCCAACTGCGGCAAAGCCTCAAAGACATTCAGCGCCGCCTGGGCGTGACGACGATCCTGGTGACACACGACCAGGAAGAGGCCTTTGAACTGGCCGACCGCATCGGGATTATCGATCGGGGACGGCTGTTGGAGATCGGTACGCCGACCCAGTTGTATCACCAGCCGCAGCACGAGTTCGTTGCCACCTTCCTGGGCAGTGCCAACCTTCTGGCCGGCACCTGCGAGCAGGACCGGGTGCGTTTGGGCCCGCTGGCGTTGCCTTATCCGACTGCGCTGGCCCAACTTGACGCCGAGGGCCGGGCCGAGGTGCTCTTCCGCCCTGAGGACCTGACGATTGCAGCCGATCGCAACGCATTGGATGGGCCAGCTCTAGGCCCGGGCGTGGTTGAACAGGTCACTTTCTTGGGTGCACTCCAGCGTGTGCGCGTGCGGCTCGACCCGCTGCCGGGGACCTGGCCCCTGCCCATGCGCTACGGCCAGGAAGGGGTCGTCCTGGATGTGGCGGTGCTCTCCAGCACCAATGGGACCGCCGATGTGCGGGTGGGGCAGACGGTCTGGGTCGGCATCAAGCACTTCCATGTGTTGCCCCGCATTGCGCTGCGGTTGCTGGTGTGCACCGATGGATCGGCAGGGGCCGAGGATGCACTGCAACTGGGGGCGCGGCTGGGCAAAGATACCGGTGGGGCGATGACGGTGTTGGTGGTTGGAGAAGACGGGAGGGGCGTCGAGGACATTCATCTGGCCCGCGCCCGCGAGCTCTTGGGGGCTACGGTAACCGAGTTGCGGGTCATGGCCCGGCGAGGGAATGCGGCCGATGAGATCCTGCGCGAGATCAAGGCCGGGGAATATGATGTGGTGATCGTCGGAAGCCGCAGCGGGCAGCGCAAGCCTGGGCCAGCCGGGACGACGGCCGAGCGGCTGGTGCGCGAATCGCCGATCCCCGTCCTGGTCGTGAAAGCGCCGCGCCCGGCCATCAAGCGCGTGCTGCTGTGCTCGGCCGGCGGTGAGCCGAGCAAGATGGATGTCCTGCTGGGCGCACGTCTCGCCCGCCGCGCCAGCGCGGTGGCTACGCTGCTTCATGTTGACGGTATGGGGGACACTGCCCGAAGCGCAGCCGTTGTGGCCGTGGCCGAGCCCGCTAACGCACCCTGGATCGCCCGGCACATGGAAGGCGGGCGGCTAACCCTCCTGGGGCAGGGAGTGCGGGTGGATGCCAAGATCCGGCAGGGGGCTGTGGTGGACGAGATCCTGGCCGAGGGCACGGAAGGTGATTATGATCTGATCGTGGTCGGCGGACATATACCATCGAATCATTCATCCCTGCTGGAGCGCGATGTGGCCGCCGAGGTGGTGGCGCAAGCCGATCGGCCGGTGCTGGTAGTGCGGGGGAAGCTGCCGTAGAGGCGGGAGATCACCCCCCCCAGCAGGGCTATGCCTGGTAACATAATGATGGGCTCCACTGCCCGGTTGCGAGACTTGAGTCGTCACCGTTTTGTAACCGACATATTTCCGAAATGTCACTTCTGGCTGCTAAAGTGGTCCTGCGATATCCGGAACCTGGCGTTCCGTTCACAATGTCGCCCTAACCCCTTGTCACCAGGAGATAAGCAATGCTTTATACTCATCGCGGAGCACAGTTTGATAACCAGGCCGACTTCGGCCAAACACATGCCGGCGCAGGCAAAGCGTCTGTGCGGAGCTACGCAGCAAAGGAGAGGTCCCGCGAGATGATGGCAGAGCCCCAGTTCGGCGAGGCGTCAGGCCTCCAGACGCCTACCTGCCGGGTTGAGGAGACCAGGAAGGATAATCTCGATCTTCTCCTTCGCCTGGCAGAGGACCTCTTTGGCGAGGGATGGGATAAAGTGGAGATTATCCGAGGTGGTCGGCCCGGCGCCCAAGTTAGGAGTTGTGTAAGGATGCAGAAGGCACAGGCGCGCGTTGGCGGATCCGAGTGGGATATCTGCGAGGTTGTATACGAGAAGGCCGATATAGGATTGTCTGTAGAAGCGGGTGATCCATACGAGCATCATTCTATTGCTCAGCCGGCAACTTCTGAGGCCGATCCATACGGACTGAAGAACCCGAGCGAAGACATGCTTGCCCTTCTCTATCTGGGATGACCGTGGCAGGGAACTGAGGGCTTGTGCCCGTTATCTTTCAGAGAAGGTGGCCCCAGGACAGGCAGCGCTATCCGGGCTTGCCCCGGTTCCGGCGCTCTCTTGAACGGTGCACGCCCCCACTTTGTTCTGGCGGGTTCGCCAGGTTATCTCTGTACCCCTTGCTGTGGTAATCCGTACCGCAGATTTGACATAGCCTGCCTGTGGTGATACACTCCATAATGTAAACCAAACTTTACACGGGGTTCAGGTGATGGTTGTTCGTAACCACTTGAAAGAACTGCGCCTCCAACGTGAACTAACGCAAGAAGCGTTAGCGAGGGCCGCAGGCACCACGCGCCAGACTATTATTGCCATTGAGAGAGGGAGATGCGCGCCCTCGGTGAAATTGGCCTTGGAGTTGGCGCGGGCGCTCGATACCTCGCTTGAGCAGATATTCTGGCTGGACGGCGGCACAGGAGAGCATCCATGATGCGCTTTGACCGGTACAGCCTGACGGCCTGGCTGGTCCTGACGCTGGTGGCAATTGCCGTTGGGACCATCCTGCTGATCGGGCTACCCACTGCCTGGTTGGTGCGATATGAACTCGAACAGCAGGCTGCAGCCCGTCTAGATCAGGCCGTCCGTGTGTCACAAGCGCTCTACGAGGCCCAGCGCCGCGAAGCGGCCGCGCTGGCAATGCTGACGGCGCAGCGGCCTACCCTTAGAGACCTTCTACAGCAGGGTGATACTGCTGGCCTCACCCGCTATCTCGACGTTTTGCGTGCAGCCGCACCAGCGGGGCTGGACGCTGTGGTGGTTCTCGCTGCGGGGGGACATCGGATCAGCGGTTCTGCCGAGGCGACACCGCTGGCTCAGGCTGCGGCTGAGACGCTGAGCCACAGTGAAGTGCCTGAGCAAGGCAGCGTGGCGAGCGTAGACGGGGGTCAAGGGTTGATCATCGCAGCCGAGGCGCCAATCTTGCCTGAGACCTCAACCGAACCGCTCGGAGTGGTGCGCGTTGCTTTTGTGTTGGACGATCTTTTCGTAGCGCAGCTTAAGAATGAGACCGGCCTGGAGCATAGCCTCGTGGCTGGCGCAGGTTGTGTGGCGACGACCCTGGCAGCCCCTGACTGCCCGTCACTCGCGCCGGCCGATCCCACTACATCGGTGCGGCGCACCTTCGGCGCTGGTGGACTGACTTACTACGCGGCCTGGCTGCCATTGCGCGGACCGGAGGGCGGCATCGTCGGCGGCGACGAAGTGGCGCTACCCGCGACCGAGATTAGCACCACGGCCGGGCGCATCTACACCATTCTGCTCGTCAGCAGTGCGCTGTTTGCTGTGCTGGTCGCAGCCCTGGGATACGCGCTCGCC
>CADDZL010000148.1 GCA_902812335.1 Chloroflexota bacterium | reverse complement strand
TGGCGTCGGTCACGACGTCCGTGTGAGGCTGCCCATCTCGTCCAGCAGATGCCGCAGTTCCTCCGGCCCCAGGGTTTGCACGATGATCTGGGCGAGAGCGCAGATGTGGGCTGCGCCGCCGATCTGTCTAGCGATGGCCTCGGCCTGTGGCAGTGGGTCCTGCCACAGCCAGTCCAGGCGCAACCAGAAATCGGAGATAGTCTGCAAGTGATAAGCGCCACCGGCATCGGGCAGGGCGGGATGGTAACGGCCATCAACTCCCAGCCGGTGGAATTCGGCCCAGGTATCCTCGGTGGCCCATTCGAGGAACTCTTTAAAGCTGATTTTGCCGGTCGGTGGGGTCGCAACCTCGCGTTCCCTGACCACCATAGTTTCATCTCCATTCTGCCCCTGCCGCGCAGGCGCAGGGTGCATTATACCTCTGACCCGCCCTGGCGCAACCGCTGCTGCAACTCGTTCAGCGCGACCAGCGCCTGCACCGGTGTCAGATTGGCGATATCTAGCGTGAACAACTCCCGTAGCACTTCGGCCCAGACCGGCATTGTCTCAGGCGAATCGTGGGCCACAGGGGCAAGCTGGGATCGGGCTGAGGCTACGGTACCGGGTGGCTGTATGGGCGCTTCCTCAGAACCGGGCTTAAGTCCGGGGGCCGTTTCCAGTTCCTTGAGGACATCCCAGGCACGCTGTACCACCGCGTCGGGTAATCCCGCCAGGCGTGCTACATGGATGCCGTAGCTCTTGTCGGCCCCACCGGGGATAACCTGGCGCAGGAAGATGACCTCCTGGCCGCGCTCAGCGATGGCCATCGTCAGGTTGCGGGCGTGCTCCAGAGGCCCGGCCAGTCGGGTCAACTCGTGGTAATGGGTGGCGAAGAGGGTACGGGCCGCCAGCGCGTCGTGGATAAACTCGGCTACGGCCCAGGCGATGCTCACGCCATCGTAGGTGCTTGTCCCCCGTCCGACCTCATCGAGGACAATCAGGCTGCGCGGCGTGGCGTGGCGCAAGATGTAGCCGGTTTCGCTCATCTCCACCAGGAAGGTCGAGCGGCCCTGGGCGATGTCATCGCTGGCCCCGGCGCGGACGAAGATGCGGTCGGCCAGGCCGATATGGGCCGACGCCGCCGGGACGAAGCTGCCCATCTGCGCCATGAGCGTGATCAACGCTACCTGGCGGATGTAAACCGACTTCCCTGACATATTCGGGCCGGTGATGATCAGCAAACGACTTTCACTGTCGAGGTGCGTGTCGTTGGGCACAAAGCGCTCGCCTTCCGGCAGGTTGTGCTCGACGACCGGATGGCGGCCCTGTGAGATTTCAATCACGTCGCTCTCGTCCACGTTGGGGCGGATGTAGCCGTGGCGGGCAGCGGCCTCAGCCAGTGCCACCAGTGTGTCCAGTTCGGCCAGGATATGGCCGGCGGTGAGCAGCCGCAGAGCGTGGGCGGCGACCTGCTGCCGCACGGTGACGAATAGTTCGTATTCGAGCGCCTGGCTGCGGTCTTCGGCGTCGAGGATATGCGCTTCCTGGGCCTTGAGTTCAGGCGTGACGTAGCGTTCGGCGTGCGTGATCGTGGCGCGGCGCTCATAGTCGGGCGGGACGTGGCGGGTAGCGCTGCGCGGGACCTCGATGAAGAAGCCGAAGACCTCATTATAACGGATGCGCAGATTCTTGATGCCGGTGCGCGCTTTCTCACGGGCCTCCAGCCCGGCCAGCCAGTCCTTGCCAGCCGCAGCCGTCCGGCGCAGGTCATCGAGCGCGGTGTCGTAGCCAGGGCGGATAAGCCCACCCTCATGCAGCAGGAAAGGGGGATCGTCCACGATGGCCTGGCCGATCAGGTCGGCCACGTCGTGCAGTTCGTCTAGGTCAGTGTGGAGTTGGCGCAGGCGGGCGGAGCGGGCCTGGCCGAGGAGGGTCTTGATCTGTGGCAAGCGCAGCAGCGACTTCCTGAGCGCGACCAGGTCGCGGGCATTGGCATTGCCGAAGCCGATACGCCCGACCAGGCGTTCGATGTCGTACAGGCCATCGAGGAGCGTGCGGGCGTCGGAGCGCAGGAAGGCCGTCTCGACCAGTTCGCCGACGGCGTCGAGCCGTTGGCCGATGCGGTCGAGGTCGAGGAGCGGCTGGGTGATCCAGCGACGGAGCAAGCGCCGGCCCATCGCCGTTTTCGCATAGTCAAGCACGTCCAACAGGCTGCCTTTGACAGCGTGCTCGCGTAGCGTCTCGGTCAACTCCAGGTTGCGCCGGCTGGTGGGGTCAAGGCGCATATGGTCGGTGGGGCTGTAAGTGGTCAGCGAGCGCAGGTGGGATAGCTCGGAGATCTGGTTCTCCTTGAGATAAGCGAGTGCCGCGCCTGCCGCCATGACGGCGCAGGGCAGGCCTTCCGCGCCATAGGCTTCAAGTGAGGCCACACCGAAGTGGTCCAGAAGCAGCGAGCGCGCTGCCTCATAGCCGAAGTAAGCTTCCGCCAGTGGCGACAGCCGCGCCGGGCGGATGGATTGCAGTTGGGCCGCCAGCGCCTCGTTCCCCGCCAAGCCGGCCGGCAGGACGTATTCGCTCGGCCGGGCCCATTCGAGTTCCTCCAGCAGCGCGTTCCAGGCGCCGGGGCCGTCGGTCTGGGTGGCGGTGAACTCGCCGGTGGACAGGTCCACCAATGCCAGACCATATGAGACCGAGAGCCTGCCCTGAGCTTGTCGAAGGGATGGAGCAGGGGGGATGGGAGTCATAGGTCCTTCATCTCCCGTCTTCCGTCCAGTGTCCATAATGGAAATGGCCGCCAGGAAGTTGGGAGAAGCGTCGCGCAAGAGCGCGTCTTCCACGACCGTGCCGGGGGTAATGACGCGGACGACGTCGCGCTTGACCAGGCGTTTGACCTTGCGCGGGTCCTCCAGTTGTTCCACGACAGCGACTTTATAGCCGCGCTCGATCAGCCGGGCGATATAACTGGTCACGTGCTGGTGGGGGACGCCGCACATGGGCAGGCGCACCCCTTTGGAGAAGGAGCGCGAGGTCAGATATAGCCCCAGTTCGCGCGCTCCGGTCCGGGCATCCTCCTCGAACATCTCATAGAAGTCGCCCAGACGGAACAGGAGCAGCGCATCGGGATAGCGGGCCTTGAGGCTGCGGTACTGCTGCAGCATCGGGGTCATTTTCTGGCTTACCATCGTTCCCAGTGCACCAGGTCGCGCAACGGCCGGCGGCCGATGGCAGCCAGCACCTGTTCACGCGGTTGTCCCTCGATGGTTGTCTCCGGCTCGGCGGAGGGGTAACCGAAGCTGATCACCAGGGGCACGTGATGCTCCGGGGGCACGCCCAGAATGGCCTTGGCTGCATCCTCACGGTGCATGGAGGCGATGCACGAGCCCACGCCATGGGCCCAGGCCGCCAGCATCAGGTTCTGGGCACAACGGCCGGCGTCAAAGTCCGCCCGGCCACCCGGCTCGGTGACCAGAACGATCGCCAGGGCCGCATCCTTGAGGTGACTGGCGTAGCGGCCGCAGCCCGCCAGCCGCTCGCGCGTCTCCCGATCGCGGACGACGATAAAGCGCCAGGGCTGAGTATTCTTGGAGCTGCCTGTCCAGCGGCCGGCCTCCAGGATGCGCATGACCACTTCGTCCGGCACCGGCCGGTCGGCGAAGTGGCGAACGGCCCGTAGTGAGATGATTGTAGTGTAAGCATCCATCGCATCAGCCCTCTTTCCTGATCACCGGCCCGTGCCCTACGCAGATGATGCGTGCCCCCAGCGCCATTTGCAGCTTCATGGACTCAACCGCGCGTGCTTCATCCCAGGTGTTCATACCACGCGAGACGCGCAGGTTGCCATGCTCAGAGACCATCGAATCGCCCGCGAACAGAATCCCGGCCGAGGGTGCGAAGAGCGAGACGTGGCCCGGCGTGTGGCCAGGCGTCTCAATCACGCGCAGGCCGCTGAGGACTGGCAATACCTCATCTCCGACCAGGAACTCATCAACCATGGCCGGCCTGACTTTGAAGATGGGAGCCAGCAGGGCGAACAGCCACTTCTGCAGGCCGTGTAGCTTGAGTTGGCGCGACTGCCTGCCGGCGGCGATGGCTTCGGCCTCAATCGCGCTGGCGCAGGCGCGCGCGCCGCTGGCCGCCTTGAGCGCTGCCAGTCCGCCTACGTGATCGCCGTCGGCATGGGTAATCACAATACGCCGCAGGTCGCCCGGCGCATATCCCAGAGCGGTGATGTACTTCAGAATTCTGTTAGCGCCCCACGGCAGCCCGGCGTCAATCAGCGTCAACCCCTCGGGATCAACGATGAGATAGGGATGGGCGATGACGCCGGGGACGAGATGAACGCCAGCGGTTATTTCCATGAGACGGGTGATATCTCCATCGCTCCCTGGTCCTCTAGGGAGGATTTTATGCGAGACCGGTGCGGGGGGCAAGGGGCCACGCAAGACGCGGAAGGCACGAAAGCTTTTCGTGTCTTGCGCGCTCTTTCGTGTGTTTCGTGCTCACAGTTGGCCCAGGAGGACGATGCGGCTGGGTTGGGGGCTACCTCCGGCCGGCTCGCGACTGACCCCCACAGCTTGATAGTTTTGGAATGCCTGATGCCAGTTGATCAACAGTTCGCCCTGGCCATTGGCCTGCACCCGGAACAGGCCAGCGCTCTCCGGGCCGTTTGCGCCGATCATCCAGAATTGATAGGTCTCATTGGGCGATAGCGCCTCGAGGCCGTATACGACCAGCAAGCCACTCCCCTGAGCCGGGTCGAAGTAAATGCGGCCCGCGCCCCCGGGCGCAAGATCGGTGCCCTTCAATTCGCGGGCCTGTGTCTGTTGAGCCGTGATCAGTGCCAGGTACTGCTGCTGCTGTTGCAGGCGCTCCGATAGATTCTGGTTCTGCTGGCGCAGTTGGTTGATCTGGGTGAGCAGCGAAATGTTCAGGCCCGCCAGAATGACGGCTAAGGCCAGACCCAGCCCGGCCAGGGTTGGGGCCAGGGCACGCCAGGCGTTGACGACGGGCGACGGAAAGCGAAGGGCGAAGGTCGTTCGTTTTTCATCCCCCGTCCTCCGTCGTTGGATGCGGGCCATCAGCCTGGACCTGGTCTCCGGTGAGGGCGTCACCGGTGGAGCGGCATAGGGAAGGAGGGCCACGATGGCCAGAGCCTCATCAGCCAGGTGGCGGCAGGCAGGGCAGGTCTCCAGGTGGGCAGCTACGCGTTCGGCTTCACTTGCCTCCAGGCCGCCCAGCGCGTAGAACGGGATCAAGTCTTCGACGTGCGGCGATTTACTCATTCGCATCATTCATGCCCGCGCCCGCTGTCAGCAGTGCCTCCTGTAGCTGCTGCAATCCCAGTCGGGCGTAGGCCAGTACGGTCTCATCCGGATAGCCCAGGCGCGCGGCGACTTCACGGCGTGACAGGCCCTGAAAATATAGGAGCTCAATCACCTGACGCTGCTCCTGGGGCAGGCTCTCGAGCGCCTCACGGACACGCCGGGCAGGCTGTTCTTTGCCCTCACTCCCGGCTCCTCTCCCCTCCTGAGCGAAGCGAAGGACTGAGGAAGGGGGGCTGGTGGGTGGGGGTCGCCGGCGTAGCCGGGCGAGACACAGGTTGCGTGTCGTCTTGAGCAACCAATCTGCGTGGCTCGCGGGCTTCTCCCCAAGTTCATTGACGTGTTCCCAGACATATAAGAAAACCTCTTCGAGTACCTCTTCAGCTTCGTTGCGGTCGCCCAGGATGCGTAAAGCCAAGCCGAGCATGGCAGCAGCGTGTTGGTCGTAGAGGGCTGCCACCTGGGCCGTTGTCGCCTGGCCTGGGAGTGGCCTCTGGCCGTCGTCAACGGAGCCTGGTCGAGAGGGTTCCATTTGTCGTCCTTGAGGCGCGTCCAGGCCCGCTATCCGGTTGAGGTTTCATAGGGTACTACGCCCGGCGCGTCTGTTTGCATGGGCTCATCGGTGTAGAAAATAGCACCGATCGTTCCCGGACCGACATGGGCGCCGATGATCGGAGTGCCCGGAAAGAAGTAGTCTTCGACATAGTGGATGCTCTGCTTGAGGCGTTCGCGGAGTTCGACGGCGTCATCTGGCGTGCCCGTGTAGAGCACGGCGAGATGGGTTGGACGATCACCGGCGCGCTCCTGGACAAGTTCAATCAGCCGGTCAATCGCCTTGCGCCGCGTGCGCACGCGCTCCAGCGGTTCAACACGGCCATCAACCAGGGTGAGAATGGGCTTGATATTGAGAGCGGTCCCCAGCAGGTGCTGCGCGCCGCCGATGCGCCCGCCCCGGTAGAGAAATTCCAATGAGGCCGGCGTGAGGAGGACGTGGATTTTCGGGACCAGCCGCCGGGCCGCAGCCGCTACGTCCGCAAGCGAGCCCCCGGCTTCAGCCGCTCTGACGGCCTCCATGACGCAGAAGCCCAGGCCCATGGATGCCGAACGCGAGTCCACGATTTCAATGTTGAGTTCCGGCAGCATCTCTCGCGCGGCCTGGGCTGAGGCGATGGTGCCGCTGAGCAGGGACGAGATAAGCACCGCGACGATGTCGCAGCTTTCCTTTGCGACCTCCTGGAAGAACTCTTTGAAGACGCCAGCCGAGGGTTGCGAGGTCGTCGGCAGGGTGCGGCTCGTGGCCAGCCGGGCATAGAAGGTGGTGGCGTCTATATCCGCGCCCTCACGATAGACGCGGCCATCCCAGATCAGGTTGAGCGGGATCATGGCAACATGATGCTCGCGGATGAAGTCGTCGGGCAGGTTGGCGGTGCTATCGGTGACAATGGCGACGCCCCTGGCGGGCATGGCTCCTCCCTGTGCAGCGTATCAACTATATCAACACCCATCAGGGGCTGGCGATGCGATGGGGGCGGTCTGTCAGCGGATTTATAGTGGATTAGCGGATACACCTGCGGATCATCCGCTAATGCGCTAGCCATCCGTTGGCAGATTGGCGGCCAGCGGGGGGATGTGGTATACTTGCCAGCCAGTCGCTTCTCGGATGGGAGCGACAGAAGGTGGGCCGTGCGGCGGTGTGCTGCCCAAGCGAAGGAGCGAACCGATGAGACGCACGCGCAAAGTGAACTTGTTCTGGCCATGGATATGGCTTCCGGCGCTGGTCTTACTCGCGCTCCTCGTGGCCAATTCTCCTACCATCGCTCAAATGCCGCTGGCCGCGACTCCGGCTCCCCAGCAAACGAGTTCACCGACACTCACGAGCACCCCCATACCTTCAGGCACGCCGACGCTGGCCAGTACGCCGGCGCCGACAACCCCGGCCGTGGTGGCGAACGTTTCCCCCACACAGCGCTGCGCCAGCCTGCCCACCGACCCGTTTGGCTACCGCTGCGATGATACTATCACCACGCGGACATGGATTACGGCGACCAACAACACTACTCTCAGTGGCGATAACCAGGTGGTCGAGGATATCCCGCTGGGCTTTACTTTCAACTTCTACGGCGTGGGCTATGATGTGGTGACCATCAGTTCGAATGGCAACCTGCAGTTCACCACAACCAACAACGCCTGGGCCAATACATCCCTACCCAACTCATCTATGGGTGTCATGATCGCTCCGTTCTGGGACGATCTGTACCCGCCAGCTTGCTATCCGGCGACATGCCAGGTGCTCTACGAGACCACCGGCACGCCTCCTAATCAGATATTCGTGGTCGAGTGGTGGAACATCCCACATATCTCAGCCCAGACGACCTACCTGACGTTTGAGGTCCAGATTGAAGAGGCGACGGATGACGTCTGGGTGTTGTACCAGAATATGCCGGGGGCGTACGGCAACGGCAGTTCGGCCACGTTGGGCATTCAGGATGGTACTTCTTGGAAAGCCCTCCAGTATAGCTACAACGATGCGACCGCCGTCCACAATGGCCTGGTGATCCGTTATTACAACAGCGGCACACCCGGCCCAACGTATACGCCGTCGCCGACGATCACACCCACAGCGACGCAGACGCCCGTGCCGACCTCGACCCCCGTGCCCGATGGGTATGAGCCCAACGATACCTTTGCCCAGGCCTATGTCATATCCGTCGGCGGCCTGCTCACCGGGGCCAACTTTGTGCCCTATCCCCCCGGCAGCCCGGGACCCGATGTGGACTTCTACAAGTCTTACGTGAAGGGCGGCCACACCTATATGGTTCAGACCTCCGGTCTCAGCCTCGGCGTGGACACGGTTGTGGACCTTTACGATGGCAGCCTGAACTTCGTCGCCGAAAATGACGATATTGAGCCGGGCAACCTGGCCTCGCAAATCACCTGGAGTCCGCCAGCAGATGGCTACTACTACTTTAAGGTGTCTAATAAAGACCCGTCCCCGCCAAGCTCGGCCAAAACCTACAGCATCGGGGTGTTTGACCTGACCAGCACGCCGACGGTGACGCCGACGCCCTCATTGACCCCAACAGCTTCGCGTACCCCGCTGCCCTCACCGACCCAGGTGAGTGCGCCGGACGCCTATGAGCCTAACTACGATTTCGATCACGCCTATCCGATCGGCCTCGGCGCAACCTATAACGCCAATTTCGTTCCCTGGCAGAACCAGACCCCAGACAACGACTTCTACAAGTTCATCGCCAAGCCAGGCGAGACCTATACCTGCGAAACGACCATCCCGGAGGGTGCGCCCACCGATACGAACATGATCCTGTATGACGCCAATGGCAACGGGATCGGGGGGAACGATGATATAGCGCCGGGCAACCGGGCCAGCCGCTTTACCTATACCAGCACCTACTTTGGATACGTATACGTGCTCATCGGCAATGTGGGCGATGTCCCCCTCAACCTGTCATCGCAGTATACT
>CADDZL010000147.1 GCA_902812335.1 Chloroflexota bacterium | reverse complement strand
CCGTTATCCTCTCCCTTATGGGGTTCGCCTGCGTCTGAAAGCCAGTATCCCTGCCCATGTCGGCCTGGGGTCAGGCACCCAGTTGGCGCTGGCGGTGGGCACGGCCCTGGCGCGGCTGGGCGGTCTGAAGCTGAGCACAGCGGAGATAGCTGTGGCTATGGGGCGGGGGGTGCACTCGGGCATCGGCATTGCCGCCTTTCAGCAGGGCGGCTTTGTCCTGGATGGCGGGCACCGGCTGGCCCGAAGCCGTCAGGTCGTCCCCGGGGCTGATGTACGGCTTCCCCCAGCAGCACAGAAAGAGATCCCGCCGATCCTGTTCCATCATCCCTTCCCGCAGGACTGGTATTTTGTGGTGGTGGTGCCGGAGGTGGCGGCAGGCTTCAGCGGGGAGCAGGAGCAGCGCGCCTTTGAGACGTTGCCCCAGGCACCGGCCACACTGGTGGAGAAGATCAGCCGGCTGTTGCTGATGAAGATGCTGCCATCGCTGATAGAGCGGGACATCATCGGCTTTGGGCAGGCCCTGACCGAGGTTCAACGATTGGTGGGAGATTGCTTCGCGGCTGTCCAGGGCGGGCGCTACGCCAATCCCCTGTCGGAACGGCTGATCGGCCACCTGCTCAACAGCGGGGCCGTGGGGGCCGGTCAGAGTTCATGGGGGCCCACCGTCTACGGCCTGATGGCAGGCGAGGAAGCGGCGCTGCGATTGGCAGAAGAGGCTCGCCGGTTTCTGGCAGGCCAGGGCGGGGGGCGGGTCTCTTGCGTGCGGGCTGACAACCGGGGGGCGCGGATCAGGCGCATCAATTCACCAGTCTGATGCGATTCGATTAGATATATATCATATAAATGCTTAATATATACTAAACAGGTTTCTTAACATATGACATTTGTCATAGATAAACTATGACATCTGACACTATCAGGATGATAGGGTACGGCTTATATTAGGAGTGTCTGCCACTCAGACGGGGGGAACTATGCCTTGTAAATGTCTGGCCTCCGTGTACGTCACCATCTATAGTGTACCGACTTCCTCTGAGACGCAGGAGGCGCGAGACTTCTTTAGCAGGAAAGGGGTTCCTTATGAGGAACTCGACGTCTCGGCCGATCCCCAGGCGTTGCAAAGATTAAGAGAGTTGACCGGGCAAACGGATCGGCCGGCGGTCATCGTTGACGAGCAGGTCTTCGTAGGATTTAACCGTTCCCGCTTGGAAAGCGCAGTACCGTCATTATTCTGATGCCGTTGCAGGCATGATTCTGGCGATCAGAAACCAAAGACGATCGCGGATGGCAGACCGACGGATCTCAGGTCTGGCTTGTTGTGGGCACTCTAGCCCACTGAAGTAAGGGCGGTTCGATCCGAGGGATCGACACCGAAAGAAACCTGAGATCGGCGGATACTGCCGGTCTCACAGCATGTGATCGACCATCACGCACCTGAAAAAGGAGGTGAGAATCGAACCAAGCGCGCCGAAGTTGACTTGCCCGATTTCGTGATCAGAGCAGATCCAGCATTGTGGATCAGAGCAGCACCGATCGAATGTCACTAAGGAGGGTGACAGAAATGGCAGACAAGGCTATTTACGCGAAGATGATCGCCGAGGCTACTGCGGCGGCCAATGCCGACCTGGAAGTCATTCGGCAGAAGCGCGGTGGCCCCTTTAAGTTCACTGACGCCAAGCCCTACGTGGATGCCGTCAACGGCATGAAGCCGGGCCCTGGGCAGTCGAAAGAGGTCATTGACCTGCATGTTCAGTCAGTGAACATCCACTATGATATCCTCAACAAGATCTCCGTCAACAACACCATCCGGCCGGAGGATGACCCCTTTGTTGAGCACTACCAGACCCCGCCCATCCTGGAGATCCTGTACGAGGAAGACCCGGCCTTCAAGGCCTCCATGTGGAAGTTCATTGATGCCATCGCCGAGAATCGGGCCCTGATTGGCCGCGAGGTGGTCGCCCGCTACGGCGGCATGTACGGCCTGACCTGCGTGGTGGACTTCGCCTTCTCTGTCGGCTCGACTTCTAACGTGGTGAACCGCATCCTGCGCACGCTGGACATCCCCAAGGACCACAAGCGCACCATCCTGGCCTCCAAGTCCTGGGGCATGAACACCTCGTACGGCATTGGCGGGGCCTTCCGGGCCGCCTTGCAAGCCGGCAAGACGGTGTCTGAGGCAGAGAAGGCCGAGATCGACATGCTGCAGTTCATCTACCGCGAGCCGACGGCGGCCCAGACGCACTTGATGAAGACGCATAACCTGGGTGGACACGGTGGCCATACCTCCTTTGATACTGCCGAATACATGAAGCAGTACAAGGAGCGGATGAAGCCCTACGTCCTGGCCGCTCTCAAGGCGGGGGTGCATCCGGGCAACATCGTGACCGTCCCGGCCTACTGCGTGGGCGACGTCGGCCACCACCTCGGCCCGGCCACCTTCAACATGTTCAAGGACGACATGGTGTTCGGCATCTATGAGGCCGTCACCAGGGTGTACGAGAACACCTTGAAGAAGGGCCTGGACACGGACGCCTACAAGAGCGAGTGGGACGTGCTGAGCGTCGCCACCGGTGCGGGCGCCTGCGCTGTGGCCTACATCCTGTGGCTGGACGCGTTCACCGTGCCGATGGTGATCGATCTGTTCAACAAGCGCTTCCACAACTACGCGGCTATGAACCCCGGCCGTGGCGAAGCCGACGAACTGCACAACGCCGACTTCATTGACATCCTCAAGCGCGGCGAGCAGATCCTGGAGATCGAGCCGAAGGGCGGCGGTGCCAAGATCAAGGGCATCCCGGTTGACCTCAGCCCGGTGAACAACCACCCGGTCATTATGAACCCGCAGCGCTACACCTATCCAGCCTGCGCCATCACCCAGCGCTTCGCGGCCCTGATGAGCCTGGCCGACTATCCGTGCTTCCTGACCACCGAGTGCGTCACCGCCACGCTGATGACCAACATCATCGCGCTGGCGCCGACCAAGGTGGGCGCGCCGGCCCGGACGTGCAAGGAGTGCGCGACGACCGACCTGATCAAGCGCAACGTGCCGTACATCAAGGCTTACGGCGCGGAGGCTAAGGGCCTGTGCCAGTGGGACGTGGCCGTCTAGTCCTGGGCATAGGATCCGACTGAGGACATACTGGGCGCATCCCACCTCAGGTGCGGGATGCGCCCACTGTTCTCCCCTGGCGAGGCCTCCTATCCAGCCGCGCCACAAACCCGATCGAAGCCAGATGGTGGCTGGCAGCCCGATGGACTATCCGACAGGAGGGGAGAGATGATCAGCGCCAATCAGCAAGCCGCTGCGATCGTTGAACAGATGGTCGCCCGCGCCGAGCAGTTGGGCATTTCGGTGACCCGCCTGTCGTGCGGGGCGCGGGTCATAGACCTGGGGGTCAAGGCCTCTGGCGGGTTGCTCGCGGGTCAATATGCGGCTGAGGTCAGCCTGGGGGGGATGGGTGAGGTGGCTTTCGTGCCCCTGTACTTCGGCGAGGATGCCGGACCGGGCTTCTGGCTACCCGGCGTCAGAGTGGTGGTGGATCAGACCGAAATCGGCTGCATGGCGTCTCAGTACGCCGGGTGGGGCATTCGGCGGGGGAGCTTCTTTGCCATTGGCTCTGGGCCGGCCCGGGCTCGGGCGGCGGTGGAGCCGTTGTTCCAGCAGTTGAACTATCGGGATGGCGCCGACGTGGCGGTCATTATCCTGGAAGCGCGCGAACTGCCTAGCGACGAGGTGGCGGAATACATCGCCCGCAAGTGCCGGCTGGAACCCAGCGGGGTCACCATTCTGGTAGCTCCGGCAGCCTGCCTGGCGGGCGCCGTCCAGATCGTGGCCCGGGTCGTGGCGACGGGGATGCACAAGATGCTCAAGCTGGGCTTTGATGTGCGCCAGGTTCTGCATGGCTTCGGCACATGCCCCCTCCCGCCGGTGGTCCCTGACGAGGACCTGGCCAGCGCGCTCGCCAACGATTGCGTGCTGTATGGCGGGCGGGTCCACTATATCATGCGGGCCGACGACGCCGAAGTCGAAGACCTGATCGGGCGCATCCCTTCGTCGAACTCGCCGGATTATGGCACGCCGTGCTACCAGCTCTTCCAGCGCTACGGCAACTTTTACAATATTGACCCGTTGCTGTTTTGCCCATCCCAGGTGACGATCAACAACCTGACCAGTGGCCGGACCTTCCGCGCAGGTCGGCCCCATCTTCAGGTTCTCAAGACCTCGTTGCTGGGCGAAGATAGGGGGTGAGAGGGGGTAAGGGCGCGGTTTATCATCCATGTGCGGTGATTCTGCGGGGTCGGTCATGTGCTCTTGACCGGCTTGCCCAGGAGCATCGGTTCTGACCGGATGTCACTCTGAACGAGGTGGAGGGTCTCTGGCCCGCAGGGCTGAGAGGCTTTGCTGCGCTGAGCATAACGGGTGCTTAAGCTTGAAACCGATGTTCCTGCTGAATTCCTGACCTGATTGGTTGGCGAGCTGAATTCATGCTATGATTCTTGTGGGTCGGCCATCCTCCCGGCTCAGACCCGCCAAAGGAGAAGAGTAGCATGGAAGCTGATAAGGCAGAGGAGACCCTGGAGCAGGCCGCACAGGTTATCGAGGAGCAGTTCGCGAGACGGGAGCGGGAGGCAGCCAGAGACCTCCTTCAGGATGCGTTCGTCTTCCTACCGCCGGAACTGCAGGACCTGTACTACGGCGTGGTCGAGTTGTACCGCGCCGGCAAGTGGCGAGAGTCCTCTGAACTGTTTGAGGAGTGGCTCGATCAGGCCAGAGAACTCGACCTGCTCTGAAACCGGTGAGCAGTAGGTAGCACCTGACCAGGCTGGCGGCTCCCGTCCCCGGCGACATTCGGCACAGACCGACAGATCAAGGGGAATGGAGCCATGGAAAAGCTGCTTGTACAACTGGACAGCGATCGCTTCGCCAGTGTGTTCGATGCGATCACTGCCTACGATGCAGGAGTTGACCACGTTCTCAGCTATGGCGGGGTGGGCGTGGACGATGTGCGCAACCTGGTCTATGGTGCGATGTTCACGCGGGGCGGCGACGCCCTGAAGAATACCGCCATCTTCATCGGCGGCTCATCGGTGCCGGTGGGTGAGGCCATGCTCAAGGCCACCCTGGAGGCCTTCTTTGGCCCGGTGCGGGTGTCGGTAATGGCCGATCCCAACGGCTCCAACACCACCGCGGCCGCGGCTGTCTTGAAGATCATTCGCGCTGTGCCGGTGGCGGGCAAACGCGCGGTCATTTTCGCCGGCACCGGGCCGGTCGGCGTGCGCGCAGCCGCCTTATTGGGCAAGGAAGGCTGCCGGGTCACACTCACCTCGCGCAACCTGGACCGCGCTCAGAGCGTGAGCCGGTCAATCCGCGATCGTTTCAACCTGGAAGTCGAGCCTCTGGAGGTCCGCGACGATGCGGCCGTCGCTAAGGCCCTGGAAGGGGCGAACATTGTCCTGACCACCGGCGCTGCCGGGGTCGAACTGGTGAAGCAGGCCCTCTGGGCAGCCAACCCCACCATTGAAGTGGTCGCTGATGTGAATGCCGTGCCGCCCACCGGCGTCGGGGGCATCAAGCCGACCGATGACGGCAAACTGCGCGAGGGCAAAGTGGCTTTCGGCGCAATCGGCATCGGCGGGCTGAAGATGAAAATCCACCGCGCGGCGGTGGCCAGGCTCTTCGAGCGAAACGACCTGGTCCTCGACATCGAAGAGATCTACGCTATCGGCAAGGCGCTGGAAGCGCCGGCCTGAGTAGGCCGGATCGAATGAGGAGGTGAGAAATGACTTACGAACTTCCCCCCCTGCCTTATGCCTACGACGCTCTGGAACCTTACTACGACGAGCCCACGGTGCGCCTGCACCATGACAAGCACCATGCTGGCTATGTGGCCGGGCTCAACAAGGCCGAGGAACAACTGGCCGCAGCCCGCGCAGCGGGCGACTATGCCTTGATCAAGCATTGGGAGCGGGAACTGGCGTTCCATGGTTCCGGCCACATCCTGCACACGTTGTTCTGGGAGAACATGACGCCGCAGGGCGGCGGCCAACCCAGTGGGGAGTTGGCGACGCAGATCGCCCAGGACTTCGGTAGCTTTGATGCGTTCAAGGCTCAATTTACCGCCGCCGCCAATGCGGTAGAAGGCAGCGGCTGGTGTCTCTTGGGGTGGGCGCCCGCCTTCGGCAAACTGATCATTCTACAGATCGAGAAGCACCAGGACCTCAGCGTGTGGGGGGTGATGCCCTTGTTGATCGTGGATGTTTGGGAGCATGCCTACTACTTGAAGTACCAGAACCGGCGGGCAGACTGGCTGAGCAACTGGTGGAACATCGTCAACTGGGCGGATGTCGCCAGGCGCTTTGCCGGCGCACGCAAGTAGGCGGGCTGTCAGGGATGTCTCAGCCTGGAGGGGACCCATGGTCGAATGTCCGGTTTGCCTGAGGGACGTGGAGTTGAGCCCCGATGCCCGCGAAGGCGACATCATCCAGTGTCCCCACTGCAAGGTCTGGCTCAAGCTGGTGCGGGTGGACGGCGAGCTTGTTGCAGAGCGGGTCAAAGCTACTTGAATAGAAAGGAGCAGACAGATGGGTACCAAAGGTGCTCAGATCGTTGAGCTGAACGTTGCCGAGCTCATCGCCGATCTCAATCGCGCGTATGCCGATGAGTGGCTGGCGGCCTACGCTTACAACTACATGGGCCAGGTGGTCACAGGCCGGCCAGCCGCCATGCACCTGGCCGACTTGCTCAAAGACACGGCCAAAGATGAGTTGGAGCATCAGGACGAACTGGCTAAACGCATTGCCCAGCTCGGTGGCAAGCCGATCGCCGACATCTCCAAGCTGGTGGAGGCGAGCAATGCTGGCTATCCGGCTCCACCGGCAGACGAGAAGGACTTTGGGGCCATCGTCAAGACGGTGATCGAGGCCGAGCGCGCCGCCATCGAGGTGTACAATAAGCTGGCCCAAAAGACGCACGGCAAGGACCCGATCACCTATAATCTGATGGTGCACATCCTGGCCGAAGAGGTCGAACACGAGACCGAATTCGAAATGCTGATCAGTTGAATCCATCCGATACCTCAGGCGACTGCAGAGGAGAAACCGATGACCAGAGTGATTGGGATTGATCCCGGAACGGTGAGTTTCGATGTATGCGGCCTGGACGACGGGCAGGTGTTCCTGGACACGACCCTGCCCTCACCCGAGTTCGCCGCCAACCCTCAGGCGCTGATCGATCTGCTGCATTCGGCCCGGCCTGTGGACTTAATCGCTGCCCCTTCGGGCTATGGCCTGCCCCTGGTGCCCATCGAGAAGTTCGGGGATCAAGAGCGGTTTCTCTTCACCCTGGTGGATGAGCGCGAACGGGGCCGCATCCCTGTGCTGGGTGGGATGGGCAAGATGATCCCGCTGATGAAAGCCAGCGGCTTGCCCATCCTCTTTCTCCCCGGTGTGATCCACCTGCCCACCGTGCCAGAACACCGCAAGGCCAACAAGATTGACATGGGCACGACCGATAAGCTGTGTTGCCTGGCGCTGGGCATCTACGACCAGGCCCGCCACTACGGCATCCCGTATCGAGAGACGTCCTTTATCTTCGCCGAGGTGGGTGGAGCCTATACCGCGGTGATGGCCGTGGCCGGGGGCAAGGTGGTAGATGGCCTGGGCGGGACGGTGGCGGGGCCGGGCTACTATTCGCTGGGCAGCATGGATGGGGAGCTGGCCTACCTGCTGGGCAGCTTCCATAAAGAACTCCTCTTCACCGGTGGGGCCGCCTATATGGCCGGCCACCCGGAGCTTGCGCCGGAGGCATTTGCCGACCTGGCCGAGCGTGACGAACGTGCCCGGATGGCCTGGGAAGCGCTGATCGAAGGGGTTGTCAAGAGCGTGGCCGCGGAGTTGGTCGTCGTGCCTGAGCCACGCGAGATCTTGATCTCAGGCCGGCTCTGCCGCACAGATAAAATCCGCCAGGAACTGGTCAAGCGGCTGTCTCGCTTCGGGCCGGTGCGCAGGGTGAATGGACTGGCCAGTGTAGCCAAGGAAGCAGCCCAGGGCGCGGCCCTGATGGCTGATGGCCTGGCCGGCGGGCCATTGGCTGAACTGGTGGATGTGATGGAGATCCGCGGCGCGATAGGCACCGTCTTTGATCACCTGTATATTCAGGGGGCCGCCGAACTCAAGCAAAAATACCTGCTATGACATCCATCATGGACCGTCGGTGACATTTAACACTACCATCCTGGTAGAACACAACCTATACTTGGACGGATTAGTCGGTCCATCTTCTGGGGCGAGCATGGCGAATGCGCATCTTAATCACCGGGGTCAGCACCAGAGCCATTGCCGAGTCAGCCAGGGCAGCCGGCTACGACTTTATCACCCTGGATTACTTCGGCGACTATGACCAAAGGCGCATATGCGAGAATTATTCTCTCAAGCGCGACTTTGGCCTGCCCTTTGGGTCGGCCGAACTCTATGAGGCCAGCCGGCACCTGAACTTCGATGCCATAACCTATACCTCCGACCTGGAGAACCATCCAGAGGTTGTGGAACAGTTTGCCGCAGGTGCCACGGCGCACGACGGTGCGCTGCTACTGGGCAATAGCGCCGCCGTGCTGGCCCGGGTGCGGCACTGGCCGACTGTCTTCGGCTTCCTTCAGCGGCAGGGGATTCCGACGCCTCAAACGATCTACTCAGAGCAGCCCTCATCCCCCATCCCCGTCTCCCAGAGCTTGGGGAGAGGGGGGCAGGGAAGGGGGGGCACGCCCCCACGCCGTTGGCTGCGCAAGCCTGTGCGCAGCGGAGGCGGCCACAAGATCGCATTCTGGCCCCTGAGCCGCAGGCCGGGAAAGGGGTTCCTCC
>CADDZL010000146.1 GCA_902812335.1 Chloroflexota bacterium | reverse complement strand
CGCCAGCGGTGCGCGAAGCGTCTGCACTCTGCGAACGGATCGTCAAAGTGTATGATGCGGTTGACAGCATGACACTGGCATCGGCCCGCGCCTTTCGTGCCAGCCATAGCCTGCTACGCCGGGCGATAGCGGCGCTGGAATGGGCGAAATTCCGCCGCTTCGAGGCCTGGGCGATTCGCCAGTATGACCGGGTGCTGGTCAGTTCCCCCGCCGACCGCGCCGCGCTCAACGATCTGGCGCCGGAGGTGCCCGTCGCGATCCTGCCCAATGGCGTGGACACCGAGTTCTTCTCGCCACTGAACGGCGGCGGTCTGCGAACTGAGCCCCCAACGATTGCCTTCCTGGGGCGGTTGAGCTATCACGCCAATGTCACCAGCGTGCTGCACTTCTACCATCATATCCTTCCGCTCATTCGCGCCCGGCGACCGGATGTGCGCTTGCTGCTGATCGGACGAGACCCTGTGCCCGCGATCCAGGCCCTGGCCGCCGATCCCAACGTCGAGGTGACCGGCTACGTGCCCGATGTGCGCCGGCACCTGGCGCGAGCCACCGTATCCGTCTGCCCCATGCGGGCCGGCGCAGGCGTCTCAAACAAGGTCCTGGAGTCCATGGCTATGGGCCTGCCAGTGGTCTCCACCTCTTTAGCAACGGCCGCGCTGGCCGTTGAGCACGACCGCGAGTTGCTGATCGCCGACGACCCCATTGACTTCGCTGATATGGTGCTGGCGCTACTGTCGAGCGCCAGATTGCGGGCCCGCCTTGGCAAGCAGGCGCGCGCCTACGTCGAGGCGCATCACCGCTGGCCCGCCATTGCTGACCAACTCGAGCAGCACTACCGGGAGATAGTGGGTAGGGGCCTCTCCCCCATTCCCTCCCCTCATGGAGGAGGGAAGAGGGTGGCAGTTGATCTTTATGTGGAGCGAGGCGCAGCGCGATGAACATTACGAGACGCCGGGCACAGGAAGGTCTGAAACGTCTGTTCGATGTCGTCGCTGCCATGGCTGGGCTGATCGTGCTGGCACCGCTGTTGGGGCTGATCGCCCTGCTCGTCCGGCTGGACTCAGAGGGGCCGGCGCTATTCCGGCAAGAGCGCATTGGCCGAAACGGGCAGCCATTCACCATCTACAAGTTCCGCACGATGAGCGTTGGGAGCAGCGACGGTGATTACTTGCGCCAGTTGAACCTGCTGATCCACGGCGATCCGGCGGCAGGCGGGCGCAAGCAGCCCTACCGCAAGATCGGCTACGACCCGCGCATCACCCGACTGGGCCGCTGGCTGCGAGCGACCTATCTGGATGAGCTGCCGCAACTGTGGAATGTGCTGCGCGGTGACATGAGCCTGGTCGGCCCGCGCCCCCACGTCCGACTTGAGGTCGCCGCCTACAGCGCGCGCCAGCGCGGCCGCCTGGCAGTGCGACCGGGCATCACCGGCTTGTGGCAATTGCAGGGCAAACAAACTGCTACGTTCGACGAGATGATCGAGCAAGACCTGGAGTACATTGCTCAGTGGTCGTTCTGGCTCGACCTCCGGATCATCTTTGGCACACTGCGCGAGGTGATAAGCGCGGCGCTGCCACAGCGCAGCCAAAAGAGGGACATGGTGAGACAAGGGACCGACGACGAAGGGCATTCGCCCTCCATGGTTCATCCTTCGTCTTACGTGAGGAGGTGAGATGGTTACCGTAGGTCTGATCGGCTGCGGTTATTGGGGGCCGAAGCTGGCTCGCAACTTTCACGAGATGGATCGGGCGCAGTTGGCCTGGGTCTGCGACTACCGCCAAGACCGACTGGATCACCTGAAGGGCCTGTACCCCTATGTTCAGGTTACCCGTGACTATGAGGAGATGCTGGCCTCAGATGTCCAGGCGGTGTGTATTGCCACACCGGTTTCGACCCATGCCCGGCTCGCGCTGGCTGGCCTGTCGGCCGGCAAGCACATTCTGGTCGAGAAGCCTCTGGCCGCTAGCAGCCGCGAAGCCGAGGAGATCGTGCGCCTGGGGGAACAGGTGCGGCGTGTTGTCATGGTAGGCCACACATTCCAATATAACCCGGCGGTCGAAGCCGTGCGGCGGATCGTCCGCAGCGGTGAGCTGGGCGATATCTTTTACGTTAACAGCACCCGCGTCAATCTGGGCCTGTTCCAGACCGATGTCAACGTCATGTGGGACCTGGCCCCCCACGACATCTCGATTCTGTGCTACATCCTCGAGCAAGACCCGATCATGGTGAGTGCGCGCGGCGGTGTGTACGTGCAAAAGGACAAGGGCATCCATGACATCGCCCACCTGACGCTGACCTTTCCCAATGGGGTGTTGGCCGACCTGCGCGTGAGCTGGCTCGATCCCTTCAAGATCCGGCGCACCACCATCGTTGGCAGCAAGAAGATGCTAGTCTACGATGATATTGCCGACGAGAAAGTGTCCATCTATGACAAGGGTGTGGACGTGCCGCCCTACTCAGATACGATAGAGGAGTTCCACCTGTCGTATCGCTACGGCGAAGTCACCAACGTGCCCATCCAGTGGGTCGAGCCGCTGCGTGTGGAGTGTGAGCACTTTGTGAACTGCATTGAGAGCGGGCAGAAGCCGTGTAGCGATGGCCGCATGGGGCTGAAGGTTGTTCGTATCCTGGAAGCGGCTCAGAGGTCGCTCCTGGATAGTGGGATGCCCATCAAGATATCGTGTGGCGAGGAGGGTGAAGCGTGAAGCGTTACCGTCGCTACACCCCGCGCCCTATGCGCCACACACTCCGCAGCATTGCGCCGGATGTGCGGATGGGTGAGGGCGTCCAAATCTATAACTTCGTGAACCTGTATGGGTGCGAGATCGGCGACCAGAGCAAGATCGGTGCCTTCGTCGAGATCCAGCGAGGGGCGCGCATCGGCAGGCGGGTCAAGGTATCCAGCCACACGTTCATTTGCGAAGGCGTCACGATTGAGGACGATGTCTTCATTGGACACGGGGTGTGCTTCATCAACGACCGTTATCCGCGCGCGACGACCTCCGACGGAAGGCTGCAAACGGCCGCGGACTGGGAGCTGATCCCCACCCTGGTCAGGCGGGGCGCGTCCATCGGCAGCGGCGCGACGATTCTGTGCGGTGTGACCATCGGTGAACGCGCCATTGTCGGCGCTGGCGCGGTCGTAACCCACGACGTGCCGCCGGACACCATTGTGGCTGGCGTGCCGGCGCGCGTGCTCAGACGGACAGGGGAGGAAGGGTGATGCCTGCAATACCGTTAGTGGATCTGAAGAAGCAGTACCAGCCCCTCAAAGACGAGATTCTGGGGCGAATCGGAGAGGTGTTAGATGGCATGCATCTGTTCTTGGGCGAGCATGTCCAGGCGTTGGAGCGCGAGTTTGCCGATGTGTGCGGCGCGCAATACGGCATTGGCGTTAGCGAGGGCACTACTGCGCTCTGGCTGGCTCTCAGGGCTTGCGGCATCGGGCCGGGGGACGAGGTCATCACCGTTTCACATACCTTCATCGCCACCATCGAAGCGATTGCGCTGACCGGCGCTCGTCCAGTCTTCGTGGACATTGACCCGGTGACGTACACCATGGATATCAGCCAGGTCGAGGCCTGCATCACCAGCCGCACACGCGCTATCGTCCCGGTTCATCTGTACGGCCAGCCGGCCGACATGGACCCATTGATTGACCTGGCACATGACTATGGGCTGAGAATCATCGAGGATGCCTGCCAGGCGCACGGCGCGGCCTACCGGGGCCGCCCGGTGGGTTCGCTGGGGGATGCCGCCGCCTTCAGCTTTTATTACTCCAAGAATCTGGGGGCCTATGGCGAGGGCGGCATGGTGACGACCAACGATGAGAACATCGCCAGGCAGGTGCGCATGTTGCGTGACCACGGCTCGAATCGCCGCTATCATCACGAGATCATCGGCGTCAACGGTCGGCTGGACGAGATCCAGGCCGCCATACTGCGCGTCAAGCTGCCCTATCTGAAGGCGTGGAATGAGGCCCGTCGCAACCACGCGGCGTTCTATAACCAGCTTCTGGCCGATACGCCGGTGACGACGCCAGTGGCAGCGCCATATGTCCGTCACGTGTACCACCTGTACGTCATCCGAGCGCCCTGGCGCGACGAACTGCAAGCCTATCTGCGCCAGCACGACATCGCTACGGGCATCCACTATCCTATCCCATGCCACCTACAGCGCGCGTGCCGCGATTTCGGCTATCGGCAAGGCGAGTTGCCCGTGACCGAACGTATTGCGGGCGAGATCCTGTCACTGCCTATGTTTGCCGACCTGACGCCTGGCGACATCAGGGCGGTGGCCGACGCAGTCCGGGACTTCTACCGCCAGCGTGTGACAGCCGTCAGCGATCGGTCGGCGACGGAGGACGAGGGACGAACGACGGATAGCCTCCGTCTTTCGTCCTCCGTTGCTCATCATTTCTGATAGCTGGAAGCCAATGGCTAAGAGATTGAGGACCCCGGCCGACTGGCCTATCATCGTGTTACTACTGGCGCTCCCGCTGACGCTATATGCCAGCGCCTGGCCACAGATCACGGAGAGAGCGCTGGTGCTGCTCCTGGCGGGCATCGTTCTATTCTACGCCACTATCCTGTGGGCGACCAGCGAGCAGAGGTTGCGGCTGGGGGCTACGTTCCTCGTCGCCGCAGGCACAGCGCTGGCGCTAATCGCGCCGTTTGGGGTGACCTGGATCAGCGACGCTAAAGGCTTTGTGAACTTCGATCAGGTCTACGCCGTTTTCCCTCACATCCTGCCGGATTCTATCCATCCGAATGTCCTGGCAGGGGCGCTGGCGGCCCTGCTGCCTGTGACGCTGGCGCTTGCCACAGGCCAGGGGGTTACCCCGAAGGTAGCGGGGCAGCGGCCAGGACGCCGGCTGTCGTGGTGCCTCACTGGTCTCACAGTTCTGTCGCTGACCATCATGGCGGTGGTGCTGATCCTGACCAAGTCGCGGGGCGCGTTCTTCGGAGCAATCGTCGGATTAGCCCTCGTAGTTGCGTACCGTTTTGTGGTGTCCACGATGGCCCTGGCCCCTGCCGCGACTCGCCGTTGGCCTTTGAGCACACCGTGGCCGTGGGTTGGGCTGGCGCTCTTGGCCCTGGGCGGGATTGTGGTTGGCACCGCGCTGGCCCGGCCAGCGCGAGTTGTTCAGATCGTGACCGTGTTGGCGGCATCGCCTGTCGTAGGCGGCTGGCCGGGACGCCTGGAGTTGTGGTCTAGGGCACTGGACGCCATCGCCGATTTCCCGCTGACGGGCATCGGGCTGGGTACGTTTCAGCAGGTTGTGCCGTTGCGCTACCCGTATGTCGTGCTGGCGGGAAGCGAGACAGCCATCTCGCACGCCCACAATCTGTTTCTGCAAGTGGCGGTGGATTTGGGCCTGCCGGGCCTGGTCGCATTCATTGCCCTCCTGGGTGTCTCCCTGGCAGTGACGGTGCAGACGGTCAGGCGTTACACGGCGCGTCGGCGTGGCGATCTGGCGCTGCAGACGGCCGGCTTGGGGGCTGGCCTGGTGGCTGTGAGCGTGCACGGCCTGATAGATGCGGTGAGCTGGAATACGAAGCCCGCCATCTTCATCTGGGTGATCATGGGGCTGATCATGGCCCATGCAAAGACTGCTGACTTACGATAGGAGGAGCACATGGAATTGAGAAAATACTGGGTGGTTGTCCGGCGCTGGTGGTGGCTAATGGTGCTGGGCACCCTACTGGGCGGTATGGCAGCATTTATTGTTAGCCGTAACATCACGCCAGTGTACAGCGCCTCGACCACACTGATGGTTGACCAGGCACCACGCAGTGGCTTGACCGACTATTCGGCGGTACTGACGAGCCAGCAACTTGCCAAGACCTACAGCGAGTTGTTGCACAAACGCCCTGTGCTCGAAGCGGCACTGCAGAAGCTTGGCCTGCCACTTGACCCGGATGAACTGGCCAAATCGGTAAGCGTAGACCTGCTGCGCGATACACAGCTCATCATCCTGAGCGTCGAAGACACCAACCCGGACCAGGCAGCGTCGTTGGCTAACACCATCGCCTCCGTTTTCATTGAGCAGAATGCGGCCCAGCAGAACGGCCGCTATGCCAGCTCGAAAGAGAGCCTGTCCAAAGAGATCGCCGCCGTACAGGCCAGCATGGCCCAGGTTCAGGCCGCGCTCGATGCCATCAAGGACCCCCGCACGCCGGCAGAGCAAAGCCAGAAGACTCAACTGGAGACCAGCCTGGCCCAGTACCGTACGAGTTACGCCAATCTCTTGCAGAGTTACGAGAGCATTCGCGTGGCTGAGGCCCAGCAGCTTAACAACGTCAGCGTGGTGGAGCCGGCGCTCGCGCCGCGCATTCCGGTCCGGCCGCGCGTCGCTCTCAATACCGCTCTGGCCGCTCTGCTCGGCCTGATCCTTACTGTGGCTGCCGCCGCCGTGTTTGAGTATCTAGACAATACCCTCAAATCGCCAGAAGACGTTACCCAGCGATTGGGTTTGTGGACCCTGGCGACGATTGGCCGCATAGACGGCAATGACGCCCGGGACAGGCTCGTCGCTGTCAATCTACCGCGTTCCCCCATTGCCGAAGCCTATCGTGTCTTGCGCACGAACCTCCAGTTTGCCGCTGTGGACAAACCCTTGCGGCGCATCGTTGTTACCAGCCCAGGCCCCGGTGATGGCAAGACCACCACAGCCGCCAACCTGGCCGCGGTGTTTGCCCAGGGCGGGCGGCGTGTCATCCTCCTTGACGCCGACCTCCGTCGCCCGCAGCAGCATCGCCTCTTCCAGTGCACATCGAGCTATGGGCTGAGCACAGCCCTGGTAGACTCGGGCACACCGGTGGTGAACTACCTCCAGACCACCCAGGTGCCAGGTCTCAGGCTACTGAGCAGCGGGCCGATTCCGCCCAATCCCAGCGAGTTGCTGGCGTCGCAGCGGATGAGCCACCTCATGGAGGCGCTGAGCCAGGAGGCTGACCTCATCATCCTCGACAGCCCGCCCGTGCTGGGCGTAGCTGACGCGGCCATCCTGGCCAGCGCCGCTGATGGCGTCCTCCTCGTCGCCGATGCCGGGCGAACGCGCCGTGAGGCGGCGCAGCGGGCCAAAGAGAACCTGGAACGCGGGGGTGCCAACCTGTTGGGCATGGTCTTGAACCGGATGACCAGGCAGTCAGCCGGCTATGACTACTATTACTACTATAGTCAGGGCGGGGAGCGCAGAAAGCACCGCAGGCAACGGCCCTCCTGGTGGAACCTGTGGGGACGCTGGCACGGACGCGAGCACCGCGATGGCCGGATCAGGCCGGATGCTGCGCGCACGGTCCCCGCTGAGCCGGCTGTCGGCTCAGCAGAACCGGGCTTAAGCCCGGCAGTGGTGTTGGAAAGTGCGCCGCTCAATGTGCCCGGACCGGGCTCGAACGGCAGTGACGACCCTTCGGGCCTCAGCCCGCAAGGACCTGCTCCTTCACTTCGCTCAGAGCCTGCCCTGAGCGAAGTGAAGGAGCAAAGCCTTCAGCGCAAGAATGGTTCAGCCCAAGAGCAGTGGCCAGTGGTCAGTGATCGGTAAACTGATCACTGACCACTGCTGCTGAGATAGCATTGTCCGGCCCCGGTGGGGGTGCCCTGGTCGTCGAACAGTGGGTAGGGGCCGGTGCTGCTGCTCCACCAAGCCCAGCCGGTGACGAGCGAATCGGAGCGTAGCACCGGGATCACTCCAGTCATGTAGTCGCACGCCCGTTGTGTTGATCCTGGGAACAGACAACCGAACTCGGTGATCACAATAGGGCGTGTGACACCGCGAGTGGCAGCCCAGGTTTCGAAGTTGCCGATAAGCTGCAGACTACCGGCCGGATCGCAGTCATTGGGTGCGTAAAGGTGGATGTGCCATACATCACCCACCGGCCCGCCGGCATCAAGATAGTCATTCAACCAGGGTATGCCAACATTACCATCCACCCACACACCACAACAGGCCCAGGTTGCCGTCGTATCCGCGCCCTTGACCAGATCACGATGAGACGCTACGACCTGGGCTGCGTAGGCCGGCGGCAGATTGGCTTGTGTCACCCGTTCCGGTTCGTTGAGGAATAGCCAGAGGCGGCCGGGGTGCTGAGTGGCGAACCACTGGATGCCGCCCGGCCCACCATACCAGTCCAGCCGATCACTCCAGATCATGGGGCGGTAGCCGGGCCAATCGCCGAAGCCAGCGTCCACCGTAGTCCAGTTGTAAATCCAGCGGAAATTGGCCCAAACCCCTGTGTTAGGCGTGAGCTTGTACATCCCATCCAGGCCGATGCCATCGGCTCGCGGCGGCATTCCCGTGACGACCGGCAACCACAGCCGCGCTGCCACCGGCGTGCGGCTTTCTGTGCTGAAGCCAGGTCCAGGCGTGGGGGCGGGTAGGGCTTGCCCAAGCACAGACACAGCGCGCTGCCCCCCCGCGTTCGGGGCAGGCTCTGAGAGTAGTGAAGGGGGGCTGGCCATGATCTGGCTGTAGGGGCGGGTTCCAAACCCGCCGGAATACACCAGCACCAGCACCACACAGGTCACGATTAGACAGTTCAGATTCTGTTTCAACATGACTCAGCCAGTGCTGACGAAGGCCAAGAGGCCAATGACCCTTGGCTGTGTTCAGGGCAGGCCCTTCATCGTTCGCCCTGATTTTTCGTCATTCCTGGGGGGGTGACGCGAGAGGGGGGACTCTCGCGATTCATTCTAACTGAGTCAGGTTGCATGAGCAATACGCAATATGACGTAGACGATCTACGCGAAACTGGACAAAAGCGCCGGAATCGTGTATACTCCCTGTTCATCAGTACCCGGCGAGGTCAGCTTTCAGCTCGGCTTCGGCGATTAATTGCCTACGGCTGATAGAGCAGATAGCT
>CADDZL010000145.1 GCA_902812335.1 Chloroflexota bacterium | reverse complement strand
CGGGGTTCGGCTGGGCTTAAGGGTCCTGGTGGCGACAGGGGCTGCCGGTGTGGAGGCGGCTATGTCGCTACCCGCCGATGGTGTGACTGACGCCAATGCCGTGATGCCTACAGCCGACAGGCTGAGCACAAGGATGGCTAGAGCCAGAGGGAATCTAGAATTGAACATCAGGTCCTCCTCCTCAGGGCTTACCGCCTACGCCCTGCTGCTGGGGGTGCAGCTGTTACGTAGACTCGCGTGTGCAACTAATGCAAGACGAATCCGACCTTGATATCCAGTATATGGTTTTCTTGCAATTTGTCAACTTCCCCACAGTATGATTCTTACTAATTCTAACCGCCCCAAGCCTGCCCATCGGCGGTGGAGAGGACATTAGCGGCCATGAGCAGGAGCGTTGGCCTCAAGGACGAAATGAGTTATACTATCCGCCATAGTCTCGCTACGTAAAAGATCGTATTGATTTTGTGGGTCCGATTGGGCTATAATTGAATAGCTATGTGTTCGAAGGTCGGTCGCCTGCCCTGCCAGCCAAAAGTCGAGCCGACAGATTCTAACGTTATTCTAACGAGCCGAGGTCTCGAATTCTAACTTCTTGAGTCTATACTAAGCCTTACTTAAGTATCGTGTGTTACCAGCAATGACCGCAAGAAGTTCGTGAGCCCCGGCGATCTGTCCTAACTGCCCCCTGCAGCTACGCCCATTTTGGCACAGACGGCACGACGATGCGCGATCGCAGACAAGCGGCATCGCGACCAGGCATGGCTGGGTCGATCGGGAGGGGGAGAGTGCATATCAGCGCCGGGCAGATGTCGCATTCTATAAGCAGAGGGTTCAGCAAGGGCTGGGTGCCTTTCAGTTCTGCTGCGAGAGGAGTCGTGGAATGATAAGCCAGCAAGGAAAAGCGATGGGTGAAGATACACAGTTGCTTGTCAGCGTCGTCATCATCAGCTACAACGGACGGAAATACCTGGCCCACTGCCTGGATTCGGTGCTGGATCAGGACTTCCCGCGGGAGCAATATGAAGTCATCCTGGTAGATAATGCTTCGCAAGATGGCTCGGCCGATTTCGTGGAGCAGAACTACCCGGCGGTGCGCGTGTTGCGCCTCGATCACAACTACGGGCCCTCTGTAGCCATGCAACGCGCTCTGCCGCACCTCAAGGGCAGGTACTTCGCAGCTATCAATCAGGATGTCACGGCTCACCGTCGCTGGCTGGCGGAGCTTGTTGGGGTGATCACCGCTGAACCACAGGCCGGGATTGTCGAGAGCAACATGATTCTATCGCAGTGGCCGGAGTATAACGAGCTACAGCGGGATGCGCCGGTGCAGCGGGCCTATGTCTGTGACTTGACCCCTCTGGGTGTGCATGACTTTCATGTGGTGGCGGTCACGCCCAATTCGCCCCCTATCCCGGTGCTGAGCGCCTATTGCGCCGGCTTCATCATGAATCCACGGATCATCGAGAAACTGGGCTACTTCGTTGATCCGGGCCTTTTCGCCTACTTCGACGATATTGACCTTGGGCTACGTCTGAACGCGGCCGGTTACAAGGTTTTGCTGGCGCCACGTTCCCTGGTCTATCACGACACGGAGTGGCATTTCAAGTGGAACATGCGCAGCGTGCGTCGGGCATTCTGGTCAACCCGCAACATGATCCTGGTCTTTTATAAGGTTAGCTATACGTCGGAGTTTCTGCGCCTGTTGCCCCAACTGCTGGTGGGGAAACTTGTCAAGGCTGGACAACACGCCCGGAGCCCGGTGGCCAAGGTGGCGTTGGCCCTGGCAGGCACTCCATTGCTATTGGTCGGCCTGGCTGCGGCGCTGGTAAAGATGCCAGGCTATCGGGAATTGCGCCGGATAACCCTGAGCCATAGGGTTATGCCACGTGGGTGGCTGGTAGATCGCCTCCGGAACGCTGACTGGCAACCAGATCAGACGGTTTGGGCCGGTCGTTCTGCCGTGGTGGGAGGCTAACGTATGTCTGATATGACGGTGGTGGTCATACCGACATACAATGAGGTCGAGAATTTGCCGGCCATCACCGCGGCGATATTGGCGCTTCATCTTGAGGGCCTGGAAATCCTGGTGGTTGATGATGCTTCGCCCGATGGCACCGGCCAGGTGGCTGATGAACTGACGCGGCAATATCCCGGACAGATTCACGTGCTGCATCGTCCGGGCAAACTCGGGTTAGGCACGGCCTACGTTCAGGGGTTTACCTGGGCCCTGGATCACGGTGCCGATAACATCATCCAGATGGATGCCGATTTTTCCCATTCTCCTAACTACATCCCCCAATTCCTCGATCTCATTCGCGACTACGACGTTGTGGTCGGCTCTCGTTACGTGCGGGGTGGGCAACTGGACAAGCGCTGGGGATGGGGACGCTGGTTCCTGAGCATGTGGGCCAACTCGATTTGGGTCAGGTTGCTTCTGGGCGTTAAGACCCGAGATGCCACGGCTGGCTTTAAGTGTTGGCGGCGTAGCGCGCTGGAGCGAATCGGCTTGCAGCATATTCGGTCCAACGGCTACATATTCCAGGTCGAAATGTGCTATGTCGCCGAGAAGCTGGGCCTGCGCATCAAGGAGATTCCCATTTATTTCGAGGACCGGCACATTGGCCGGAGCAAAATGACAGCGCCGGTCAAGCTCGAGGCAGCGCTGCGCGTGTTTGAGATTCGTTGGCGTTATCGGTCCAGGCAACGCCTGGCGCACCAGGAAGAAGTGCCGTAGCCGGGGACCGGCTCAGGCACCTGTTATGTATCCGAATCACACCGCCCTGGCGAGGGTGATCGCCGCTATGCGATAAATGGCCGAAGAGAATACATCTTTAGTGGTACCTACCCCGGCGGTGCGGCAGAGGGGCCGCACTATGCAATCCCTCCGCGCCTTTCGCAACCGCAATTTCCGCCTGTATCTGTTCGGCCTGATGGTCTCTCTCGCTGGCACATATATGCAGACGGTGGCCGAAGGCTGGCTGGTCTATCAATTGACCAATTCGTCGTTCAGCCTGGGGCTGGTCGGTTTTCTGACTGCGGCCCCACTGGCACCCTGGAGCCTGGTGGCTGGGGCTCTGGCCGATCGGGTATCGCGAAAGTGGCTCCTGGCAATCGCCCAGATAGGCCAGATTTTTCCGCCGCTGGCGCTGGCCGCGTTGACCTGGAGCGGTCACGTTCAGGTGTGGCACATCGTGGTACTCGACCTGCTCCTGGGAACGATGGCCACGGTCGATCAGCCCACGCGCCAGGCGCTGTTGGCCGACATTGTCGATCCCGATGAGTTGGATGACTCTCTAGCTCTGATGTCTTCGGGTTTTCATGTGGCGCAGGTGGTTGGGCCGGCGATAGCGGGGGCATTGATCGCTTTCATCGGCGTGGGAGGCGCGTTTGCCTTCAACGGGGTCAGCTTCATAGCTGTATTGATCGCCCTGATCCTCATCCAGGCCCGGACCCGCCCGAAACCGGCGCGGCAGCTCTCGCTGGGTTCGAGCATCGTTGAAGGGGCGAAATATGTGGTCAGTCAGCGCGCCGTCGTGATCCTCATCTTCCTGATGGTGGTGGTGAGTTTCTTCATTCTGCCCTATCAGACGCTCCTGCCCGTCTTCGCCCGGGACATCTTCAAAGCCGGCCCCACCGGTCTCGGCCTGCTGACCTCGGCGACCGGGCTTGGGGCGATCCTGGGTGCATTGGCTATCACCAATCAGTCTTCTCTGTCCCGCAACCTGCGCGGCATCGTGATGATCGTCATTATGATCGCTGCCGCGCTCTTGACGGTCGGGTTCGCCTTCTCTCAGAACCTGATATTGGCCGGTGTGCTGCTGGCGCTGATCGCCGGTGGGGTGACGGCTCTCAAGACACTTGGCTTTACCTTGATTCACCTTCAGATCAGCAATGAATTGCGGGGCCGGGTGACAAGCATTCTCATCCTGATGATGGGGGCCACCCCCAGGGTAGGTGGCTTGCTGATAGGGTTTGTGGCCAGTCGGGTGGGGGCACCTCTCAGCCTTGGGTTGGGTGCTGTTGTCTGTCTGGTGTTCGGGCTGTCAGCCTGGGGGCTATTCGTGCCCAGGCTGCGTCGTGCGGTGTGATGTCTGTTTTGCAATGGATAAGTTGCTGTTGAGATTAATCTCTTGGGCTGACCCTCTCAGCCATCCGCCTCGGGAGCGGTGGGCCAAACGTCGGGTTCTGCCGGCGTGGCTAACGCTGGTAGCACTGCTGGCTGCCTGCGGGCGGTCCTTACCTGAGCCTGTGCCAATGACCGTGATGCCTGGCCCCACAACTCAGGTGCTGTCTGCCGCAACCCCATCCCCGTTGGGAAAGGTGACACCGTCACCCGCGCGGGCGACGGGCCGGCCGCCCTCTGAAGCGACTCCGGCTCAGCCATCATCTGGAACGACGCCGGGTGAGCGGCTGCTGGGCAGCTATGTCCAGCCCCAAGAGTTTAGCCAGTATTGCTCGACAATGCAACAGTACGGGGTGCGTTTCACCTGGCTGGCCCTGGCCTGGAACGGCATCGAACCCGTTAAGGGCATGTTTCGGTTTGAAAGGTTCGATCCGGTCATCCAAGGCATCCATAACTGTGGGCTGGACCTTGGCGTCCATATTCTCTCGAGGTCGAATTGGGCGACTTTGCCTCCGCCGGCATCTTCGGGCCGGGCACAAGCCTCCATGCCGCCCAAGGACATGAATGATTACTACAATTTCATTTTTCAGGTGGCCAGCCATTACAAGGGGGTGATCAGTCGTTACTCCATCGAGAACGAAGCCCACGCGAGCGTCAATTGGGGCTCTACCCCGGAGTCGTACTTCCAGTTGCTGGCAACTGCCTATCGGGCAGTGCACGCGGCCGACCCGAATGCCCTGGTAGAGGACGCTGCCCTCTCCAGCAGTGGCCTGGGTATGCTGATCGCTAATGACATGTTGAAAGCCGGTAAGCAACAGGACGCTGTCAATTTCGTCCAGCATTACTATGCCCACTACGCGCCGGGACGGGGCAAGGGCGAACCAATCATAATGGAGAACCTGAGCGATCTGCAAGGGCTGATCAATCAGTCCGAGTCACAGCGCCTCCTCCAGTGGACGCCGCTATTGTTCCAGAATCATGATTTCTACGATGTCATTCAATTGCACTACTTTGGCCCCTGGGACGACCTGCCGATGGTGATGGACTGGGTACATACCCAGTTGAAGAATCAGGGCGGCGATAAGCCGATTGATTTCTGGGAGTTCGGCTACGGCTGGGATAACCAGAGCACCTATGACCCGCAGGCGCACGCCCAGGATGAGCCCAAATATCTGGCGACGGCTATAGGCGAGGGGGCACTGCGAGCGCTGAGCTGGCAGTTTACCGACTTCGCAGCGTTTCTGGGGCATCCCGGCCTGTTTACCGCCAATGGACCCCGACCGGCAGCGCAGTCCTTTAAGATAACAGCCGAGAAGATCAACGGGACGATCAGTTCACAGCGGTTGGACCTGGGGCCGGGGGCGTGGGGCTATCGGTTCGACAAGAACAACGGCACTGTATACGTGGTATGGAGCGCACAACCAGCTAAAGTCAGCTTGCCGATCAATGCTCAGACGGTGACCGTAACAGATATCAGCGGCCAGATCACAACCGCTGACCCCAAAACGCTCGATGCGGGGGTCAGCCCGATCTTTGTGGAGGCCAGATAAGGAGAATAGATGGGATCATCAAATGACAACGGTTCTCGCCCGCGACGGGTGATGGTTATCGGGTTTGACGGGGCGACCCTGGAGTTGATTGAGCCCTGGGCTGCGGCAGGTATTCTGCCTGCCTTTAAGCGCTTGATGGAACGAGGTGCCTGGGGGCCGCTGCAGAGCACCATGCCGCCGGTGACACCGGCAGCCTGGAGCTCATTGGCCACCGGTACACAGCAGGGCAAGCACGGGCTGTTCGACTTCTATGCCCGGCGGCCGGGCAGCTACGAGACGAACGTGGTTAACGCCGCCAACCGGCACGGCGCGACCCTCTGGGGGCTGCTGGGTGAGGCAGGCTACCGGACGACCGTCTTCAACGTGCCGGCGAGTTACCCACCGGACCGCGTTAATGGGGTGATGATCAGCGGATTGCTCACGCCAACCCAGGCGACGGATGCTGCCTGGCCGCCTGAGGTGCTCCAGGAACTGAAGCAGGCCGTGCCGGGCTTTAGCTTCTATCCGCCGGGCATCTTCTCGGAGGGCCAGGAAGCGGCATTTGTCCAGCAGGTCTTGGATTGGGATAAGATGACGCTCCAGGCCACCGAGTTTCTGATGACGCGGCAGCCGTGGGATTTCCTCTTTACGGTTTTCATCGGCGTTGATATCATGTCCCACTTCATGTGGCGCCATATGGTCACACGCGGCGCTTCGGCGCCGACCGATGACCCGGCGACCCGAGAGACGCTGGCGAACGCGATTCAGGCGGTCTATCGTCAGGCGGATGCGATCCTGAGCACGCTCCTGGAGATGGCCGGCGATGACACCTACGTGGCGGTCGTGTCTGACCACGGTTTTGGCCCCCTGGATTACTACATGCACGTGAATGCGTGGCTGGTCGAACGCGGCTACCTGAAGTTCAAGCGCACACCGGCGGTGATGCTCAAGTACCTGGCCTATCGCCTGGGCGTGACGCCCTTGTTTATTCTGAACTTGATGCGCAGACTGAGACTGGGCGGAAAAGTCCAGGAAACCGTCAGCACGCGCAACGATTGGGCGAAAGCCATGGTGAAGAAGGCGTTCCTGTCGCTGGCGGATATTGACTGGTCGCGCACAACCATCTACGCCACGGGCTATGGTGCCGGGCTCTTCGTCAACCTAAAAGGTCGGGAGCCGCAAGGCATCGTCGAACCTGGCGCCCAATGTGAAGCACTGCTGCAGCGGCTGACCGCCGATCTGCGAGAGCTGCGCCATCCTGAGACCAAGGAGCCACTGGTGGGGGAAGTCTATCGCCGTAGCGACCTGTATTCAGGGCCCTATGCCGAGCTTGCCCCCGATCTGATGTTCGTGCCCCGCGACTGGCGCAACCAGCCGTACGGCGTCCACGACTTTGCCTCCAGCCGCTGGTTGGAGCCGACCCCTGATCGTACCGGCACACACCGGATGAACGGTATTCTGTTCTTGACCGGTCCGGGAATCCTCCCCGGCGCGCGTGTCGAAGGGGCATCTTTGTGGGACCTGGCCCCAACGATCCTGGCTCTGATGAAAACGCCCATTCCGAAGAACATGGATGGGCAGGTTCTATCGGCTGCGCTGGCTGAAGAGCTGCGCTCTCAGTTGACCGTCACCTACCGCGACGTGGCTGAAGAGAGCCAGCAAGCCGGCGCTGCGCCGGTGCTGGGCGAGGATGAGGAGCAGGTGATCCGCGATCGGCTCGAGGCCTTAGGCTATTTCGGTTAGTTAATCAGCGTTACTAGAATAGGAGATCTAGAGTAATGGCAATCCGTAAACCTCAGCGTGTGATGATTATCGGCCTGGACGGGGCCACCCTGGACCTCATTCGCCCCTGGGCTGAGGCCGGTGTTCTACCCACCTTTCGTAAACTTATGGAGCACGGCGCGTGGGGGCCTTTGCGCACCATCAGGCCACCGATGACCCCGACCGCCTGGAGTTCGTTTCTGACCGGCATGAACCCGGGCAAGCATGGCCTGTATGACTTCACCGGTCACAAAAAGGATAGTTATGAGACCTACCTCATGAATGCGAGCCATCGCGATGGCCCATCGCTATGGCGCTTGTTGAGCCAGGCGGGCTACCGCGTGGTGGTCTTCAACGTCCCCCTCACTTACCCGCCGGAGCCGGTCAACGGCGTGATGGTCAGCGGCCTGTTGACGCCAGCAGGCGCGAAGGATGCAACCTGGCCGCCTGAGTTGCAGAAGGAAATCCAACAGGCAATCCCCGAGTTCAACTTCTCCCCACCGGGGATGTATTCGCGGGGCCAGGACCTGCAATTCGTGCAGTCGGTGCGGGCTCTCAATCAGACCACGCTGCGGGTGGCGCGCTACCTGATGGACCGACAGCCATGGGATTTCCTGGTTTCGATCTTCATGGGCACAGACATCATGTCGCACTTCATGTGGAAGCACATGGTGACGCGCGGGGCCTCGGCCCCCGAAGCGATCCGCGATGTGTTGGCGAATGCGATTCAGGATTGCTACCGGGATGTGGATGCGGCTCTGGCGGAACTGATGCAGGCAGCCGGCGAGGACACGTATCTCATCGTCATGTCCGATCATGGCTTCGGCGAGATGGCCAGCTACTTCTCCGTCAACCCCTGGCTGGCTGAGCGCGGCTACATCAAGTTCAAGCGGAATCCGCTGTCCCAGTTGCGCTACCTGGCCTACCGCCTGGGCCTCAACCCGCTGAGTATCTTCGGGCTGATCCGCAACCTCGGCCTGGCAGATACCGTGCGCAAGTCGTCCCGCAAGAATCTCGGCTTGATGCAAGAGATCGTCAAAGCCCTCAGTCTGTCCTTCCGCGATGTGGACTGGTCGCGCACGCGGGCCTACTCAAACGGCTATGCCGGCCCGATCTTCATCAATCTGAAGGGGCGGGAACCACAGGGCACGGTAGCGCCGGGGGCGGAGTACGAGGCTGTGTTGGAGGAAATCATAGCCGACCTGAGACAATTGAAGGAACCCGGTACGGACCTGCCCTTCGTGGGCGAGATTTTCCGTGGCCGCGAGATCTACTCCGGAGCGCACATTGACCAGGCCCCTGATCTGATCTTTTTCCCGCGCGATTGGAAGTATGCCGGTCTGGGTATGGTGGAATTCCCCTCCAATCGGTGGCTGGCTCCTAGCCCCGATCGTTCTGGTCACCACCGCATGGACGGCATCCTGTTTCTTTCCGGGCCGGGCGTACGGCCCGGCTATCAGGTGCAAGGTGCCTCCATTATGGATATTGCGCCTACGGTCCTGGCGCTCATGGATGTGCCCATCCCAGAACTGATGGATGGGCACATCCATG
>CADDZL010000144.1 GCA_902812335.1 Chloroflexota bacterium | reverse complement strand
GTCGGCACGGGCGTGGCGGTGGGTGTATCGGTGGGCACGGTCGTGTCGGTGGATGTGTAGGTCGCCGTCGCTGTGTCCGTTGGTGTCGGCGAGGCGGTTGGCGTATCAGTAGGCGCCGCTGTGGCGGTCGCTGTGTCGGTGGGTGTCGGTGTAGGGCTAGGTGGCCCTGTAACAGTAGGGGAGGGCGAAGGATTAGGTAAGATTGATGCAAAGTTAAGTCCATAGAATCCTTCTACCCATGTAGCAAAAATCACCCCATTGCCTCCATAGTTGCTGGCGAGGGCATATTTGGAATGGTTGCCGATTGTGGAACTGGGCTGGCTTGTGTCAGCAACTGGAGCAAACGAAGTTGAGGTAAGTATCGTAGCTGCGCTCCAGTCGGCTGCGCCGTATGGATTCACGCCTTTCCTGTAATACACAGAGCCGATAGCCGCATTGAAGCTGTCGTTGCGGTAGAGGATATATAAGTCATTCCTGTCTGTATCTACAGAAATGCTTGGGCTGTAAAACGCTTGCCCGCTAGCGATCTGGATCGGCGTGCCCCAAGTGCCGTTCCTGGACATATAGATGACACTACCATCGCTATCAATGTACGTCAGATGCACGACATTCCCAATGGCTACCACGGCCATGCCTTGCATATACACTCCGAGCGCTGTCGTGGCATCGATCGTCTCCTGGAGGCCCCAGCTCATGCCATCATAAAGTCTCCCATACAACATGCCACTCCTGCCATCGGTGCTCTTCCCCTTGTAGACCGCATAGACCTGGCCGTTGGTCAAGGGGACAATATAGCCGCCCCTATCGAGGATGTCGCCGACGCTGTTTGTCGTCTCGCTAAGCAGAACGGTCGTACTCCCCCAAGCGTTACAATCGGTGTTACTTGACCTGATAGCTACATAACGAGCGTTGGAGTAATCCAATGTACCGTAACGGCTGCCCACCCAACAATAGCCGTTGGAGTCTTTGATAATCGTGGGATAGTCGTAGCCATAGGTCGAACCATCGGTGGCCAGGGCGACATTATCGGAACTCCAGGAAATGGTTGTCCCCGAGATGGTTCCTTTGGTCACATGTATGCTGTTAGCAAATGGCTGTCCAGTATTAGCGGAGTAGGCCGCCCAGACGGTTCCGGCTCCATCATACCAGACGGCGAAATGTCGGTTGTTCTGTCGGCTTAAAGTCCCCGATCGTGTCCAGGTCACTCCATCGGGCGAATAATCGTAGACCTGACCCTGGCCAAACTGGAGGAAAAACAGCCAGTAACGCGTCCCATCCCAGAAGCTGGTGCCCAAGGGCCGGAGCGGCCCATCGGCCGCGCCTTCTACACCTCCATAAAACACAATTAGATCGGGCCGATAATCCGCGATGTTGGCCGTTTGGCCGCTATAGAAAGAGGTATAGCTACTGGTTTCATTAGACCCACGCAGACCGATTCCAAAGGGACTATTGTTAGCCCGTCTGGTCTGCAGGTCGGTTAGAGCCTGGCTATTGGCTTGATCGGTCCCCAACTGGATATAAGCCATACCAACCCTCTGAAAATCAGTTAAGTTGCTCGCATATACCGTCGTCTGGCTGCCAATGGCATCATAGAGGGTTTGATCTGTATAGCTATTCACGTCGTTGTCTATCTTGACCATCGTCACCGTATTGCCGGAACCATAGGCTCTGGACACATTCAGGTGAAGGCCCAGGGATTTGATGTGGACATTGGCAGGTAGCGCGCTGGTGTCCCATTGTAGGAAACTTCTACTAACTACACCACCACTATTGCCGATCATATTAGTGGAATTGGTGGTACTCCGTTGGTAGGTGCTGGTGGAGAGCGTTTTCTGGATGAACCCATCCCCACCGGGGGTCTCGCGGCCTTCATCCAAATCCACCGTATCATCAATGACTACAGGGAAACGCCGGTTCGGATCGGTCAGCCAGGCACGCCCCGAGGGTTCGATGACCTTCTTCAGTTCGAAATAGCCGTCTCTGGGGGTGATCTCAAAATGGAGCCCATAGTCTCTGTTCTGTGGTTTGCCCAGCTCATACATAACCGGTCTGGGGATGCTCCACACGCTTTCGCTTGTCTCCTTCTGGGTGAACTCAATTGACCCATCGGCCTTGAGCCTCCAATTGACCCCCTGGATCAGGGCTCGCTTGCGTATCTCGCTTATCTCAGAAGCCTGCCTGGGATCAGAGACGATGAACTCCTCCAGCATCTCCCTGGTGGACAACTCGTAGCGTAGGTCCACTCCTGGAGAGATATTGGCATAGGTCACTACATTGCCCTGAGCTTGAGCCTGAACTTCGTCTAAGCTTCCCCAGGCTTGCTGAGGTTCCAGGCCAAATTGGATGGCCCCGTCCCTTTGTCTCGTAGCGGACCAGGTAAGGTGCGGTAGAACTGTCTTTGAAGAACACTTTGAAATCGTTCTTAGTAGCTTCGAGGGAGAAATCGCCGTTCTTGGAGGCAACCACTCGGCTATCAATCTCCTGCCACGTGCCCTGTTCGTCCTTGTAATGGATCGGTTCCATGCCGATCTGCATCATGCGGGTATCCGCAGAGACCTGAAAGACCTTGCTGAATCTCCCCCTCTCCTCAACGATCTCCTTCACATACCTCTCGGCAGGGTCTGCAGGCCTTTGGCTTTCACTCAGAGACAAAGGGGTCAGATGGTTACTGAAGAGAAGGTCGGTGGTAAGAGCCAACAGGATGACCCCAGCCAGCAAGGTTCTTCTGCTCTTCCGAGACGGCTTTGCAAGTGGATGGTTCATTCCCCCAATCTCCTGCCAGGGTGCCCATCCGTGAGGACAATGGAGCGCCGCAGCGAGGCAGCACGGCTCTCCCCTGCCCCTGTCAATGGCAGAGGGGATTGCGGCGGCGTCATGCTGGTATTACACAGCGAGCAGTAGTATCACGTAGCACAAATTGATACTACCATACAGCCGTGAACTTTTTGTACCTGATCGGTGACTTTTCGGGGAAATTTGAGGAATTTTCCGGGAAAGTTCATCCCCGCTAGGGAATGACTTACGCGGCGCTGTCGATCAACTGGTAGCCGACCCGGGAGACCGACACGATCTGCACGTCGTCGCCCAGCGTCGCCTTGAGCTTGTGCCGCCGGCGCTGGATGTACTTGCGCAGGCCGTACAGGCTGTAGGCTACCTCATCACCCCAGATGGCATCCTGGAGGGCCTCATGGGTGACCACGTGATTCTTGTCCGCGGCCAGACGATATAGCAATCTGAATTCGGTGGGCGTGAGGCGGACGGGATGCTCGTCCACGTAGGCTTTATACGTAACGGGGTGCAACCGCAGGCGGCCACCGGCCAGGCTGACCTGGCTCGCCTCCGGCTGTCTCCTGCTCCGGCGCAGGATGGCCATGAGCCGGGCTACCAGTACCGGCCCGTTCACCGGCAGGCTGACATAGTTGTCGGCGCCGGCCTCCAGCGCCGCCGTCAACTCGGTGTCGCTGGGATGGTGGGACAGGGCCATGAGAATGGCGTTGGAAACAACGGCCCGAGCCTCCTGCAAGAACTCCAGGCTGTCCAGGTCGGAGGGTGTCGGGTCCACCACGACGAACACCAGTTCCGGGGAGAGGTTTCTGAGCGTCTGCAAGCCCTTGCGCCTGGTCATCTCTGTGATGACCGCCAGCTCCGGCCAGCGAAGCTGGAGCGCCAGGCGGATGGAGAGGACCGTGTGCATATCGCAACCGACGAGTAACGCCTTCATGGCACGCCTCCTGACTTACGGCCGGTCCCGCCAGGCCTGCACTGTTTTATCACATCAGGAGGAACACACCGGTTCCCACGTCGATCTGTCCCCGATCTGTCCACAATAATACCTGTTTAGTCACAATGTAACACCAGAACGTCGCAGAATCGTCACAAAGGCGTCATCACAAGCGTCACAGAATCCATGAGTTTATTGCGGTCATGTCCACCGCCTGCAACCCGGTCGGTAACGGTGTGGGACAGTCGGCGGTTGCAGGGATCAGACGCGAGAAGCGCTGATGAGCGCAGTTGTTGCGTCATCCCTGTTGATGTAGTACAAAGAGAGCCAACCCGGCTGACCTGGCCCAGAGCCTGAGCGACTGGCTGGAAACCGTCTTCTGGCCCTGTTATGGTCAGCCTGTGGAGGGAGTGCAATGAGAATCCTGGTTTGCATTAAGCAAGTGCCGTTCGTCGATCAGCTCAAGTTTGATCTGGCCACCAAGCGCCTGATCCGCGAGGGGGTCGGCACTGAGATCAACCCCTTCGACCGTCGCGCCATCAGCGCCGCCGTGAATCTGCGCAATCAGTTCGGCGGCGAGGTGATCGTCATCACGATGGGGCCGCCACAAGCCAGAGAGGCCCTGCTTGAGGCGCTGGCGATGGGCTGCGACCGTGCGGTCCATCTCCTGGGCCGCGAATTTGCCGGTGCGGATACGCTGGCGACCGCGCGGGCGCTGGCGCAGGCCTGCCGCAAGATCGGGTTCGACCTGGTCCTGTGCGGCAAGTACAGCACCGACGCAGAGACGGCTCAGGTGCCGCCGATGCTGGCCGAACTCCTCGATGTGCCTCAGGTGACCGGCGTGACGCGCCTGGAGTTCGCAGATGACGGCAAGCACTTCACGGCGACACGTGAAGTGGATGATGGTTTTGAGACTATCGCCGCCACCATACCAGCGGTCTTGAGCGCGGCCGAACGCCTGATCAAGCCGATCCGGGTCGGGCCTCAGGACCTGGAACCCGCCCGGCAGAAGCCGCTCGAGACTTGGGGGGCGGCAGACCTGGCGACAGAGGTGAGCGGCTTTGGTCTCGCCGGCTCACCGACATTCGTCTCCGATATCTACAGCATCGAGCCCACACGCAAACGCGTGATTCGGACCGTAGATGGCGCTGTGAAGACAGTGGTTCAAGACACGGTGCGGGACCTGTTGGACGAGGGCTTGTTCGAAACGGGGAGGAGCCTGCCCCAGCGCGCCATCCGCCCGCATCGCAGTACCGGGCTTAAGCCAGGCAGTGGATCGAAGGAGCGGGCCATCTGGGTGGTGGCAGAGTTGGTGGAGGACAGGATTCGACCCGTCACCTTCGAACTGTTGGGGCGGGGCAGCGAATTAGCCGGGGTGATCGGCGGCGAACTGGCGGCGGTGCTGATCGGACATAACGTCGCGCCTCATGCCAAGACGCTGGCGGCCTATGGAGCGGACAGGGTGCTCCTGGCCGATGCGCCTGCCCTCGCGTCTTACTCAACCGAAGGGTACACAACCGTGCTCGCCAATGCAATCCGCCAGCACGATCCCTACGCAGTGCTACTGCCGTCCACCGCCAACGGACGCGACCTGGCACCCCGCGTCGCTGCACGCCTCAATATCGGCCTGACCGGAGATTGCATCGGCCTGGAGATTGACGCGCAGCAGCGCCTGGTGCAACTTAAACCCGCCTTCGGTGGCAATATCGTGGCGCCCATCCTGACGAAGACGCGCCCCGCCATGGCCACGGTCCGGCCGGGGATGCTGCTGAGCGCCGCGCCGGACTTCTCACGCGAAGCGGTCATCGAGCCTCTAGCCATTGATCATGGGGATGCGATCCGAACGCAGGTGGTGAGCGTGGAAAGGAGCGCGAGCGCAGGCGTCGAACTTGACAACGCGACAATCATCGTCGGCGTGGGCATGGGCATTGGCGGACCGGAGAATCTGCCGTCGGTGCAGGAACTGGCCGCCACCCTGGGCGCAGCCATCGGCGCGACACGGCGTGTGGTGGATGCAGGCTGGCTGCCGCGCCAGATGCAGATCGGTCTGACCGGCCGCTCGGTCGCACCGCGGTTGTATGTGGCGCTGGGCATCAGTGGCAAGTTCAATCATGTGGTCGGCATCCAGCGGGCAGGATTGGTGCTGGCGATTAACAACGACCCCAAGGCAGACATTTTCAAGCAGTGTGATTATGGTGTCGTTGGCGATTGGGCCATGGTTGTACCCGCACTGGTGCAGGCGCTGAGAGAAGTGAAGCGTAAGTAACCGCCTGGCCCAGCCCAACAATACTGAAACCAGCCACTGGCTAGCCTGCTGGCTGCGACCGCCGTGATCGCTGTCTACTTCGTGCTGGCTGAACTGGCCCCATGTTACCTCTTCGAGAACGCACGGTATAGAATACAGCCGTACATCAATTGGCGTAGCCGGTCAGTCATTTGTCTGAGCCAAGCCTGCCCCTAAAGCGGCCCTTTGTCTCAGTTGAGAACCGTCTTCCCGCCGATGTGCACTGAACTGAAGCGTGATAGGATGGGGTCGGACGCTGAGAGAACGAGCAATGAGTAGGAGGTCACAATGAGACCACGTCTGGTGCGGAGCCAGACCGATCGCGTGATCGCTGGCGTCTGCGGTGGATTGGGGCCCTACTTGGGCCTTGAGACGGCCTGGGTGCGCATTTTCTTCGTCCTGCTTGCCCTGGCCAACGGCATCGGCATCCTGCTGTATATCCTGCTGTGGATCATCCTGCCGACGGCGGAGATGGCCGGGATGTCGCGGGAGCAGGTCATTCAGAGCAATGCCGAAGACCTGGCCCGGCGCGCGGCTTCGTTGGGGCAGGATGTCGGCCAGAGTCTGAGCGGCCAGGCGTCCCGCTCGCAAGGGGCGCTGGTGATCGGGCTCAGCCTGATCCTGCTGGGCTTGTATTTCATGGCCAGAAACCTGGGCCTGTTGTGGTGGCTGCGCGGCGACATCCTGTGGCCACTGGCGCTGATCATTTTCGGCCTGGCTTTCCTGGTGCGAGAGATGCGAGGGAGGTGAACGATGGAAAGGCGACGTGCAGGGCTCATCGGACCCATCATTCTGATCGCAGTTGGGGTGCTGCTTCTGCTCAATACCCTAAACCTGCTCCCTTGGTCGATCTGGGAGACGCTGTGGCGCTTCTGGCCCGTCCTGCTCATTCTGCTCGGCCTGGAGATCCTGATCGGGCGACGTTCGTGGATCGGGTCACTCGTCATCCTGGCCGTGGCAGTGGTCGCCGTGATCGCGGTCGTGGCTATCGGCTTGAGCGCCGGCACCCTCACCGGGCCGGTGGGCGAGCGGCAGACGCTCAGTCAGCCGCTGGCCGACGCCAGCCGGGCCGATGTGACCATTAACTTCGGCGTGGGGACGGCCACGCTGCACGGCCTGCCCTCGGATTCACGTAATCTGATGGAAGGGACGGTGGACAATGCTCCCGGCCGGCGTGTCGAGACCGATTTCCATGTGACGGGCGATACCGCCGTGCTGAACATCAACGAGCGCGCACAGACGGGCTTCTTCTTCCCCTTCTTCGGACCCCAGGTTGAATCCCGCTGGGACATCGGCCTGAGCAGCCAGGTGCCATTGTCGCTCCGGCTGTCCACAGGTGTGGGCCAGGCCACGCTCGATCTGCAAGGATTGAAACTGACCGACCTTCAGTTGAACACTGGCGTGGGGCAGACCCTCGTCACGCTGCCGGAGCGAGGTCGTTTCAATGTTGATCTGCGGGGTGGCGTGGGCAACACCGTTGTTACAGTGCCGCCGGGCCTGGCGGTGCGCATCCGCGCCAGCCAGGGGTTGGGCAATGTCAGCGTCAACCTGCCCGACGTATCCCGCCAGGGTGAGGAGTGGGTGAGCCGCGCTTTTGACACAGCCGAAGATCGGGCCGACATTCGCCTGAGCGGCGGCGTGGGCAACATCGCGGTACGGTGATGGGACGCGGATGAGGTTTCGAGAGGCCGGTTATCCCGTTTAGCCGCCTGCGTAGAGGTCAGTAATTAGCGGTATGCTACTATGTCTGTCAGCCCCGCCCCCGTTCCGTCTCGCTGATGAAGAACAGCGATAGCAGGAAGCTGACGATGCTGACGACAAGCGCGCCCAAGAATACGGTGCCGAAACCGCCGCTAATGTAGAAGTCGAATCCCAGCGTACGCCCCAGCGACCCGGCCAGTTGTAGCATTAGCGCGTTGATCACCAGCGTGAATACGCCCAACGTCAGAATGATTAACGGGCAGGTCAGGAACACCAGGACCGGGCGGATCAGCGCATTGACCAGCCCCAGGATGAGCGCCACGGCGATAATACCACCGGTGCTCGCTTCAATACCGGGCAGGAGCCGTACTGCTACGAACAGGGCGACGGCGTTGATGAACCAGCGGATCACAATGCGAGTGAGCAAGTTGCCTCCTCTCGTGGGATGACTCTAGGCTGACTTCGTCAGCCGCTGTAGCGCCTCGTCCACGCTCAGTTGGCCGGCTTCGACCGCCCTGAGCACGTCCATTGTGGTCATAGGCGGCGCCGGGGGTGCCTGGGCTGCCATCTCCGCCGGTTGTGGCGTGGGTTCGAGCGGGGGTTGGGGAGCCTCGACTGCGGGCGCAACCGGCATCGTGGCCGTCTCCGGTGCCGCCTCGGCTGCGGCTATCGTCCGCAGATGCAGGTCGGCGCTGACGCTGTCGAAGTGCACCTCGACCCCGCCGCCGTTGATCGCTGCGCGCCAGTTGGCGAAGCCCTGCCGCTCCACCGGCCCGGGCAGGTCCGAGCGCAAGCGCCCGCTCACCGTCTCGCCCAGCGCCGTGCAGCGCGTCCCCGCCGGCACAGCCAGGATAATGTCACCGCTGACGCTATGGCAGCGGTAGCGCCCCTGCGGGGCGAGGGGGGTGGCCACCTGAACCCGCCCGCTGACCGTATCCACGTTCAGCGCCTCAAAGCGGCAGCCCTCCAGCCCAATATCGCCGCTGACGGTTTTCAGGGCCGCCCGCCCGCGCAGGTTCTTCCCCTCCAACCGCGCGCTCACCAGGCTGACCTCGACCTCGCCCTCCAGATCCTCGGCCTGCGCCCGCCCACTGACGAGTGAGAGCCGGGCCTGGCGCCGCAGCCCGGCCAGTGCCACCAGCCCATCCACTTCTGAGACGCGCACTTTGCAGCCGGCCGGGACCTCGACGGTGTAATCCACGATCGGTGGGCGCTCGCCGCCCAGCCAGCGCAGGAATGAACCCAACCAGCGGTCATGTGTGCGCACCATGACGTGGTCACCCTCCTGGTTCATCTCGATCTCCGCCTGCGTCCGGCCCCGCTGTGTGGCGACGACGTGGACCTCCGGCCGGTCCCAGGCTATCAGGTGGATGTCGCCGATGATGTTCTCCAGCGTCAGGGC
>CADDZL010000143.1 GCA_902812335.1 Chloroflexota bacterium | reverse complement strand
GGCTGGTGGCTGATATGCGGCTCACCATCGGCTACCGACCATTGTCCATTCCGAATCTGCCTCCAGCCTGGGTTCTGGTCGCGGCTGCTGTGCTCGTCGTTGCGGGCGGTGTAGCCGTTGCCGTAGCCGGCCCAATCGCCTTTCTGGCTCTCGTCGGGCTCCTGGCAGCCATCGGGGTATTTATTGCGGGGTTCACCCGGCCAGTGTGGTTGCTCTGGCTGACCCTGGTCAGCGTGCCCCTGCTCACGGTGCAGCTCGACGTGGGGATCCAGGTAATCATGTTGCCTGAGGCTCTGTTCTATGTCTCGGTAGTGGTCTGGCTGCTGCACGCTGTCACGCACAAGCGTCTGCGGTTGCGGTCCAGCCCGATGAACCTGCCGGCCGCCCTGCTTGGCGCGCTGTATGTGATCTCTTTTCTGCGTGTGCCCGATGTGACTCTGCGATCCAATGAGATCAGCGGTGACAAGCTGCTTTATGACATTCTGGTGGGCCTGGCGATGTATCTGGTCGTCTCCAACGCGCTTTATAGCCGCCGTGATGTGCTCCTTCTGGTTTCGGCCTGGCCGGTTGCGGGCATGTTGGCCGCAGCGATCGGCTTCCAATATTACTTCAGTGGCGAGCGTTACCTCGACCGGCTGATCTCAACGTTGGGACAGGAGCAGGGTCCATACCTGCTGTATATCGGTACCCTACTGCTCGGCATTCTGGCCTCACCGGGCAGCAGGCGACGGGCAGTAGACAGTCAGCCGATTACACGTCACCAGCTATTCATAAGAGCCATATTCTGGCCGTTCGTGGGACTATTCGGTGTTCAGATGTTTCTCAACGGCTATCGCACTACCTGGATAGCAATGGCCTTAGTGTTTGCGTTCTACGTGCTTTGGGATTTCAGGCGACGTTGGTGGCTGGGGCTGGTGCCGATCGTGCTGCTTATTCTGGGGGCCTGGGTACTCATCAACAGCGGGCTGCCCGCTGGGCTCGAACTTCCACCGGTGTTGGAGCGGGCCTTGAATTCGTTCAGCCCTGAGGATCTGTCCATATCGTCGCGGATGCTGGCCTGGCGCCTGGCAGTGCAGTTGATCGGAGAATCTCCCATCTTGGGTGTTGGCTTGACGACGTTTCGCCAGCGTTATCTGCGTTTGACGTTGCCCAACGTCCTGACGATGAGTGAGCGTTGGATCGGCGTGCACAATATGTATCTGGAAGTGCTCCTGGAAACGGGTCTGTTGGGTTTGATCGTGCTGATCGGCTTGTTTGTTGCCGCCTTTGCGCGCTGGCGCGAGTTGCTGCGCCGGACCGGCCATGACTGGGCGTTGCAGGGTGTGGTCGTGGGGGTGGGTTTCATGTTGATCAGCTTTCTGATCTGGGGATTGACGACCCACTCTTTGCATGCGAAAGTCACCACCGATTTGACTATCTTCGCGGCACTGGGCTTGCTGAACGCCATCCATGCCACCCTACTGAACGACGAAGGCGGCCAGCGGATGGATAGCGGATCAACGCACGAGCGGACAACAGCGGCAAGAGGGCCAGGCCATTCGCCGTCTGAGGGAGGGGCAACGGCATGAAACTGGCCCGCTCCACCCTGCTTGTGGCCCTGATCCTGGGCAGTGCGGCTGTCCTGGGGGCCTTGAGCGACGTCCTCCTGGCGGCGACCTTCGGTGCGGGCCGCGTCATGGACGCATTTGTCACGGCGCTGTTCATCCCGCTGCTGCTCCAGGAGTATGTGCTGGGCGATTCATTCACCCAGGTCTTCATCCCGATCTTCACCGGCTTCCTGGTGCGCAGGCAAACGGAAGAAGGGGCGCGCGTCGCCAGTACGGTCATCAACGCGCTCATGCTGTTCTTCGCAGCAGTTGTACTTCTGGTTATCCTGGCCGCGCCCGCACTGGTGGCGATGATTGTGCCCGGCTTCGATCCAGCCAGCCGTGACCTGACTGTGACGCTGACGCGCATCGTTATGCCGGTGGTCCTGTGCACTGTCCTCGTCAGCTTCATGGGGCGTCTTCTCAATGCCTATCAGCGTTTCAGCTTGCCATCACTGGTGCAGGTCGTTTACCAGCTTCTGCTCATCGTTGCGATTGTGACACTGGGGCGATGGTATGGTGTCACCGGCCTGGCGGTGGGGGTCGCACTGACCGGTCTGGGCCAGGTCTTGTTCCTGCTGCCTCAGGTGCGGGCCGCCGGCTTCGGCTACCGCCCTGTCCTCGAACTGCGCCATCCGGCGGTGCGGCAGATGGGCATTCTGATCCTGCCCTTGCTCGTCCGCATGGTCGTGGCGCAGTCCTACTTCGTGGCCGAGCGCATGATTGCTTCTGGCCTGGCGGTTGGCAGCATCGCCGCCATGGACTATGCCCGCAAGTTGTATCAATTCCCGACCAGCACCTTCGCTGTCGCTTTGAACACGGTGCTCTTTCCCACGATGGCGAGACAGGCGGCAGAGGCACAGTGGCCTGAACTGGCGACGACCCTGGTGCGCGGCCTGCGTGCCTTGCTTCTCATCATGGCGCCTATATCCGTTCTCATGGTCGTGCTGTCGCGTCCCATGGTCGGGGTGTTGTTTCAGCGGGGTGCATTCGACGGCCATGCAGCGGATGTCACAGCAGGTGTACTCAGCTTCCTATCGCTGGGGCTGTTTGCGTTACCGGCGATGTGGCTGGTTAACCTGGGCTTCTTCGCGCTGCGCGACATGACCACGCCGCTATGGATCACGGTAGGCCTTACCCTACCGGCGATCGGGCTCAACGTGCTTCTGGCGGGGTCATGGGGCATCAACGGGCTGGCGATGGGCTCGACGGTCTTACGCACGCTGCAGTTCCTGATCTCGCTGGCGCTGCTGCGCGGTAAGCTGGTGAGACAGGGTGGGCAGGCCGGAGGGCTGCCCTTGCAGCCATTGCTGGACGCTGGGCTCAAAGTCGCGCTGGGCTGTGTCGCGATGATTCTGATGATACGGTGGGTCGGGCCAGCATTACTGGGGGTGTTGGCCGGTCGCGGTGCGCAATGGGGCGCACTGGTGGCACAGGTGGCTTACTTAGCGGCGATGAGCGGGTTGGCGGGTGTGACTTACGTTGTCGTCATAGGAGCCTTGAGAACGGAGGAGGTCGGGCTGTTAGCCGGGGTACTGCATCGTAAGGGTATCCGAGGCGCGGAGAAGGTCTATCGGACGCTCACAGCGCCATCGGTACCATCCCGGTGAGCACGCTCGCAAAGGGAAGGGGGAAGCGATGCAAGTCAAACGTGTCATGGTGATCGGCTTAGATGGGGCGACATTCGACCTGATGCGGCCATGGCTGGCCGAGGGCAAGCTGCCCACGCTGGCCCGCCTGATTGCCGAGGGTGCATCGGGCGAGATGGAGTCGGTGCCGAATATGAACAGTGCGGCGGCGTGGTCATCGTTCGCCACCGGTCTGAATCCGGGCAAGCACGGCGTATATTGGCTGGTGGAGTATAAGCCGAACTCGTATGAGCTTCAGCCTACGAACGCCCTATCACGGCACGGCGAGACGATCTGGGCGCGCTTGAGCCGCCGTGGCCGCCGTGTCGCCGTGCTCAACGTGCCTATCACCTGGCCCGCCGAGCCGGTCAATGGGGTGCTCGTCGCGGGTTGGGACTGTCCGGGCGTGTACAGCCCGGGGTTCACTTATCCACCTGAGTTTGCACAGGAGTTGCTGCGTGCCTGCGATGGCGAGTTTGTGATCAGGGCCTCCAGTGAAGCGCCTGAACCGACGCTTGATGGGAGTATCCGTCGCATGCATGAGCAGACCAGGAGCCACTTAAAGGCTGCCCAGTACGTGTTGGCCCAAGGCCCCTGGGATCTGTTCATCATTGTCTTCACGACCACGGATATCGCCCACCATCTGCTGTGGAGAACCATTGATCCGACACACCCAGACTATAATCCCGATGAAGCAGCTCGATACGGCGGCGCCATGTACGATATATATCGGGAACTTGACGACGCCATCGCCATGCTGATGGGGTCATTGGACGATGGCACTGCAGTGATCGTAATGTCTGATCATGGCGGGGGGATCAGCGGCGGTGCAGTTCGCTACATCAATAAGTGGCTCCATAGCCAGGGGTTGTTGGCGTATTGCGCCGAGTCTTTAAATGGGCGTGGCAACCGCCTTTCCCTCGGCGCCTTGAATGTGCGGGACGAGCTCCAGAAGGGCGTGATGTGGCTGTTGGCCAACGTGATCTGGGCAGAGCGGTCGCTGCGGATCCTGAGTGAGGAGCAGAAACAGCGGATCAAGGGTTGGCTGCCCGATCTGCGGGGGTTGCGGCTGAGGGCCGAGACACGGGCGTACGCTGCGCAGATTGATTGGAGCCGGACTCTGGCCTATGGTGACAACGCCAACAATTTCGTCCGCGTCAATCTTAAGGGCCGTGAGCCGCAGGGCATCGTCGCGCCAGAGGACTATGAATCGGTACGCAACCGGGTTATTGAGCGGTTGTATACATGGTGCGATCCCGCCAGCGGCCGGCCGTTAGTCGAGAAGGTATATAAACGCGAGGAGATCTACTCCGGCCCATATACTGAGGTTGCCGCCGATCTGGAAATTCGTTGGACAGACGTTGTTCCGCAAGGGCTGGATAGTGCCTGGATGGATGGCCCGCGCTTTGACCCGATTAGTGGGGGGCACAAGCCCAACGGCATCCTGATTATGCGCGGCCCCGGGATTGCGCGAGGCGCCACCATTGAGGGCGCGAAGCTGCTCGATATGGCTCCGACCCTCCTGCATCTCATGGGCGGGCCTGTACCGGCCACAATGGACGGGAAGGTCTTGACGCAAGCGTTCACACCCGCGTACCTGGCGGCTCACCCGATCGTTTATGACGAAGAGCGCCAGCCTCTTACCGCCACCCCCTTGACGTCGGCTACAGCCGAGGCGGCCTATTCTGATGACGACATGCGCGAGGTTGAAGCGCGGCTACGTATGTTGGGGTATATGGCATGAGCAGCCTGAGCCGGTATAAAAGCCAATCCCAGGAAGATAAGCATCCGAGGGAGCTCAGTCTCGGTACTAACGGCCTGATGCACATTGGCTTGTGCGGTACAGCCTTTGTGCGCCAGGCGCAGCGGGGCGGTATGGCCAACTATTTCCGCCAGTTGGTCGGGAGTCTGGCGGCGATTGACCACGAGAACCAGTACACGCTGCTGTTGCATCCGAACAACGTTCATCTATTTCACATAGATCAGCCCAATTTCCGTACGATCGTTGTCCCGATGCCTGGGCGTCAGGTGCACTACTGGGAACAGTTCCTGTTGCCGCTCGTCCTGTGGCGTCTCAAACTCGACCTGGTGCACTTCGCCGGCTTCCCAAAGGTGCTGCTTCAGCGTGGGCCGAGCGTAGCTACATTGCATGATGTGGGCTTCAAGACGAACCCGGAGACGCGAGGTGATTGGCTCTCACGCTTGTACTGGGATTTCTTCGGCAATTGGGGGACGCGTCGCGCCGACCGTGTAATTACGATCTCTGAACATAGCCGGCGCGGCCTGGAACGATTGCTCGGTATCCCGGCAGAGCGGATCACGGTGACGTATCTGGCCCCGGCCCCGATCTTCCGCCCGATCGAGCCGGAGAGTGCCCGCGCCATGGCCCGCGACAAATACGGCATCGAAGGGCGTTACATCTTGTTTGTGGGGACGTTGCAGCCTACCAAGAACCTGGCGCGGTTGATCGAAGCCTATGCCCTGGCACGGCAACGCGCCCGCATCCAGCAATCCCTGGTCGTGGTTGGCCAGCAGGGCTGGCAATATCAGGACATCTTTGCCCGCATCTCCGGTCTGGAGTTGCAGGATCACGTCATCTTCACCGGCTTTGTGCCCGACGAAGACCTGCCCGCGCTCTATAGCGGCGCGGATGTGTTCGTCCTGCCCTCGCTGTACGAAGGATTCGGCCTGCCCGTGGTTGAGGCCTTTGCCTGCGGCACGCCGGTGATTGCCTCAAACGTGGCGTCGTTGCCCGAGGTCGCCGGTGACGCAGCCATTCTGGTGAACCCGACCAACATCGAGGGGTTGGCGCAGGTACTTGAGCGCGTGTGCATGGATGCCGGCCTGCGCCAGGCGATGCGCCAGGCGGGGTTGGCGCGGGCGGCTCAATTCTCGTGGCGAACCTGTGCCGAGCAAACCCGCCAGGTCTACCGCCAGGTGTGGGCCCAGCGCAGAAATGGATGGCGAGGGGGCTGAACTGACATGCGTGTGCTGATGCTAACTCAGGTTCTGCCTTACCCTCTGGACAGCGGGCCGAGGTTCAAGACCTATCACATTCTCAAATACCTGGCTGAACGACACGAGGTGACCCTTGTATCCTTCGTGCGCGCCAGCGATAGCCCAGATGCTGTGGACCATCTGAAGGGCTTATGCCATGCAGTACACACCGTGCCGATAACGCGCTCACTCCTGCGAGATATCGGCTATGCGATTGCCGGTCTGGCAACCAATCGGCCTTTCCTGATGCTGCGCGACGAGCGACGGGCCATGCGCGCCCTGGTACGTCGGCTTGGCGCACAGGGGAATGGCCGTCCCTACTTTGATGTGGTTCACGCCGACCAGTTGAACATGGCCACCTACGCGCTGGAGGTGCCTGCGGCGCGGCGGGTGCTGGATGAGCATAACGTGCTGTGGGCACTGTGGCGGCGCATCTGCACCACGTTGCCGCCAGGGCCGAAGCGCTGGCTGTTGGAACGCGAGTGGCGCCTGTTGCGCCGTTACCAGCGCGACATCAGCCGCCACTTTGACGCCATCCTGACCGTGAGCGAGGCGGACCGGGCGGCGATGGCCGAGGTCGTGGATGACCCGGCCAGGATTGAGGTCCTGCCTATCGCCATTGACCCCGGCCCCGGCCCCCTCCTCCGCCAACCCGATGGGCCGCACATTCTGCACCTGGGCACCATGTTCTACTTACCCAACGCCGACGCCGTGCTTTGGTTCGCCAGCCAGGTGTATCCGCGCATCCGCGCCCGGCTGCCGCAGGTGCGGTTCACCGTGGTCGGCGCCAACCCACCGCCTGAGGTGCGCGCCCTGGCCGACCCGCCAGCGGGCATCGCCGTGACCGGTTATGTGCCGGATGTGGAACCTATCATCCGGCGTAGCAGCGTGCTGGTTGTGCCCCTGCGGGCCGGCAGCGGCATACGCGTCAAGATCCTGAACGCGCTGGCTCAGGGGCTGCCGGTGGTCACAACGTCTGTCGGTTGCGAGGGCCTCGCCACCGCGCCGGGCCGCGACCTGCTGGTGGCCGACACGGCTGAGGATTTCGCTGAGGCGGTCTTACGTGTTCTGACGGACGAGGCATTGGCACGCTCACTGGCTGCCAGTGGCCGCCGCCTGGTGGAGCAGATGTATGACTATCGGGTTGTGTGTAGGAAACTGGACGACGTCTACAGGGGGGCATGGATGGAGCCAGGGGATCACGGAAATGTCACTTTGAGCGCAGCGACGAGTCTCGATGCTCTCGAAATCGAGTTGCTTGGCTCTGCTCAGCATGACAGACCGTGATTGAGGGATGTCATTCTGAGCGATAGCGAAGGGAGGGGAGGCAAGAGAATGGCAAAGGCACTGGTGACGGGCGGCGCAGGACTGATCGGCTCACACATTGTAGATCAGCTCCTGGCGCGGGGCGATGAGGTGCGCATTCTCGATAACTTATCGAAGCCGACACACTTGCTGGGCAAGCCCAGTTGGGTGCCGCCCCAGGCGGAGTTCATCCTGGGCGACATGCGCAATCGCAAGGACCTGGAAGCCGCGCTGGATGGCGTGGACCTGGTTTTCCATCAGGCGGCAGCAGGTGGCTTCATGCCGGAGGTGGCCACCTACTTCCACACCAACGCCGTGGGGACAGCGCTCATGTTTGAGATCATGCGAGACATGTGCCGCCGCCCGCGCAAGGTCGTGGTGGCTTCATCGCAGGCGGTGTATGGCGAGGGCAAGTACTTCTGCGATGGTTGTCGCCAGCCGCGTTATCCCACACCCCGTCTGGACGACCAGCTCCTGGCAGGTCAATGGGAGATGCAGTGCCCGGCGTGCGGCGCGAAGATGCGCCCGATTCCGACTGATGAAGCCCGCGTGGACCCGCGCACTCCATATGCTATGTCGAAGTATGCCGAGGAAATGATCGCCATCAATTGTGGCCGGGCCTTCGACATCCCGACAGTAGCCTTGCGCTACTCGGTCACCTATGGGCCACGCCAGTCCATCTTCAACCCGTACACCGGCATCTGTTCGATCTTCTCCACGCGCCTGTTGAACGACCTGCCACCCGTCGTGTATGAGGACGGCCAGCAGACGCGCGACTTTGTGTATGTTGAGGATGTGGCTCGTGCCAACTTGCTGGTGGCCGATCAAGACCAGGCCAATTACCGGGTCTATAACGTCGGTACCGGTCGCCCGACCAGCGTGTTGCGTTTCATCGAGCTGTTGGCCGGACTATATCACAAGCCGGCACGGACCATCCAGCGGGGCGAGTTCCGACCGGGCGAGGTGCGGCACCTGTTCGCCGACAACAGCCGCATCCGCGCGCTGGGCTGGCGGCCGACTGTGCCGGTCGAGGAGGGCCTGCGCCGCTATGCCGCCTGGATCGCCAGCCAGAAGGACATCCGCGACTACTTCGGTGAGGCTGAAGCCCTGATGAAGCGCGCACAGGTGGTTCGGCAGGCACAATGGGCAGCGGTATGAGAATCCTGTTTATCACGCCTTACGTACCGTCAAGCGTGCGCATCCGACCGCTCGGGTTCATCCGCGAGCTATCCAGGCGGCACGCGATCACGCTGGTCACGCTGGTGCATCCGAGTGCTGAAGCCCGCTTCTTGCACGAGGTCGCACCCTATTGCCAGGTTGTCTACCCGGTGCCGCTGATGAAGCCGGAGGCGTGGGCCCGCTGCCTGCTGTCGCTGCCCACGGGCGTGCCCCTCTCGGTCGCCTACACTCAGTCAGGCAGCGTGCGGCGGCTGGTGCGCGATCTGGTGCGGCAAGGCGGGTTCGACCTGGTTCACGTCGAGTTTGCCCGCGCCGCACCGCTGGCGGCCGAGATAGACCGGGCGTTGCGCGAAGCGTCTGCACTCTGCGAACGGATCGTCAAAGTGTATGATGCGGTTGACAGCATGACACTGGCATCGGCCCGCGCCTTTCGTGCCAGCCATAGCCTGCTACGCCGGGCGATAGCGGCGC
>CADDZL010000142.1 GCA_902812335.1 Chloroflexota bacterium | reverse complement strand
GCCCTATCCTGTGCCGTCCCGCCCGGCCCCGCGCCCGATTACCTGAGGGCCTTCGCCAGCGCCTGCCCTTCGCCCTTCGCCGAGCTGGGGCCCAGGCTGGGGCCTGAGAAGCTGCTGAACATGTGGTCGCGCTTCGGGCTTGACCGGGCTCCCATCCTGCCGCTGCCACTGAGTGTCGGCATGGCTGGGCCGCTCTCGCCGGACGCACAGGAACTGCGCGCCGCCGCCGCCGGCCAGGGGAATCTGCTGGTCACACCGCTACAGATGGCGCTGGTTGTGGCCACAATTGCCGAGGGCGGAACGCAGCTCCAACCCACCCTCGTTGAAGCGGTTCAAACCGAAGCAAACGGGGGCAGGGTCTGGCAGCCGGTTGAGCCCCTGTCCGGCACGCAACATGTCCTTTCAGCGCCCATCGCCCGCACGCTGGCGACCGCACTGCGCCAGGCAGTGACAGACGGTGCGGCTTACGCCGCGGCCCCGCCGGGGATCGAGGTGGCCGGGCACGCCGGCATCGCCCTGGCCGGGCCGAACACCACCCATGCCTGGTTCATCGGTTTTGCGCCGGTGGATACACCGCGCTACGCTATCGCCGTCCTGATTGAGGGGAGCCACGACGCGACCGAGGCCGCGCGCCTGGCCGGGGCGGTACTGACTGAGACGCTCAGGTAAACAGAGGCAGCGCTATGCCACCAAGTCCGCGTACTCCGGCGCGAACAGGCGCTCTTCTTCGACGCCGAAGCGCTCCAAAAGCTCGCCGATCATCTCGGCCTTGCGCTCGGCGTCGCGCATGGACCAGGTACGGCTCTTGATCTCCAGGAAGTAACCGGCTTCAGCCGGCTTGGTCAGGCGGTCCACATTGATGGCGAACTCGATCCCCTTATAGCGGATGCGCCAGCGCCGCCGCTCCTTATGCACCTCCCGTTCCGCCACCGGCTTGAAGTACTCATGGTAGAAGCGCAGGCTCCGGTCCGCCGGCGCGATGAAGCGCGAGCGCGATAGCAGCACCGAATGTGCGAACTCGCGCTCCTTTGCCGGCCCCGTCAACGTCAGCCGATTGCGCGCATTCACCACCTGCCCCGCCTCGTCCAGGATCTCGTCCTCACGATAGCGCAGCCGTTCGCCCTCCGGCCCCGAAAACACCAGGTAAGTATCGTACTGGCGGTAGCGCGACTGCTTGGTGATGATGATGTCCGGCGGGGTCAGCGCCTGCTCCACCCGCGCCGGATCATCCAATCGCGCCTTCACCTGCACCTCGAAGCTCTCCTCCTGCGATACGCCGCCGATGCTCACCAGCTTGCGCAGCACATCGCTCTCGCGCGTGAACAGGAAAGCATCGATCTGCTGCGCCACCTCCTGCGCCTGGGCTGCCAGCTCAACCTCATCGAGTGTTAGCAGATGCCGGTCGCGCATCAGCCAGCGCCCATTGCACAACACATGCTTCACGTCGCTGCTCTTGGCAACATAGACCAATTGCGCATAAACCGCGCCGGCCTCGTGCGCGAATTTGGGCGTCTGGTGCAACGGCGACAGATCCACCACCGCCAGATCGGCCCGCTTACCCGGCTCAAGCGAACCCGTGATGTCGCCCATGTGCAACGCCCGCGCCCCCTCAATCGTCGCCAGCCTCAGGGCCTGCTGCGCCGGCAGCGCCGTCGGATCACCGCTTGTCCCCTTCGCCAGCAATGCCGCCAGCCGCACCTCCTCGAACATATCCAGGTCGTTGTTCGAGGCCGCCCCATCCGTGCCGATGCCGACGTGCAGCCCGGCCTCCAGCATCTGTTTGACTGGAGCCATGCCACTGGCGAGCTTCAGATTGCTCGTCGGGTTATGGGCCACGCCCGCGCCCGCATTGCGCAACGTCCGCATCTCGCCGGCGTCAATATGCACGCAGTGGGCCGCCAGCACCTTGGCCTCCAGCACACCCTGCTTCTTGATCCAGGGCACCACGGGCATGCCGTACTCGCGCCGGCTGTCCTCCACCTCCGATGCTGTCTCAGACACATGGATATGTAGCGGCACGTCGTACTCAATGGCCAGTTCGGCGCACGCCCGCAGGATTTCCTCGGTGCAGGTGTAGGGCGCATGCGGTCCAACGGCCGGCACGACGAGAGGATGGCCTTTCCAGCGGCCGATGAACTCGCGGCTGGCTACCAGGCTGTCCTCGAAACTGCCAGCGTCAGGCGAAGGAAATTTGAGCACCGTCTGGGCACACAACCCGCGCAAGCCGGCCTCGACTACAGCCCAGGCGATCTCCTCCTCGTAATAGTACATATCGGCGAAGCACGTCACGCCGGAGCGGATCATCTCGGCACACGCCAGCAGCGTCCCCAGCCGGACGAAGTCGGGGTTGACGAACTGGCGTTCGACCGGCATCATGTAACCCAACAGCCACACATCCAACCGCCGGTCATCGGCCAGCCCGCGCAGCAGCACCATCGGCAGGTGCGTGTGGGCGTTGACCAGGCCGGGGATGATGGCCTGCCCGCTACAATCCACCGTCTCCCGGGCTGTGTAGCTCGCGGTGATCTCGGCCGCCGGTCCCACCGCCAGGATGCGGTCGGCGCGGACCACGACCGCCCCGGGGTTATAGATGTCACCCAGGTCGTTCATCGTTGCCACGATGCCGCCGCTCAGGATCAGGTCCGCCTCTTCCACCTTTCACCTCCTCTGCGCATGCCGCGCCCAGGCCACACCGTAGCCGGTGTAGTGCCTCGCCTCATCTGCCTACGGCTCATTTCACGTTTACAATGACCACCGGCATCGCCGCCGTCCCATCCGGGAACGTGCCGCCCAACAGGTCGAAGCCACCTGCGCTCTGCGTCGCGCCGGCCTTGTCTGTCACCCGCGCCCGGATCACGTGCCGGCCCGCCGTTGGACTCTCCCAACGATAACGCCACTCGGTCCAGGTGAGCGGCGATGGCCCGCGCGTCAACCCGGCCTCAGCCCAGTGCTCACCATCGTCGGTGGTGACCTCGACCCTGGCGATGCCCACATCGGTCGAATAGGCTACCCCAGAGATCACGACCGCCTCACCGGCTTTCAGGCTATCCGCGACCGTCGGTGCATCAATGCGCGAATTGGGCTTGATGATCGCATCGTCCGACCAGCCTTGCGCTTCCCAGAAGCCGGTGTGGTGGCCGCTGATGGCTTCGAGCTGCGTGATCCACTTCGGCTGCTTCATGCCATACCGTCCCGGCCAGAGTGCCCGCAGCGGATAGCCATGATTGATGGGCAGGTCTCCTCCGTTCATCCAGTAGGCCAGTAGCGAATGCTCATTTAACGCCAATTCGAGCGGGATGCTGGTGTGGTAGTCATCGGCACTGCGTATAACAATCTCCTTCACAGTAGGCTTGAGTCCGGCGCGCTGCAGCACCTCGGCCAGGCGCACTCCCCGCCAGACCGCGTTACTGATCAGGTCGCCACCGGCGGGGTTGCTGATGCACTCCAGCGTGCGCATCTCTTCAACCATGGGCATCGCCCTGATGTCATTGAGGGTCAGGCTGAACGGATGCTCGACCTCGCCGGTCACCAGAAGATTCCACGTCGCCCCATCCACCTGGGGCACAAGCGAACTGTACTTGACTTCGTAGAACTGGTCCACCGGCGTGATCGCTACCGGCGAATCGTATTTGAACGGCGGCGCATGCGATGGCCCCTGGCTACCCCCTTTCGTCAACGGCTCGGCCGGTGTGCCACTTGTGCTCCCGCCGCCCAGAACCTGGCGCCGGCAGGCGGTGATGATCGCTCCCGCCGCACCCAGTGCCATCCATCGCAGCATCTCGCGCCGGGTGATACCTTTCTCCATCATATCCCAACTTCTCCTCTGGCGCTATCGGCTATGGGCCTGCAACCAGCCGCCTGACCTCCTCCGGATCGCCTGTCGGTGCCGAGCACGTTTGATTTCGGCAGACGTAAGCCGACGCGGGCCGATTCGTGGGATAGCCGAGGACGGCCAGCCGCTCGCGGTCGCGCTCCGGATCAAGGGGGTGCACGATACGCCAGGGTTGATAACCGCTCCAGGCCGCTTGCAGCAGCCGCTGTGTGGCGGAGTCCTGCAGCGTACCCACGATATGGACCACGACCGGCTCATAGATAGCCTTCTGCACCGCCAGGGCGTAACCGGCCGCCATGAACCCATAGCGGCCAAACTCGTGCGCGAACACACGCAGCGTCTCTTCAGCCCGGTCACGGTGGCCACGTTCGCCCGTGAGATGATGTAGGATCAGATAAGCTTCGGCCATGGCCGCATTATCGGAGATCAGCTTCTGCCGCTGCGCCAACAGGCCGGGCGCATCCGGATCGCCGGGCCGGTCAAAGAAGCCGCCACCTTCGTTATCCGCCAGCGTGCGCTCAGCGACCAGTAGCAAGTGCTCTGCCCGCTCCAGCCATTCAATGGAACCCGTATGCATGTAGGCATCCAGGCAGGCGTGCGCCAGCGATGCCTGGTCACCCAGCAGCCCCGGCAGGTGCGTGCCCTGCCCGTCCAGGTAATGGCAGGCAGCCTGGCCGGGCGGTACGAGTCGTTCCCAAAGGAAGTTCAGCGTGCGCAAGGCCAGCTCGCGATAGCGTGGCTCATTCAAGCCTACAGCCGCTTCCAGGAAAGCCGAGGCCAGCCGCGCGTTCCAATCCGTGTACACGGTCCAGTCCACGAACGGGGGCTTAAGCTTACGCCGCTCCGGCAGTGAACGACCATAGTAGATCTCATCGGCGTCCTGGCTGCCGGCAAATACGCCCCGCTCGTAATCATAGAGGACGGTCGTCAGATAGTCCAGCGTCTTGAGCAGGATGTTGTACAGGGGCTGTTCACCCGTCACCTGCCAGGCGTGCAGATATAGCGGCACCAGCCTGCCATGATCCTCGGCCATCTTCTCAAAATGCGGCACGCTCCAGTCGCGGGTGGTGGAATAGCGGAAGAAGCCCCCCTCGACGTGATCGTACATGCCGCCACCGCCCATATGCGTCAGCGTATTTGTGACCATCTCCAGCAGCCGGCGGTCCCCAGGCGGCTGCGACACATACTGCGCCAGGGCGAGCTCCCAGGCCTCCGGTTGGGGGAACTTGGGCTCGCTCCCCAGCCCACCATATCCGGGATCGTACTCTTGAGCAATCGCACCGATCACCTGCGTGATGATGCCCCACGACAGCCGGGCGTCAGGCCGGGCGCGCGGCGCGGCCTGCTCGCCGGCCTGCGCCTGACCCTTCAACTCCTGCGCCCGCTGGCGGATAGCCTCCCGATTGCTGTGGTAGTACTGCTGCACTTGCTTCAGCAGGCCGCGCATCTGCGCTGGCGTGAAGTATGTCCCGCCGGTCAGCACATCCCCTTCGGGCGTGAGGAAGGCCGTCGTCGGCCAGCCCCCCATATTGTAGCGGGCATTGATGTCGGGCCGCCGGTCGGTATCCACGCGGATCGGGATGAAGTGCGTATTGATATACTCGGCGATCTCAGGATCGGTATACGAACCGGTGTGCACCGGGTCGCCGGCGATGCCCTCGTCCATCACATGGCACCAGTGGCACCACACCGCACTGATATCAAGTAGAATCGGCTTATCTTGCTCACGGGCTTCCCGGAAGCTCTCCGCCCCCCATTCACGCCAGTGGACTTTCGTTGCTGCCATAGTCTCAACCCTTCTCTGGACTCTACCACCAGAAGCTTACAACAACATTTCTGAGGATGCTCCCCTTACGTCGTGTTTGAACAGAACAGGCGCGGTCTGTTTCGACTGCGCCTGTTGCCCGCTGCTTAGTACACCCCTATCCGTTCAATCCGTTCGCTGCATCCGTTGACAGCTAGCTCAGCACTATCCGCCGGAACTCTTCGACATAGGGTGGCTTCGCCCCATCTTCGCTTTGCGACGAACGCTCGCGGATACGTTCGGCCAGGCCCTCTGGGTCCTTGATCTGGCTCTTATGTTCGCGCAGCGCGGCGATCTTCTTTTCGATATAATCAGTGATGTCAACCTTCTCGTTCGGTTCAAGGCTGCCGCTGATATAAACCTGGCGGACTTTATGGGGCTCCAGCCCCTCGTCGCGCCATAGCTCGATGAACGCCAGCCGGTCTCGTGCCGAAGGAAAGACTGCATCCAGCGTGGCGTCGCCGATTGCCCGGTGATCGGGGTGGTTGATGTAGCCGGAGCCAAAGTAACGCGTCGTAGGGTCGCACGTGATGACAACATCTGGGCGCACCTGGCGGATGAGCCGGGTGATGTCCCGCCGCAAGCGCAGGTCGGGCATCAGTTCGCCATCGCGATAGCCCATAAAGATCACCTCGCGCACCCCCAGGACGGCTGCCGCGGCCCGCTGCTCCATTTCGCGCAGCTCCGCCAGCCGTTCCGGCGTCATCGCCGGGTCGTCTGAGCCTTTGTCGCCGCGTGTTGCCAGGACGTAAACGATCTCCTTGCCCTCAGCTACCCAGCGGGCCACCGTGCCACCGCAAAAAAACTCCGGGTCGTCCGGATGCGCCAGCACGACCATCACTTTCTTCAACTCGTCTTCCATTACACCTACACCTTACACCCTCGTTTCATAAGCCAATGGGCAGTGGGCAGTTTGCCGACCGCCCACTGGCGTTAATGCCCACAGGTGCAGCCACCACCCTCCTGGCGGCTGCAGCCCCCTTTAGCCTTCTTCTCCAGCGCCTCCAGTTCGTCGAGTGGCTCCAGCAGATTGCGGTCCACTTCAAACTGGGCTTCGCCGATCTGGACGAAGACCGTCTCTTTCAGCGGGTTCACGTCCACGACTTTGCCTTCGCCCTGAGGTATCCTCACGCGCTTGCCCTTCTTGGGGAGCAGTTTGCGCGCCTGCACGTACTGCTCGTACTCATACACCAGGCAGCAGCGCAACCGTCCGCACATGCCGGTGATCTCGGTCGGGTTGAGCGAGATGCCCTGCTCCTTGGCCATCTTAATGGAGATAGGGCTGAACTCGGTGAGGAAGGTTGAGCAGCAGCGCGTGATACCACAAGCGCCCAGGCCGCCGATGATCTTGGCCACATCGCGCGGGCCGATCTGCCGGAACTCGATGTTGGCGCGAACCAACTCGCTCATCTCGCGCTTGAGATTCTTCGTATCAACCCGATCGTCTGACGAGAAGAAGAACGTCAACGCGGTACCGTCGAAGCTGTACTCGGCGCGGACGATCTTAACGGGCAGCTTGAGCTGGGCCGCCTTCTCCCGACACAGGATCAAGACCTCCAGCTCTTTGGCCTCCCACGCCTGGCGCAACAGCAGGTCGCGGGGTGTAGCGACGCGCTCGATTGGCTTGTAATTGCGTTCCTGACCGTCGCCATCGGCCTCCGGCTGGACAAAGGTGATGACCTGGCCCATCTGCCGCCCCCGGCTGGTGTCCACGATCACGTAATCGGCCGGCCGCAGGTTGGGGAAGCCGGAGGCATCGAAATGATACAGCTTTCCTATCTTATGAAAGCGGACCGCCGCTATTGTTGGCATCCTTACCCAAGCGTGGTCAGGGGAATCACATCCGCTTGCGATAGGGTGACAACGCTGACCCGCGCTGCCACCTCTTTGGCCATCTGGGCCAGAGCCTTGCCTGCAGCCGAATCAGGCGCGGCCACCACCACCGGCCGCCCGCTATCACCACCGCTACGCACCTGCGCATCCAGCGGGATCTCACCTAGCAGCGGGACACCGTACCGTTCAGCCAGCCTGCGGCCACCCCCCTGCCCAAATACGTCCCCGCTCATGTTCTCAACGATGCCCAGCACCGGCACTTGCAGTTGGTTGAACATCTCCACGGCTTTGACCACGTCGAGCAACGCCACCTGCTGCGGCGTCGTCACCAGCAGCGCGCCCGAAAGCGGCACCGATTGCGCCAGGGTAAGCTGCGCATCGCCCGTCCCCGGCGGCAGGTCAATCACCAGATAGTCCAGGTCTCCCCAGGCCACGTCGCTCAGAAACTGGCGAATGGCGCTATGTAGCATAGGGCCACGCCAGATCAGCGGCTGCTCCGGGCGCACCAGAAAAGCCATGGACATGACCTCAACCCCATAAGCCACCGCCGGCACGATCTTGTTGTCTTTCACCGGGGGCCGCCACTCCACACCCAGCATGATGGGCACATTCGGCCCGTAGATATCGGCATCCATCAGCCCAACCTTAGCGCCACTCTGGGCCAGCGCCACCGCCAGGTTGACCGCTATCGTCGTCTTGCCTACGCCGCCCTTCCCACTGGCCACGGCTATGGTGTTACGTAGCGGCAATGCCAGCCGCCCCATGATACGATTGTCGGTCGGCACGCTCGCATCCCATTTGATATTAACCTGCTTTACTCCGGGGATCGCCATCACTGCCTGCCGCGCTTCAGCCTCGATCCGCCCCCTCAAAGGACAGGCCGGCGTGGTCAGTACGATGGTAAAGCCAACCACTCCATCCTCGATGCTCACGTCCTTGATCATCTTGAGCGTGACCAGGTCACGGTGCAGCTCCGGCTCATACACTTTGGAGAGGGCCTGCATCACCCGGTCTTCGGTGACCACCGCACGCCCATCCCCTTCCTGCTGTCGTCTAAACACAGTCGCTCTCCTTAAGCCCGAAACATCGTGACATCCCACATTTCGCGCTATCGTTCCAACGGCTTGTGGCCGTTGGCGAAATACGCTTCGATGTCCTGCCTGGCCTGGTGGTATTCCTTCAGCAAATCGCGGTCACTGCCCTTGAACCGGCTAACAGTCATCTTGGCGCACAACGTACAGCCGCGCATCGCGCGGTAGCTGTCACACTGGCAACTCAGACAACCATCCAAACGGATCATCATCAATCCGAACGCCAGGCTCCGCGGGTCCGTCTCCGGCAGCGCGGCGATCTCGGCCACGAGTTCACGCCATTGTTCGCCGCGCAAATCCTGTAGATGCGGCACTACGCGGATGGGAAAGAGCATCTCAGCGTCGTTTTGATACATGCCTCCTTCACTCCCCCGCCCTCATCGCGGAGAGCGGCCCTTCAACCAACACGTCCTGGTGCTAGGACTCCTTCTTTTCCTCCGATGGAGCCGCCGGTGACCCAGACCCGGCGGCCCTTTGAGCGGCCTCACGTTCGGCCCGCCGCTGCGCGGCCAATGCCTGCCGCCGGGCGATCTCCTCAGGCGATAGGCCTGGCCGTCCACCCGGGCTCGCGGCTGCTCCGGCCGCCGGCGCTGCGCCCTGGGCAGGTT
>CADDZL010000141.1 GCA_902812335.1 Chloroflexota bacterium | reverse complement strand
GGGTATAGGCATGCGGGCCGGTGGGGCGCTCCCCTGAGGGTTGCGCCACCTCGACAGGCTCGATGGTTGCCAGGTCTGGCGCGGTCACCCCTCTCTGCAATAACTGCTCCACGCCCTGGCGAGCGCGAGCGTTATCCGGATTGATCGCCAGCACCTGGCGCAGGCATATCAGGCGGTCAGAATCCTTGTCCACTGCCCCGCTCAGCCACAGCCAGGCCTCTTCATTGCGGGCATCGCGGCGCAGGAGTTCTACCAGCAGGTTTCGAGCGCGGCTCCGCTGGCCAGCTTTCAGCGCAGCGATGGCCTCTTGTAGGGGGTTATCCTCCATCGCATCTTATCTCCCCTCGTGAATGATCATCTGCTTGGGGGGTGACTTCCGGCTTCAACGGCCAGCCCCCATCGGCGTTGTGGCAGTCTCCGCCAACCCGGTTCACAATTATACTCCTATCTGGAGAACGTCAAATCGGACGCTGCATGAACAGACCGACTCAGCAGACCGCACATTTGTCATGCTGAACGCAGTGAAGCATCAACGAAAATGGGACATGGCTCAGCATGACACGCTGAGGGCCTCAGCTTATTTTTATGAACTACTGAGACGGGTGGAGTTGCGCTAGGGACGCAGCGTGTTATAATGCATATCACCAGCCTGTTTTGTCGCCGAACCCCACCTGTAACAGGCTGCTATCTGGCTGCCGACAACTGGCTACTGACGACTAAGTATGAGCGAGAGGGCTATCGCTTCCGGCGTGCGCGGCTACCTGGCCGCCAGAGGCTCATGGACAGAGCGGAGCCGCTGGCGTGCTGCGGCCCGCAGTCTGGCACCCCTCTGGCTGTTATGGCTTATTGTCCTCATCTGGGAGGCAGCCAAGTTCTTCTTCAACATCACCGACTATAATCTGCCCCACCTCATCCCGCTTGTCATCAGCCGACAGGGGCCCCTCAGCGTGACTTTCAGCAGCGAGATCCCCTCCATCCTGGGGGCTTTCTTTAAGCCAACGGCGACCGGGCCGGCGCTCATCCGCGTTCTGGCCGAAGCGGCGGCCATTACCTGGCTGGAGGCGCTGGCCGGGTTCATCCTGGGCGGACTATTGGGCTTTCTGCTGGGTGTCATGTTTGCCCACTCACGGCTGCTGGAACGCGGCCTGCTGCCTTACGTCGTCGCCTCACAAACCGTGCCCATTCTGGCCATTGCGCCGATGGTCGTCGTCTGGCGCGGCACCGGTTGGGATAGCAAGGCCATCATCGCCGCCTACCTGACATTCTTCCCGGTGACGATCAACACCCTGCGCGGCTTGCAGTCTGTCGAGCCGGCAGCGTTAGAGTTGATGCATTCTTATGCCGCCGGTCGGGGTGAGATCCTATGGAAGCTGCGCCTGCCCGCCGCAGTGCCCTATATCTTCACCGCGCTCAAAGTCTCGGCCACAGCCAGCGTGGTCGGCGCGATCATCGGCGAGTTGCCGGTGGGTTCGACGCGGGGCCTCGGCCCGGCCATTATCAACTATGCCCAATACTATAACACCTGGCCACCTAACCTGTGGGCAACGATCCTCGTCGCCGCCCTGGTCGGCATCGGCTTCTACGGGCTGGTTGCCCTGGCCGAACGCCGGCTGGTGACCTGGCTGCCACCTTCAGAGGGGGGATAGCGAGAGATGGTGAATGGAGCACCCATCGTCGTTGTGGACAACGTCAGCAAGGTGTTTGGGAATGGCACCGGTGGCATCAATGCGCTACACCGTGTCAGCCTGACCATCCAGGCGGGCGAATTCGTCTCGCTCATCGGTCCCTCCGGCTGTGGCAAGTCTATCCTGCTCCGTCTGATCGCCGACTTACTCCAACCCAGCGAAGGGGCGATCCAGGTCAAGGGCAAGCCGCCGCGCCAGGCCCGCCTCGACCGCGATTACGGCATGGTCTTCCAGGCACCGGTGTTGTACGACTGGCGCACAGTCAAGCGCAATGTCCAGCTCCCGCTGGAGATCATGCGCTACCCACCGGCCGAGCGCGAGCGGCGGGCCGAGGAGATGCTAAAGCTGGTGGGGTTGGCCGATTTCCGTGACCATCGGCCCTGGCAGCTCTCAGGCGGGATGCAGCAGCGCGTCGCCATCGCCCGCGCCCTCTCATTCAAACCTTCCATCCTGCTCATGGACGAGCCTTTCGGCGCTCTGGATGAGTTGACCCGCGAACGCATGAATTACGAACTGCTCAGCATCTGGAGCCAGACCGACACGACCGTGATCTTCGTCACCCACTCGATCCCCGAAGCGGTCTTCCTGTCCAGCCGGGTGGTGGTGATGACACCCCGGCCGGGCAAGATCGAGAAGGTGATCCCGATTGACCTGCCGCGCCCCCGGTCGTTCGAGACCCGTGAACAGACGCGCTTCTTTGAGTTGATTACGGAAGTGCGTGAAAGCCTGAAGGAGATGTAATGGCCGCCGAGGTCCCGGAAATCTACGCCGAGAGTGCCGCCGACCGGCTGATCGTCGGCCGGGTTGCCCGCCTGGTGCGGCGCTATGCCCCGGCCCTGGTCATCTTCATCGCCGTCATCCTCGTCTGGGAATGGGCCTTTCACTTCTTTCGGATCGGCACTTTCCTGCTGCGGCCGCCTTCCAGCATCGCGCGCAAGTTCGTTGAACTGTGTCCGCTCTCCGCCATTGGACCGGGCCTGGGGAATGTGGCTGTGACGTTGGGGCGGACGCTGGTGCGCCCCGATCAGTGGTCGGACCTTGGGCTGGAGGTCTACCGCGCGGCCGGCGACTGCACGCTGCTGGGCCGGGGGCTATACACGTTTATCGAAGCCATCGGTGGCTTCATCATCGGCTGCAGCTTAGGGCTGCTGGTCGGCCTGGTCATCTCCCGTTGGCCCTCTGCCAGTCGGCTGCTCATGCCCTATGCTATCGCCACCAATTCGATCCCTATCATCGCGCTTTCGCCGATCATGACGGTCTGGTTCGGCATCGAACAGGGCTCCAAGATCGCTATTGTCGCCGTGATGACCTTTTTCCCCATGCTACTGAGCACAATCCGGGGGCTGAACTCGCCCGATCGGGCTGCGCTCGACCTGATGCGTTCGTATGCTGCCTCTGATATGGAGGTGTTCTTCAAGTTACGCCTGCCAATGGCCCTGCCATTCATCTTCAGCGCGCTCAAGGTTGCCACCACGCTGAGCTTGATCGGCGCGGTCGTAGCCGAATTCTTCGGCGGCTTCACCAAGGCGCTGGGCGTCTATATCAAGAGCGAAGCCAGCCTGCTACACCTGGATGAAGCCTGGGCAGCGATCGTCGTCGCCAGCATCCTGGGCATCGCTTTCTACTGGGTCATTGTTCTGGTCGAGCGGTTGGCCTTGCCCTGGCACGTATCGTTCCGCGATCAAAAGCAGTAGTCAATCGTCAGTGGCCGGTAATCAGACCTCTGGCCGCTGGCGAATGGCTACCGCAGGAAGGGGGGTGATTTCCACAAAGTGAACTGGGGTTCACGTGATAGGTGTCAGTAGTCAATCTGACTATTGACGACTGCCTGAGGAGGAGGAAAAACAGCCATGAAGCCCAAATGGATGCTTCCAGCCCTATGGATCGTTGTGCTCAGTCTAATAGTGACGGCCTGCGGCGGCGCGCCCGCGGCCAAGGCCAAGGACAAGGTCACGCTCCAGCTCAAATGGGTGACCCAATCCCAGTTCGCTGGCTATTATGCTGCCAAGGAAAAAGGGTTCTACGACGCCGAGAACCTGGATGTAACCATCCAGCCGGGCGGCCCTGACATCATTCCGGAGCAGGTTGTGGCCGGCGGCGCGGCCCAATTCGGCATTGACTGGCTGCCCAGCCTGCTCTCGGCGCGTGAGCAGGGTACACCGCTCGTCAACATCGCCCAGGTTTTCCAGTATAGCGGCATGCGCGAGATTTTCTGGAAGGACAGCGGCCTGATGGGCGTGCCCGACTTCAAGGGCAAGAAGGTCGCCGTCTGGTTGGGCGGCAACGAGTTCGAACTGCTGGCGACGCTGAACAAATATAAGCTGGACAAAGACAAGGACCTGACCATCGTGCAGCAGCCGTTCGATATGAACCTGCTGCTCAACCGCCAGGTGGACGCAGCCGCGGCCATGACCTACAACGAGTACGCTCAGGTCTTAGAGAGCACGAACCCGAAGACCGGCCAGTTGTATAAGCCGGAAGACCTGGTGGTGGTTGATTTCAACAAAGAGGGCACGGCCATGCTGGAGGATGGCATCTTCACCACCGAAGCCTTCCTCAAAGACGCCAACAACCAGGATATCGCGACCCGCTTTCTGAAGGCCTCCTTCCGTGGCTGGATCTACTGCCGCGATAACTGGAAGGATTGTGTCGAGATCGTCCTCAAGCAGGGGCCGACCCTGGGCCGCGGGCACATGACCTGGCAAATGAATGAGATCAACAAACTCGTCTGGCCTTCACCCAACGGCATCGGCGTGATGGACGCCAAGCTCTATCAGCAGACCGTGGCTATCGCCAAGAACTTCGGTGTGATCAAGCAGGACCCATCGCCCAATGCTTACACCACCCAATATGCCGAAGCAGCGGTCAAAACTATCTCCGAAGATGCCAAAGGCCTGAACTGGCAGGCAGCAACGGTGGAGGTGACGGCGGGGGGTAAGTGATGGCCCTCACCTCCAACCCCCTCTCCCCCAGCTTGGGGAGAGGGGGAGAAGAGGGTGAGGGAGGGAGAGGAGAAACGGATATGACCCGAATGGTGCGAGGAGCTTTGTTACAGGCGACCTGGACCGGCGACAAGGAGACGATGATCCAGAAGCACGTGAAATATGTGGAGCAGGCGGCTCAGCATGGGGCGCAGGTGATGTGCTTCCAGGAGCTGTTCTATGGCCCCTACTTCTGCCAGGTGCAAGACCCCAGGTTCTATGGCCTGACCGAGCACATCCCCGAGGGCCCGACGACCCGGCTGATGCAGGAGGTCGCCCGCCAGAACCACATCGTCCTGATTGTGCCCATGTACGAAGAAGACCAGCCCGGCGTCTACTACAACACCGCCGCGGTAATAGATGCCGACGGCAAGTACCTGGGCAAGTACCGCAAGACGCACATCCCTCAAGTGAACGGCTTCTGGGAGAAGTTCTACTTCCGGCCCGGCAACCTGGGCTACCCCGTGTTCGACACCGCCGTGGGCCGGCTGGGTGTGTACATCTGCTACGACCGCCACTTCCCGGAGGGAGCGCGCATGTTGGGGCTGCATGGAGCGGAGCTGGTCTTCATCCCCTCGGCCACTTCGCGCGGGCTCTCGATGCATCTGTGGGAGATCGAGCAGCGCAGCCATGCCATCTTCAACGGCTACTTCGTTGGCACGATCAACCGCGTTGGCCAGGAGCCTGAACTGGGCCCGAACGACTACTACGGCACAAGCTACTTCGTAGACCCACGCGGCCAATATGTGCCGGACATCCTGACCGGTGCGTCCAAGGCCAGCGACCGCGAAGAGCAACTGATCGTCGCCGACCTGGACCTGGACGAGGTGCGCGAAGTGCGCAACACCTGGCAGTTCTACCGTGACCGCCGGCCGGAGGCCTATGGCGATATTGTGGCGTTGTAACTCGTGCAGAGCGTAAAACGTAAGCTTACGTTTTACGGGGAGGTGGTTATGCTCACATTCGGTATCACTCTGAAACCGGACTGGACGCCTGAGCAACTGGTCGCGTTGACACAGCGAGCGGAACGGGCCGGGTTCAGCTACGGCTGGCTGTTCGACTCGCACGTGCTGTGGCTGGAGATGTATCCGCTGCTGACACTCATGGCGCTGAACACGACGCGCATGCACCTGGGGCCGTGCGTCACCAACCCGGTCACCCGTGACCCCACGGTAACAGCCAGCGCGCTCTCGACACTCAACCTGATCTCTGGTGGCCGAATGGAGATGGGCATCGGGCGCGGCGACAGCGCGCGGCGGGTGCTGGGCAAGAAGCCGACGACGCTGGAGCGGCTTGAGCAGGCAGTCGGACTCATCCGGGCGCTGGCGTCGGGCCAGGAAGTGGATTACGACGGTACACGCATCCGGTTGACCTGGACGCAAGGCCCGTTCCCGATCTGGATCGCCGGCTATGGCCCCAAGGCGCTGCGCCTGGCCGGGCGCCTGGCCGACGGCGTTATCCTGCAGTTCGCCGATCCACATCTGATCAAATGGTGCCTGGGCTTTGTGCGCGAGGGCGCACTGGAAGCCGGCCGTGATCCCTCCAGGATCCAGGTGATGAGCGCCGCACCGACCTTCGTCAGCGACGATATGGCTCGGGCGCGGGAGAACTGCCGCTGGTTCGGCGCGATGGTCGGCAACCACGTCGCCGACCTGGTCGAGCGCTACAGGTCCGGCGAGTTGCCGCCGGAATTGACCGCCTACATCCGCGACCGGAAGGGCTATGACTACCACCACCACGCCGTGATCGGCAGCGAGAATGCCCAGTTCGTGAGTGATGAGATCATTGATCGCTTTGCCGTTCTGGGCACACCGGAGCAATGCCGGACCAAGTTGCAGGAGTTAGCCAGTGTGGGCGTCACCCAATACAATATCTACCTGATGAACGGGGACGAGGAGCGGACGCTGGATGTCTATGGCCGCGAGATCATTCCGGCGTTCAGTTGAGGATGCGAGCTGACAGGTAGGGCGGGCTACGCAGCCCGCCCTACTGCTCACGACACGACCGCCGAACAGGATGTGTTGTTTGTCATCGGAGAGGGTGACAAGTGTAACTACTTCTCATGGCAGGATGGGATTAGCATAGGAGTATAGACTATGGTTATGGCACCACCGTGGATGCGAGCGGAGCGGTTTATGTCACCGGTATGACTGCATCCTCCGATTTCCCGACTACGCTGGGGGCGTTCCAAACGACCTTCGGGGGTGACTACGACGCCTTCATAACAAAGCTGAACATGATCCCCAATCTGCCCGTTCAGGGCTAGCTGCCCCTCATCCTGAACAATCCCTGAGGGGCAGCAATGGGGCGGGGCAAGCTGCGACTTGCGAGAGTATCCAAGCGAGAACGCTTAACATTTGCCAAAGGAGAAAATACCTATGTCTACACTCATCAAGAACGGCCGGATTATCACCGCCAGCGACGACTATGTGGCCGACATCTTCATCCAGGGCGAGAAGGTCGCTGCCATCGGCCAGAACCTGCCAGTCCAGGCTGACCGTACCATTGACGCCGCCGGCAAGTACGTCATCCCCGGCGGCATTGACGTCCATACCCACATGGACCTGCCTTTTGGCGGCACGTTCGCCTCGGACGACTTCGAGACCGGCACGATCGCGGCGGCCTTCGGCGGCACGACGACGATCATTGACTTCGCCGTCCAGTACAAGGGCCAGGCCATGCAGCAGGCACTCGATACCTGGCTGCAAAAGGCCGAGGGCAAGGCCGCCATTGACTTCGGCCTGCACCTGATCCTGACCGAACTGCCCGACGAGGCCCTGCCCCAGATGGACGAGATGGTGCGCCAGGGGGTGTCCAGCTTCAAGCTGTTCACCGCCTACCCGGGCGTGTTCATGGTGGACGACGCCACCATCTACAAGGCGCTCCAGCGCACCGGCGAGAACGGCGGCTTCATCTGCATGCACGCCGAGAACGGCAGCGTGATTGACCTGATGGTCAGGCGCATGTTGGCCGAGGGCAAGACCGCGCCCAAGTATCACGCCCTGTCCCGCCCGGCGACAGCCGAGGGCGAGGCCACCCACCGCGTTATCGCCCTGGCTGAGATGGCCGGCGTGCCCATCTACATCGTCCACGTCTCCAGCCACCTGGCCATGGAGCAGATCCGCGAGGCCCGCGACCGCGGCCTGCCGGCCTACGGCGAAACCTGCCCCCAGTACCTGTTCCTCTCCTACGACAACTACGAGGAGCCGGGCTTCGACGGGGCCAAGTACGTATGCTCACCACCCATCCGCGAGAAGTCCAACCAGGAGCACCTGTGGCAGGCGCTGGCCGTGGACGATCTGCAAGCCGTGTCCACCGACCACTGCCCATTCTGCTTCAAAGAGGGGCGCGGCCCCTATCCGGCGCAGAAGGTCTTGGGGCTCAACGATTTCAGCAAGATCCCCAACGGCGTGCCCGGCGTTGAGAACCGGCTGCATCTGCTGTATAACGGCGGCGTCCTTCAGCGCGGTTGGAGCATGAACCGCTTCGTCCAACTGACCAGCACCGCCCCGGCCAAGCTGTTCGGCCTGTTCCCGCGCAAGGGCACCATCGCTGTCGGCTCCGATGCCGATGTGGTCATTTGGGACCCACAGGCCCGCTGGACGATCAGCGCCGCTACTCACCACATGCGCGTGGACTATAACCCTTATGAGGGCATGGAGGTTCAAGGAAAGGCGGCGCAGGTGTTCTCGCGCGGCCGGCTGGTCGTCGAGGGCGACCGCTTCCTGGCGAAGCCCGGCGACGGCCAGTTCCTCAAGCGCGGCACGCACGCGTTGTAGAAGCTGCGGGGCTTTAGCTCCAGGTCATCTAGAGAAAGAAGGAGACTTGATGTCCATTGCCAACACCACCCCCACCATGACGGCGGAAGAGATCGTCGCCCTGTGCAAGAAGTACACGCTGTTTGAATGGACGGCGCAGGTTAACGCCAACCCCATCCCGGTCGCCCGCGCCAAGGGCGTGTATTTCTGGGATGCCGACGGCAAGCGTTACCTTGATTTCAATTCGCAACTCATGTGCGTCAACATCGGCCACGGCGATGAGCGCGTCGTCCGCGCCATCCAGGAGCAGGCAGCCACCCTGCTCTACGCCAACCCCTTCCTGGCGACCGAGCCGCGCGCCCGGCTGGGGCAGATGCTGGCCGAACTCGCCCCCGGCGACCTGAACCACGCCTTCTTCACGCTGGGCGGGGCCGAGGCTAATGAGAACGCCATCAAGATCGCCCGTATGTTCACCGGGCGGCACAAGATCATCGTGCGCTATCGCTCGTATCACGGCGCCACGCACGGAGCCATCACGCTCACCGGCGACCCCCGCCGCTGGGCGGCCGAACCGGCCATCCCCGGCGTAGTGCGCGTGTTTGACCCCTACCGCTACCGTTGCCCCTTCTGCAAGCACCAGCCCGCCTGCACGCTGGACTGCCTCAACCACATTGAAGAGGTCATTCAGTACGAGGGGCCGCAAAACATCGCTGCCGTCTTCATTGAGACGGTCACCGGCACCAACGGGCTGATCATCCCGCCCGATGGCTATCTGTCGTGGTTGCGGGCACTGTGCGATAAG
>CADDZL010000140.1 GCA_902812335.1 Chloroflexota bacterium | reverse complement strand
CGCTTATAGTGCCACCCCGGCACGGGGATAGGCCGTTTGAGGATGATGACACCAAATGAGCTACGGCGCTGTGCTCTCCGTCGGATAGCCGGCCGCACGCCACGCCTGCAAGCCCCCCGTGACGCAGCTTACCTGGGAAAACCCAGCCTGCTGCAGCATGGTGACCCCTTCCTTACTGCGTCGCCCCGATTGGCAGACGACAACGATGTCATGATCCCGCGGCAATTCGCCGATGTGGCTTTGTAGCTCGTTCAGCGGGATCGGCGTGCTGCGCGGGATATGGAGCTGATTCCACTCAGATCGGTCGCGCACATCTATGAAAAGTGCCCCCTGCTGGAATTTCTCATAGGCCTGAGCTACCGGGATGTCGGCCGGAAGCGTGCTCTGGGGCCTGAGCAGAAACAAGGCCGCTACAGTGGCGATGATGACAGCGCCCAGGCCGATCCACAGCCAGGGCAGGTTCTTCCTGCCGGCTGTGCGTTGCTGACCGGCCGAGGGTCTGGATCGCGGGCTACGGCTTGATATTCTGTGTCTCTTCGTCATCGCCCCTTCTGTCGCACCACCACGGCGATCAGGCCGATTAAGACGATCGCTAACCCCACGCCCGCGGCCACCGGCCACCAAGCGCTTCCCGCAGCATCTTGGCTTATCGCGGTACCTTCACTTACCGAGGGGGTTGCGCCTGACGGGGTTTCAGGCTGATCCACCTCTGATATAACAATCTCAGACACCGGTGTCATCTCCTCCCACCAGGCCTGTTGAGGCAGGTCTTCGGCTGCAATACTGCTTTCTGCTAGGTTGACCTGACCGGCCGTCGTTGCATCGAGATGCCCATCATCAGCCGGGACCCCATGGGCAGCGAGCAGGAATGCTGTCAGCGCCCATTCCTCATTCTGGCTCAACATGCCCGGCATGTCCTCCTGCCCCGAAAGGCTTGGCGCGCCGATGGGCATACGATGAATAGGTTCTGGAGAGATTTTAGCCTTTCAATGCGCCGGCCAGGATACCCCGGATAAAGTAGCGGCCCAGGAACAGGAAGATCACCAAAGGCAGGGCCACGGTGACCAGCGCCGCGGCCATTTGCAGGTCATAGTACACCAGCGTCGTGCCTTTGGTGCCGGCCATGACCACCTGGACAGTCTGCGTCCGTTGGTTCGATAGCGTGAGCGCTAAGAAGAACTCGTTCCATACCTGGGTGAAGATGATGATGGCTACGGAGACATAGGCCGGCATCGAAATGGGAGCGACAATGCGAAAGAATGTCTGAATCTTGGAGGCCCCATCAATGGCAGCCGATTCCTCCAATTCCCGCGGCAGAGATAGGAAAAACGTACCCATCAATACCGTCGCATAGGGGAAGTTGAGCACCAGATAGCTCACAATGAATCCCAGATAGCTTTGGCTCAGCCCTGTTCTCGCCATCAGCACAAACAGGGGGATGATCACCGCCTGGTAAGGCATATACAGGGCAATGCCGACCAGAACGAATAACACCCGAATGAGCCTGGAGCGCGAGCGGCTCAGGTGATAGCCGGCCAGGCCACCGAAAAACGCCGCTAATAGCGTGACTGTGACGGAGATAATGGTTGAATTCACTAAGGCAGGCCCCATCGGGGTGCGGAAGCGGTCGCTGCCAAACAGTACCTCCGGGAAATTCTTGAATTGTGGCTCGGTGGAGATGGAGAGATAATTCCGCTGGTTGATCTCCTGGGGCGTCTTCAGCGCCGTAGTCACCATGACATAGATCGGCAATAGATACGCAAAGGACAGGGCGATGAGGACCAGAAAGACGATGATCTTCAGGCTTGTGCTCTGGCTTTTCATTCGAACCACTTCCTGAGGGCATAAATGGTGTAGGGGATGACCAGAATGAAGGCCAGGAGGAAGATGATCACGCCGATGCCGGCACCCGCCGAAACCAGGTGCTGCTGGAAATAGGTGATCCACATGTTCATGGAGAGCACATCGGTCGTAATCCCCGGCCCGCCAAAGGTCACGATGTAAACAATATCGAACACTTTGAGGGTGGAGATCAGCAATAGTGACACAAGCACCAACAGGCCAGCGCGAATATTGGGGATGATCACCGAAATCAGGATTCGCAGCTTCGAGGCCCCGTCCACCGTGGCCGCTTCAATCATTTCCTGAAGTTCGGCCGTCCTGAAAGAAGACTGGACGATAATGACGGCAAAGCCCAGGTATTGCCAGATGAAAATCAGGATGAGCCAGTAGGTGCCTGTCTTAATGTCGGTGGTATAGGTCAACCCAGAGTTGATCCCGATGGCGCGTAACAGGGTGTTGAAGACGCCTTTCTCCGGTTCATACATCCACGACCAGATGGTTCCGGTCACGATGAAAGACATCGCCACCGGATAGAGGATCAACGTCCGCACGTAGGACTCAATTCCGCGAAAAGGTGCCAGCTCTAGCAGATAGGCCAGGAAAATCGCCACTACTACGGTCGGCACCACGCCCAGGATCAGCCACTTCAGGTTGTTCTGGACATCCACCCAAAAACGCGGCTGGGCCAGCAGGAATTGATACCACTTCAGGCCGGAGAATTGATAATTGGGCGCCACGGTCTTCCAGTCTGCAAAGGAGACGTAGAAGGTCCACAGCAGCGTGCCGTATAGGATGAAGATGAAGACCAGCAGCGGCAGCAGGAAGACCGCGAATTCCGGGAGGGTGAGGCCCTCCCGGCCCCTCTTTCTTAGCGTAGTCTTTACCACATTGTGCATCCCTGCGATTATAGGCGTGCTGTCGCTCTCCACAAACGCCAGGTAAGGATAGGGCGCTCTATCCTTACCTGGCGGTCGTTACAGCGAGCGTGGAGGGGAGGCCGGTGTTATCAGCACCGGCTTACGGGTTTCTAGGGCCACTGGTACCAGGCTGAAGCATCCTTGACATTGTAGGTGGTGAACATACTGGCGACAGCCTTGATGGTGTCGTCAATATTCGCTGAGCCAGCCAGGTAGGACGCGATGATGTCCCAGTACACGGGTTGGGCGGTAGCAGGCAGGATGCTGCCGTGCTGGTCCAGGATCAGCTTGCCCGGGTTCTTGCTGACATAGGTCTGCAGCTCCTGGCGGATCGGATCAGGGAACTTGGTGGGGTCAATGTCGGTGCGAGCGAACAAGCCGCCCTGGGTGACGTCGGTCGGGATCTGCAGTTCGGGCGAGGCCACGACCTCCAACCACTTCTTCGTCGCGTCGGGGTCCGGAGCGCCCACGGCCAGACCGTAGGTATCCGGATGGAAGAGCAGGATGCGTTCAGGCTTCTGCGGGAAGGTCACCGCGCCGAAATCAACGCCTGGCTGCCAGTTGGACCCTTTGACAAAGGCGCCGATGGCCCAGGTGCCCATAAGGACCATCGCAGCCTGGCCGGAGCCGACCAGGCCGACGGACTGGTCCCAGGTCAGGCCGGCGTGATCGGCGTTGATGTACGGCCGCAGCTTGGCAAAGCTTTCCAGTGCCTTCTTATAGGTCGCATCGGTGGTGACGTCAACCTCGCCCTTGTATAGCTTGACATAGTTATCGGGGCCGCCGTACTCCAGCAGGATGCTGTCGAAGACAAAGGCATCACCCCATTTCTCCTTCGAGCCCAAGGCCAGACAGGTCATATTGGGCTTGGCGGCCTTGATCTTATCGCAGGCCGCGAGCAGTTCATCGAAGGTGGTCGGGGGCTGGATATTCAGTTCGTTGAACAGCTTGAGGTTGTAGTACAGAATGTTCTGGATGTGCATGTTCAACGGAACGGAATATGGGTGCCCATTGACGGTGACTGCCTTGAGTAGCGGGCCAGGGATGACTTTGTCGTACCCCAGTTGCTGGTAGAAATCATCCAGCGGCTGCAGGACGTTGCTGTCCACATAGTTCTTGAGTTCTGCCCCACCCAGGGTCTGGAACGTGTCCGGCGGGATGCCGGCGGTGATGCGGGCTTGCAAAACGACGCGGTGGCTCACGCCGCCGCCCCCGGGGACCGGGTTCTCCACGACCTGGATATCGGGGTACTTGTCCTTGAAGGCCTTGAACATGGCGTCGGCGGCCTCGCGCTCACCGGGTGCCGTCCACCAGTGGAAGATCTGCAGTTGTTGCTTCTTTGGCTCAGGCGTCGCCGTGACCACGACTTTCTGGACTTGCGGCGGCGCGGTCACAACAGCCGTCTGAACCTGAACCTGGGGCGGTGCGGTCACGACCACAGTCTGTGGCGTCGCTGCCGGCCCGCCGCAGGCAGTGAGTGCCAGGCTGGCGATCACTAGTGCCTGGAACAAGACCAGGGCTGTTCTCTTTTTCATGGCTTATCTCCTCCGAGCTAATAGGCGATTGCAGGTTGGTTGTGGGAACCTAACAGAAGAGGTGACTCTCTTTCCTAAAGATCGCCTCCCTTCTAACGATGGTTCCGTCGCTGCTTGGGCGGTTGTCCGCTACGGGCTGGATCCCGCTCGTTGGACGGCCAGATAATTATATCACCCCCGCTTGCTCACGCAAGTTCACCACCTGCTTCGGCTATGGGGGCGCAACGAGTGCAATAGGAAGGGCACCTACAGAGGCTGCCCCTACGAGAGAGGGTGTGTAGGGGCAGCCTCTGTAGGTGCCCTTGTTCGCTGAGCATAGTTATAGGGCGACGCGGCGGCAGCGCCCTATGTGCGATGCGTCTAGTTCAAGTGCGGCGTAATGTAGCTCAGGATGCGCTGCTTGGGCATCGCGCCCATGACACGCTCGACCGGCTGTCCGTTCTTGAACAGGATGAGCGTGGGGATACTCCACACCTGGTATTCTGTCGCCGTCGCCATATTGGCGTCAACATCCAGTTTGGCAACCTTTAACTTGCCGTTGTACTCGTTGGCGATGGCCTCGACATGAGGCGCGATGGCGTGGCAGGGCGCACACCACTCTGCCCAGAAGTCCACCAGAACCGGTATCTTCGAATCCAATACCTCTTGCTTGAACGTGTTATCCGTCACCTCAATGAATGGCTTTGCCATGAATGGGCTCCTTCTTAGGCCGATTGTAATCTGACCTCATCTACTTCTATCGTACAACCTCTTGGTACCTCTGTCAAGGGTGCCCGCTTACATCGCCAGCTTAAAAAGCGGCGGAATTTTAAGAGAAGCTGTGCCGTAGCCTATTGTCAGGCGCGGGGGCCTCTGTTAGAATGCCAGCGGTTGGAGGGGAGTGCTATGAAACCTGACCAGATCTGGCAGGCCGCGCTGGGGGAACTGGAGTTGCAAATGACCCGGGCCACCTTCGATACCTGGTTCAAGACCAGCCGGGTGGTGGCCTATGAAGATGGCACATTCGTTATCGGGGTCAACTCTGCCTACGCCAAAGACTGGCTGGAAAACCGGCTGAGCGGCACCATCAAACGTACCCTCAACGGCATCGCCGGGCGCAGTGTCGAGGTCAAGTATGTCGTATGGACACAGGACGAGACCCCGCCCCTCACCGACCTGGGACCACTACTGAACGGGGCCGAGACCGAGTCGGCACTGCTGCCCTCATCGCCAGCGGCCGCAGACGGCCTGAACTCCAAGTATACCTTTGAAACCTTCGTCGTCGGCCCGAACAACCGGCTGGCGCACGCCGCCTCGCTCGCCGCTGCCGAGAACCCGGCCCAGGCCTATAACCCACTATTCATCTACGGCGGCGTCGGCCTGGGCAAGACCCACCTGCTGCACGCCATCGGCCACGCCTGCCGCCGCCGTAACCTGCATGTCCTGTACGTCTCCTCCGAGGAGTTCACCAATGACCTGATCAACGCCATCCGCGCCAGGACAACCGAGGCCTTCCGCGATAAGTATCGCACCATTGATGTCCTGCTGATCGACGACATTCAGTTCATCGCCGGTAAGGAGAGCACCCAGGAGGAGTTCTTCCACACCTTCAATACGCTGCATGGCCAGGACAAGCAACTGGTGATCTCCAGCGACCGCCCCCCCAAGGCGATGTCCACACTCGAGGAACGGCTGCGCTCGCGCTTCGAGTGGGGACTGATCGCCGATATCCAACCCCCTGACCTGGAAACGCGCACAGCTATTCTGCGCTTCAAAGCCGATGCGTTGCGGGTGCAAGTGCCCGACGTTCTGCTTGAATACATCGCCCGCGAGGTCCACAGCAACATCCGCGAACTGGAAGGCGCACTCAATCGTGTGATCGCCACTGCCCGGCTGACCAACCAGCCGCTGACGGTGGAGCTGGCCCAGTCCGCGCTCGCCGATCTCGTCCCGCAGCGCAGCGCTCGCACCGCCGAGGAGATCATCGAGGCCGTCGCCGGCCACTATGGTGTGGACGTCCCTTCGCTGAAGGGGCGCAGCCGCAATGCCGAGATCGTCCTACCGCGCCAGATCGCCATGTTCCTCTTGCGTGAGGAGATTGGCGCTTCCCTGCCGCAGATCGGCGAAGTGCTGGGCGGGCGCGATCACACCACGGTCATTCACGGGTACGAGAAGGTCAGTGACCTGATGGAGCGCGATAGCGGTGTGCGCCGCGACATCATGGCGATCCGGGCGCGGTTGTACGAGACAAAGAGATAAGTCTAGGCTGCCAGTTTGACTTCGTTGGTCAAGAAAGCAGTCACGTCGCGATGGGCGTCCTTATAGGCTTGCAGCAACTCGCTGTCGCTGCCCTTAAAGCGACGGATGGTCTGCGCTGCGCACAGCGTACAGCCACGCATGGCGCGATAGCTGTCGGTCTCACATGCCAGACACCCATCCAGACGGATCATCATCAGGGAGAAAGCCAGGCTATCGGGATGCGTCGGCGGCAGTGCCGCGACGCGCTCGACTAGTTGACGCCACTCCTCACCCCGCAGATCACGCAATGCCGGAATGGCATAGGGTGGGAACATCAACTCGTTACGAGTATACATGTACGCGACTCACTCCATAAAGAGCCAGGGCGGAGGACGCCCCGGCTCGCTGATTTCTCTGATCCAATTCAATAATATTATAGCCCCGGCTTCAGCCACTGTCAAGACTTTTTCGTTGTATCATGCCCGGGTTGCGCCTGTCAATACTTGATCGAGTGATGACCTTAAATTCTCACATTCCTTAACATTCGCCCGCCGGTTTCGCAGCTAACCACCAACACTGTCCCAGCAAATGCCCCAACCAGATTGGGATACGAATTGAGACGTAGTCCCATGACAGCGGGACACCCCCCAGCGTAGAATAGGAGTATTGGGATTCCGCGCTATGCCTCTCTCTATCAACGCCAGCGTGCGACTGAACAGGACCTACAGCATCCAGCCAGAAGCGATGCCTGTCTCGGCGGATGCGGCCACTATAATGGCAGGTTGTTGGGGACAGTACCGGAAGTGTCTCAATGGGGCATGGTATCGCCTCTCTCGGAGACTGACCGCCGGAACCTGGTATCGTCCTCTACTCGTGAGAAAACAATTACATGATCTATTCTCTTCTTTGTGTAGAGGAGGTGAGGACTAAGTTACCAGAAGCGCTGTTCCTTCCAGGGGTCGGCCTCGTTGTGATAGCCCGCCTGCTCCCAGAAGCCCGGGCTGTCATGGGCCAGGAACTGCAACCCGCGCAGCCACTTGCCGCCTTTCCAGAAATAGGCCGCCTTCAGGTCCTCGCGGCCGGGGATGGTACCGATGACGGCGCGCAATGGGTAGCCGTGCTCAGGCTCAAGCGGCTGGCCGTTATAATGCGTCGCCAGCAGAAAGTTGTCGCCCAAGACGACCGCCAGCGGCAGGTTGGTGGTGAAACCATATTCGCAGTGCTCGAGCACAAAGCGCGCCTCCGGCTTGGGTCGAATGATGCCTTCGTTGATCAGAGTCTTGACCGAAACACCCTCCCATTCGGTGTCGAACTTGCTCCAGCGGGTCACACAATGGATGTCCATCTTAATCCGTGTCCGCGGCAGGCGGTTAAACTCCTCCCAATTCCAGCGCTTCTCTTCTTCGACCAGGCCGAACACACGAAAATCCCAGGTGGCTGGATCGAAGCGCGGCACCGGGCCATAGTGGAGCACAGGGAACCTCTGTGTCAGCGACTGGCCCGGCGGCAACCGCCCCTCCTGCTTAACCCGTTCCTCTTCCTCCCGCCGTGCCAGGAAATCCTTCAGCATGATGATAATTCCTCCTTCGGCGAACGCTCACCAGTCTATAACTACTTGAGAAATTATAACATAAATGCCTTACAAAAGGCTAAAATCGTGACAGCCTGGCCTTTTGTGATATAATGCGCACCAACTGACACCTTTACGATACCTTTACCGGGAGGACCTGTGCGAGTCTGCGCCGTCTGTCACCTGCCATCGAACGATGAAGTGCTGATCTGCCCGCGCTGCGGCGCTGATCTGCGCCTGGATTCAGAGAACGCACGGGCCCTGCGGCGCTTGCGCACGGATGGGCGCTTTGACCAGGTGTATATCCTGGCTGACCGGGAGAGCTGTCCGGTCTGCCAGGCTGTCGAAGGCGTTTACCCGATTGACGCCGCGCCGGAGCTCCCCGTCGAAGGCTGCTCCAGCCCTTATGGCTGCCGCTGCCGCTACGCGCCCGTCATGAGCTTGGTCGGACCCTAACCGTAAATGGTGCGGCCTGAAGCCTAACATGCCGCTGGATATTCATTTAGACGACGTCGTGCGCCTGCGTAAGCCCCATCCTTGTGGAGGTTATGAATGGGTCGTGGTGCGGCTGGGGGCCGATATCGGCCTGCGCTGCACCACCTGCGGCCGGCGCGTCCTGCTGCCCCGCCGTGAACTCGAAAAGCGACTCAAGGCATTTGTCAAGCATGCCACACCGTATCCTGATCCTCATGTCTGATACCGGCGGTGGCCATCGTAGCGCCGCCGAGGCTCTGGTCGAGGCTTTCGCCGATGGCTACGGCGACCGCTGCCAGGTCGAGATGGTGGATGGGCTGGCGGCCTATGCCCCCTTCCCCCTCAACCGCGCCGGCCCACTCTACCCGACCTGGGTCGAACGGGCGCGCTGGACTTACATCTGGAGTTACCGGCTGAGCGATACGCCGCGCCGCGCGACGGCGATCGTGCGCACCTTGTGGCCCTTCGTGCGCCGCCGCACGCGACGGCTGTTGCGTGAACACCCGGCTGATGTGATCATTTCCGTTCATCCCGGTTTCTGCCGGGTGGTCCCCTGGACCTTGCGCCGCCAGCGGCGCAAGACGCCCTTTATCACCGTCGTCACCGACCTGCTGACCGCGCACGCGCTCTGGTTCGGTCCGGAGTCGACCCTGACGATCCTGCCGACCGAAGCGATGCGGCCGCGAGCCCTGGCCGGGGGCGTGCCGCCTGAGCGCCTGCGCGTCATCGGTTTGCCCGTGGCGCGGGGCTTTGCCCAGGGC
>CADDZL010000139.1 GCA_902812335.1 Chloroflexota bacterium | reverse complement strand
TATAGAGCAGTGCCCCTGAGACCAGCAGGCTGGCAAAGATCAACCCCCAGAATACGCGGTTGATCGTCGCGTCCAGCCGATCGATCCTGCGTCCCAGGCCTTGTCCTACCCCCATGCGCACCTCGATCTCCCCTTCCAGCGCCCGGCTGAAGAACTGGTCCGCCTGGCGTGGCAGCCTGATGACCGTCCGCGCCAGGTCCCCCAGCAAGTTCGAAGCCGCCGACCCCGCCTCTTCCGCCAGGAGCATCTGGGCGTAAGGTTGGACCGAGGCAAAAACGTTGAAGTCGGGGTCCAGGCTGGTCGCCATGCCTGACAGGATGCCCAGGGCGCGGCCCAGGAAGATAAAGTCGCGGGGGATCTGGAAAGGCATCTCCAGGAGAAGCTGGCGGAACTCAATGACGAACTCGGCGAACTCGCGTGGGTCGAGCTGGCGCAACTCACCCATGCTCAGGCCCCAATAGCGGTCGAACACTTTGCGCTCGGCCCGCTCGATCAGGTCCAGATCGGCGCTGGGCAGGAAGAAGCCCAGCCGGTCGGCAGCCTGGATCAGCCGGCGCGGGTCGCGGGTGCCGATGCCAATAGCCACCTCGCGCAGTTGGGCCTTCATTTCCGGCGTGATGTGCCCGACCATGCCGAAGTCCACGAAGACCAATTGAAATGGCCGTGGCCGGCTGTCCGGGTCGCCCAGCGGATGGATGAACAGGTTGCCGGGGTGCGGGTCGGCATGGAAAAAGCCGTCTTCGAAGATTTGCTGCAAATAGGTGCGGAACAACCGGTCGGCCACCGCCGAGAGGCGAATGCCGGCCGCTTCAATCGCGGCATGATCGCTGATCTTGATATGCTCGACATCTTCGAGGGTAAGCACACGCCGGGTGGTGTGCGACCAGTAAACCGAGGGGATGACCACACCGGGGCTATCGGCGAAGTTCTCGGCGAAGCGTTCGGCGTTGTGGCCCTCGGCAATATAATCCAACTCCTCCCACAGCGTCCGGCTGAATTCGGCGAAGAGCGCATCGAGGTCGGCGCGGCGACGGATAGGTGGGTAACGTTTGAGCCAGCGAATAGCCGTCCGCACAGCCGCCAAGTCAATCCCGACCAATTCCTCGATCCCGGGGCGTTGCACCTTAACCACCACGGGCTGGCCGTCGGGCAGCCTGGCGCGGTGAACCTGGCCCAGCGAGGCGGCGGCGACCGCCTGCTCCTCGAAGGCGGCGTAGAGCTCGGAGAGCGGGCGGCCGAACTCGGCTTCGATCACGCCGCGGATGGCGGCGAAGTCCTCCGCCGGCACTTCGTCCTGGAGGCCGGCCAGTTCGTCGGTCACTTCCGGCGGCAGGATATCCACACGCGCGCTGACAAACTGGCCGAGCTTGATCAGCACGCCCCCCATTTCGATCGCCAGCAGGCGGAATTCGCGGGCGATCTGGCGATAGCGGGCGAGGGCCGTGCGCCGGGCGAAGGCATCGCCGCGCACGCGGCGCAAGATCAAATCCCACCAGATCAGGCTGGCGATGGTGCGGGCGAAGAAGAAGACGATGCGTCGGTAGCGGCGGTTACGGTTGCTCACTTGACGAATCGGATGCGCAGTGCCCCGTCCTCGAAGTGTGCCTCGGTTGCGACCAGTCCCCACAGTGCGCGTGGCAGGACGAACGTACGCCAGTAAGCGCCGACGCGCAGGCTGAGTTCATCGAGCTTCTGGGCCAACTCAATATCGTCTTTGGTCGTGAAGGGCAACGGCACAATCAGGACGAAGCCCTCGGGGGTGCTTTCAATGCGGTGGGTCTGGCCCTCGAACAGGCGCGCCGCCGGGTCGCGTTCGTCGAACAGGCACTCGGCCAGGGCCTGCAACAGGTCCATGCCCCCGGCTTCACGCTGGAAGAGCGGCGCAGTCAGGATGGGCAGCGGCCTGAAAGCCCCCTCAATCAGCTCCAGGTTCTTCGCCTGGTCCGTCTTCCAACCGGCGAAATAAGGGTCCTTGACCTCCGCCGGGATCAGCCGGTTGCACACAACGGCGTCAACGGCGTAGCCGTAGAGGTTGAGATAGGTATATAGGCGCTGCGTCTCCTTAATGACCATGCGCTCAGCATTAACGACCAGGCGCACCGAGGTCATCTCCGCGTTGGTCAGGTAATGCTGGACCTGTTTGAGATCATTAAAGAGCTTCTCGACCGCCCGCAGGGCATTCTCGTCGGGAAGCTCGGCACCCAACGGCCGGGCAATAGGGCGCAGCAGGCGGGCCGCGCCGCGCCCGAGGGGGAAGAGGTGTTCAAACCACCAGCGGCTGGTATCGGGCAGGCTGAGCAGGCGCAACGTCTCGGCCGTGGGCGCGGCATCAATCACAACGACATCGTACTTGCCCTCTTCGACGAACTCATTGATCCATAGCAGGCTGGCACCTTCCTCCAGGCCGGGGATGATGGTCACGTCGTCGGCGACGAGAGAGTCCACGCCGCGCCAGGTCAGCAGCGCTGCCACCGCCCGCTGGAACGCCCCCCAGTGCTTCTGGATCGAATAGAAAGTATCAATTTCCTGAGCCCACAGATTGGGAGCGACCGCCTTGGGCTCGGGGCCGAGTTCGCGGTCGAGCGAGTCGCCCAGGCTATGGGCGGCATCGGTGCTGACGACGATGGTGCGCTGGCCCCGTTGGGCGCAGCGCAGCGCCGTGGCCGCAGCGACACTGGTCTTGCCAACGCCGCCCTTGCCGGTATACAGGAGAATTCGTATGCTCATATCGCTTTCGCAGCTCTAGAGGTCTCGCGCCGTTGCGCGATCCACTTAGTGATCTCAGCCGTCAGCGCCGGTATAAACACCAGGGGCAGGATGACCGCCCACTCGCGCTGGCCCAGAGCTGTGGTGTTGAAGATGGGCTGAAGGAAGGGGAGGTAAAGTACGGCCAGGAGCAGCAGCAGCGACGTGCCGACGGCAAGCTGCATGGTGCGGTTGGAAAAGAGGCCCAGCCGTATCAGCGGATAGCGCTCCGAGCGGGCAGTGTAGGCGATGGGCAACTCGGCCAGGGCCAGGGTCATGAAAGCCATCGTCTCGCCCAGCTTGACGCCGCCCCAGGCCATCCCCAGGGCGTAAGCGCTGAGCACGACCGCAGTTAACGCGGTGGTGATGACGGCCAGCGCGATCATCATCGTCCGGTTGATAACCGGCTCTTGCGGCGGTCGTGGCAGCCGTTCCATGATGTCCGGGTCGCCCTTCTCGCGGCCCAACGCCAACGCCGGTGCGCCGTCGGTTACCAGGTTCAGCCAGAGAAGCTGAATAGGCGTCAGGGGCGTCGGCAGGCCGGCCAGGGTCGCCAGGAAGATGATGGCGATCTCAGCCAGGTTGCACGAGAGCAGATAATAGACAAACTTGCGGATGTTCGAATAGATGATGCGCCCCTGCTCGACGGCCGCGACGATGCTCACATAGTTGTCGTCGGTCAGGATCATATCGGCGGTCTCTTTGGACACATCCGTGCCGGTGATGCCCATAGCGACGCCGATATCGGCCCGCTTGAGCGCCGGCGCATCGTTCACACCGTCGCCGGTCATGGCGACGATATGGCCGCGTCGTTGTAAGGCTTCGACGATGCGGACTTTGTGCATGGGCGAGACGCGCGCAAAGACGTCGGTCGCCTCCACCGCCTGAGCCAGGGTCTCATCGTCCATGGCCTCGATGTCTGCCCCGCTCAGCACTTTGCCGCCGGGGCGCAGCAGGCCGATCTCGCTGGCAATGGCGCGGGCGGTGTCGGGGTAATCGCCGGTGACCATGGCAGTGCGGATGCCGGCGCTGCGGGCCTTGGCGATGGCCGGTGCAACCTCCGGCCGGGCCGGGTCGCGCATGGCCACCAGGCCGATGAGCACCAGATCGCGTTCAAGTGTCTCAGCCGAGAGTGGCTGTGGCAGTTCGGCCAATTGCCGGTAGGCCACCGCCAGGACCCGCAACGCCTCACGGCTCAGGTCGCGGTTGACGTTCAGCAGGTGCTGGCGGCGCGCCTCGGTCAGCGGCACCTCCTGGTCCCCTTCCAGAATACGCGTGCACAGCGGCAGCAGCAGGTCCGGCGCGCCCTTGACCAGGACGGCATAGGGCGATGGGACCAGTGCCAGCAACCGCTCGATCTCGGCGATCTGGTCGTCCGGCGGCAGGTTCTCCGGCGGGGTAATGCGATGGACGGTGGACATGCGCTTGCGGACCGAATCGAAGGGCACCTCAGCCACGCGTGGCAGACGCGCCTCGACCTGCTCGCGCCACAGGCCGGCCTTGGCCGCAGCCACGACCAGCGCACCCTCCGTCGGGTCGCCCACCAGCCGGTAGGTCCGCTGGACCCTCACCTCCGGCCCCTCTTCCACGGCTGGGGGAGAGAGGGGGTCGTCGCTGACCTCGAGGCGGGCGTCATTACACAGGAGTGAACCCATCAGAAGGGCCAGAATCGCATTGTGCTCCATGGGGTTGGCGCTGCGGCCATTCACACGGAACTCGCCCACCGGCTGGTAACCCTCGCCGCTGATGTCCAGGCGCAGGTCGGCCACGTACAGCCGCGCCACGGTCATGGCATTCTGGGTCAGCGTGCCCGTCTTGTCCGAGCAAATGACCGTGGCGCTGCCCAGAGTCTCGACCGCGGCCAGGCGGCGGATGAGCGCGTGGCGACGGATCATCTCGCGCATGCCCAGCGCCAGCGAGATGGTGACGATGGCCGGCAGGCCCTCCGGCACGGCGGCGACGGCCAGTGTGACGGCGATCAAGAACATCTCGAACGGGTTCTGCCCGCGGATTACACCGAGGATGAAGACGATGCCGCAGATAACCAGCGCCGCCCAGCCGAGCGTCTTGCCGAGCTGGTCGAGCCGGCGCTGCAGCGGGGTTTCCTCTTCCTCAACCGACTGGATCATCTCGGCGATCTGGCCGATCTGGGTGGTCATGCCGGTGGCGACGACCAGGCCCACGCCCCGGCCATACGTCACCGTCGTGCCCATGAAGGCGCTGTTGCTGCGGTCGCCAATGGGGATGTCGCGCTCCAGGACCACCTGAGCATCTTTCATCACCGGGGCAGACTCGCCGGTCAGCGCCGACTCGTCCACCTTGAGGTTGACACTCTCAACCAGGCGCACGTCGGCGGGGACGAAGTTGCCGGCCTCCAGGAGGACCAGGTCGCCGGGGACCAGGTCGCGGGCGGGGACCGTCAGCCGCTGGCCGTCGCGCAGGACGTGGGCTTCGGGCGCAGCCAGCCTGCGCAGGGCAGCGAAGGCTTCTTCAGCCTTGCGCTCCTGGAAGACGCCGAGGGCCGCGTTCAGGGCAACGATGGCCAGGATGGCGATGGCCTCGATGAACTCGGTATTGCTGCCGTGCTGGCGGTACTCCTGGATGCCGATGACGAAGGAGATGGCAGCGGCAGCGATCAGGATCAGGACGACGAAGCTGCTGAACTGCTCCAGGAGCAAGCGCCACAGGCTGGGACGGGGGCGCTCGCGCAGTTCATTAGGCCCATATTGGCGCAGGCGCGCCTCGGCCTCGGCCGCCGTCAGCCCCTGGTCGAGCCGGGTCTGGAAGGCGCTGGCGACATGCTCAATAGGATGGCTATGAGGTTGGTCCAGAGCCATTCCCCCGACCTGGTCTGCGTTCAGACGTTCGACAGGTTGCTGTTCTCCAATAGCCATAAGTATCTCGCATCACAAACCGGTCTCCATTATAACATAGCCCGACTGGGGTGGGTATTGATCTGGCGTCACGCATTGGCCGCCTTTGATCCCCATGCTATAATCCCATACCTAAATCATCAACAGGATCATCCTATGAGCCTTCTGAGTGCCATCGGCTTCAGTATCGCCAACCGCGATGAGTATCGCCAGTGGATTGAGCGCACGCTGGCGGAGGGGCCAGCGAGCCCGGTCCCCGGCCACGCCGACCTGCGTCTGCATCGCTGGCCCATCGGCGAGCGGGGCCTTGAGCTTTGGGCCGCCGTCGAGAGCCGGCCCCAGCCGCGGCCCGTCTCGTTCTTTCCTGTCTTCCGGGCGCGCACCGCCGTGCCTTTCACGCTCTCCGCACTGAGCTTCCCGGATAACCCTTATGAGCCGGTCGCCAGCGGCCGCAGCCTCTCAACCCCTCTGGCTCTGATCTGGGCCAATACCCCTGACAGCCAGTATCAGCCGGACCCGAAGGACCAGAGCGGGGCCGGTATGGATGTGCACGTGGTTAACTACCTGGGCCTGGGGCCTGAGGCGCTCCGGCCGGGGGCGGTCTATCGCGCCCGGGTCGTGGGCCTGGCCGGGCAGGGCATCAGTGTCCTGCCGCCGGATGAGGCCCCCTTTCCGGCGCTGTTCATGGCAGCGCGGCTGGCCCACCCCAACGGCGAACTTCTGCCCAATGTCTACGGTATCGCCGGCGCGGTCCGCGACTTTGAAGTGATCACCAACCCGGCCACCAACACCGAGGTTGCCTGGCTGCGGCTGCGCCAGGAGGGGTTGCACGACCTGGAGATCGTGGGCGAACTGGCAGGGGTGGAAGGCAGACTTGCCCCTGGCCAGATCGCGTTTGCCGAGTGCTATCTGGAGGCGGAATTTGAGTGAATAGGTCCCTTATCCTACTGACCAACGACGATGGCTTTTCCTCACCCGGCCTATGGGCAGCGGCAGCAGCGCTCGAACCGCTGGGCGAAGTGCTGGTCGTGGCGCCGCGCCAGCAACAATCGGGGGCGGGGCGTTCGATGCCCCGCACGCTCAGTGGGCGCATCTACCACGAGACAGTCGAGCATGCCGGGCGGACCTGGCAGGGCTACGCTGTAGAGGCCTCACCCGCTCAGGCTGTATTGCATGGTCTGCTTGAGATCGCCCCACGGCGGCCTGACCTGCTCGTCGCCGGTATCAACTACGGCGAGAACGTCGGCGTGGGCGTGACCATCTCCGGGACGGTGGGCGCGGCGTTAGAGGGCGCGGCCTTCGGTGTGCGTGGCCTGGCGGTCTCCATCGAAGCGCCGCGCGAGTTGCACGAGAGCTACTCGACCGAGGTGTGCTTCGATGTGGCAGCGCATTTCACCCGCCTGTTTGCAGCACGGTTGCTGACACTGGACCTGCCGGCGGATGTGGATGCGCTCAAGGTGGATGTACCCTCTGACGCGACGCCAACGACCCCCTGGCGGATCACACGCCTGTCGCGCCGCCCCTACTACATCCCTGTCAAGCCCGAACGCGTCCGGCTTTCGGATGAGGGCGTCATGGACTACGTCCTGGCGACGGACCTGGCGGAAGTGGAGCCGGACTCGGATGTGCGGGCCCTGGTACACGATCGGGCTGTCTCGGTTACACCGCTGAGCCTGGACCTGACCTCGCGGGTAGATTTCAGCCTGCTGGCGCGGCTGCTGGCCGGTGGAGGCACGCAACGGGCCGATGCTTCGCTGCCCCCTCGCCTTGCTCAGAGCTCGGGCTCAGCCTGACAGAGGTGTGCTGGAAGATCGGGTCTTGACATTCTCAAAATATATGTTATAATAGTCAAGGTTGATGCTTAGGAATATTAATATATAACTCAATTCCTCAGATTCAACGGTCCGAGAGGAGATCGATGTATCCGATTTTGGGCCAATGCCCGGTATGTCACGAACCGCTGACGGTTACACGCCTCTATTGCCGCAACTGCGAAACGGTTGTTGAGGGCCATTTCGACCTGGGCCGCCTGCACCGCCTCACGCCGGAACAACTTGCCTTCGTCGAAACCTTCCTCCGCTGCGAGGGTAAACTCAACCGCGTCCAGGAAGAACTGGACCTGTCTTATCCCACGGTGCGCAGCCGCCTGCTTGACGTGATTCGCGCCATGGGCTACGAGGTCGGTGAGGAGCCGGCCGGACTGTCCGAAGACCAGCGTCGGGCCATCCTGGCCGATCTGGCGGCCGGCAAAATCTCCTCCGAGGAGGCGGTAGAACTGCTGAAGGCAGGCACATAAGGAGCGTAGTATATGCAAGAGTTCACATTGACATTGGATCACACAGCACCCGAAATAGCCATTCCAGGCTGCCAGGGCGATCTGCGCGTGCTGGGTTGGGAGCGGGCCGAGGCTCGCATCGAGGTCAGAGGTGGCGCCGGCGATGTCTCGACCGAACGGCAGAACGGTCGCATTGTGATCACCAGCCGCGCTGACATGACGGTGCACGTGCCGACGGGGGCCAGCCTGAGTGTGGGCACAGCCCAGGGCGATGTGCGTGTCCAGAATATTGACGGCCGCGTCGCGCTGGATACGGTGCAGGGTGACCTGGTCCTGCGCGAGGTCGGCCCGGTCCGGATCGGCCACGTGCAGGGCGATCTGAGCGCCAAGTCGGTCGCCGGGACACTGCAGGCCGATAGCGTTCAGGGCGATGCCGCCGTGCGTGGCATCAAAGGGCCGTTGGCGCTGGGCCGGGTGGGCGGCGACCTGAGCGCTAAGGCCCTGGCGGCCCAGGGGCGTGCCGAGGATGTGCAGGGGGACATCAGCCTGAGCACGGCTTTCGCCCCCGGTGCTGAGTATCGCTTCCGTGCCCAGGGAGACGTGGTGTGCCGCCTTACGCCCGAGACCAGCGCCCGGCTGGAGCTGCGCTGGCGGGGCGACCTGCGCTCAACGGTGCCGGGCCTGGTGCTGGCACCCAGCGGCAATGCCGCCACTGCGACATTGGGCACGGGCCAGGCGACGGTTGTCCTGGAAGCCGGGGGCGACCTGATTCTGCGCCCTGATGAGGAGTGGCGCGGCTTTGACTTCGCTGCGGGGGTGCAGGTCGAAGGCCTGGGCGTTCAGGTGGATGTGGAACGCATCCGCCGACGGGCTGAGCGCATGGCCGAGCAGATCCGGCGCAAGGCCGAACGGGATGCCGAGAAAGCCCGCCGGCAGGCTGAGCGGGCAGCAGCACGCGCCCAACGTCGCGCCCAGGGCTATGCCCGTCTCGGTCGCTGGTTCACCTGGTCCAGCGCCCCGCCGGCGGCGGAAACCGCGCCCGGCCGGACCGCTGAGCCGGTCGGCGACGAGGAACGGCTGGCGATCCTGCGCATGGTCGAGAGAGGCCAGATCAGTGCCGCTGAGGCCGCCAAGCTGCTGGAAGCGCTGGGAGAGTAACCGCGATGGTTGCCCAGACGCTCTTGCGCAGGGACGTGGCCAGCGGCTTGCGCCCGGTGGACCTGAGCCGGGACCTGGGGCAGATCGCCGAGCTGATCGAGCTGGTTTTCGGGCCGCAAATGGACCCGGAGGCGCACGCGGCCATGCGCGAAATGCAGTTCCTGGCCCACTCCGGGCCGTGGCTGTGGCTACTGGCCCGCGCGAATCAGGTCGGTGGAGGGTTCGCGCCCGGCTTCGTCTGGGTCGAGAATGGGCGAATCATCGGGAATGTCTCACTACGCCGGGGCGGGGCGCGGGGCGAGGGCTGGCTCGTCATCGAG
>CADDZL010000138.1 GCA_902812335.1 Chloroflexota bacterium | reverse complement strand
GTGGATACGGCCGTGCTGCCGGAAGGTGCAATCGTCTATACCGTCCAGCCGGGCGACTGGTTGCTCGCCATCTCGCGCCGCTTCGGTATCTCGGTCCAGGACCTGATGGCCCTCAATCATCTGAGCGATGCCAATACGCTCTACCCCGGCCAGAGCCTGGTGATCGGCCTCAAGCCTCCAACACAGTCGGCGCAGCCGGCTGTCCAACCCGCCCCACTGGATAGGCCCATCTCTCGGCCGGTGGACCTGAACAACCTGCCGGCTGGGGCCGTCGTCTATACAGTGCAGCCAGGCGATACGCTGTTGGCGATCACGTCGCACTATGGCGTCAACCCCGATGACGTCGCCGCGCTCAATGCGCTGCCCGATCTGGATACCCTGGCAGTGGGCCAGCGGCTGGTGTTGAGCCTCACGCCACTGCCTGAGCCTCAGCCGGTAGCGTTGCCGCCGGTTCAGAGCAAGGCGCCCGCCCTAACTCTTGCTGTGCCTGCGGGCCTGCCGGTCTACATCGTGCGCGAGGGCGACACGCTGTCCGCGATTGCGCTGCGATATGAGGTCAGCGTGGATGATCTCATTCAACTGAACCGGTTGCAGGACCCCAACACGCTTGCGCTGGGCCAGGTGCTTGTGCTGAGCGACATACCGGAGATGGTCAGCGATCTGAATAGCAGTACAGATCGGCCGCCGCGCCCGACGCATCTGGTGTGGTTGATCGCTGTGCCGGCGACAGAGGAGGGGGAGCGCAGCCTCCTCCACGTGCCACAAGGCGGATAGGCTCTATCTCTTACATCGCCAGGGTATAGCCCACACCGCGCCGGTTGATCAAGTGGCGTGGGTGGTCCGGGTCGGGCTCCAGCTTGTGCCGCAGGTTGCTCAGGTGGGCACGCAAGACCTGACGGGCTTCGTACTCCTCGACCTCGTAACCGTGCAGGCGGCGCACCAGTTCAGCGCATGAGAGCACTTCGCCCGGCGCGCGGGCCAGGCACGCCAGCAGGTCGAATTCGGTGCGGGTAAGTTCTACCGGCTGGCCCTGGCGCTGAACCTGCCGTCGGCGCAAATCGAGGCGTAGCTCACCGCGCTCGATCACGTCAGCGTCCGGTGCGGAATGGCCGTCTGGGGAGTGTAATTTGGTGTCTGTGGGTGCCTCGCTTTGGTCCAGCACTTGCAGGGTAGCCCGCAGTTGTGCCAGCGCACTCTCGCGCTGCATGGCCTGGGCGCGCTTGGCGACGGCGCGCTGGAGCGTGGCGCGCACATGGTCGTTGTCGAAGGGCTTGACCAGGTAATCATAGGCTCGCAAGCGCAATGCCTCGACGGCAGTATCTACGCTGGCATAACCGGTCATAATAATCACGACCGTCGTCGGGTCCATTTGCTGAATCTGGGCCAGCAGGTCAATGCCGGTCAGCCCGCTCATGCGGATATCCGAGATCACCACGTCGAAGTTGCTGCGTTGCAGGCTGGCGAGAGCCGCCTCGGCGCTCTCGGCTGTTGTCACCTCATAACCGCTGCGCTGCAAGAGCTTCTCCAGGCCAATTCGGACCGTACGTTCGTCGTCCACGACCAGGACACGAGCCGGCCGGCCCAGAAGGTTCTCTGTTGTGCTGGTTTCCGTCATTTCGTTCCTCAGGCGTAAAACGTCATTACGTCTCACATCTCACGTTTTATGCATTGCATGGCAGAGCCACCGTGAATGTCGTCCCCCGGCCGGGCTCGCTCGCAACTTGTATCTCGCCGCCGTAGTTGTGGATGATCCCCTGGCTGACAAACAAGCCCATGCCGATGCCGCGGGACTTGGTCGTGAAGAACGGTTCGAACAGGTGCGGCATGACCTCGGGCGGGATGCCGTGGCCGGTATCGGCGACGTGCACAAGCACCTGCCCGCCCTGGACCTCAGTGCATATCTCGATCTGGCCGCCGCCCGGCATGGCGTCAATCGCGTTGAGTAGCAGGTTCAAGAATACCTGCTTCAGTTGGGCTGCATGGGCGCGGACATCCGCCCGGGCCGGGGCCCGCTGGCGGACCAGGCGCACGCCGGCCTGGTGGAGCTTCTGCTCCACCAGCTTGAGCACCTCGTCCAGAACGATGTCGAGGTCCACTATGGCTGCCTCACCGGTCGCTGGCCGATAGAAGTCCAGGAATTGATGAATGAGCTGGCCAGTGCGCTGAATCTCGCCGGCGGCGATGCGCAGGTTATCCGGGTCCACCGGCTCGCCCGCTGCAGCCTCTTCTAACGCCAGGCCCAGATGGGTCTGGATGGCCTGCAGGGGGTTATTGATCTCGTGGGCGATGGCCGCTGCCAGCTTGCCCATGGCCGCCAGGCGTTCGCTTTCAATTAAGCGACGCTGTGAGGTCTTCAATTCCTCGGCATAGCGGCTGACGGCAGCATACAACCGGGCGTTGTGAACCGCTACCCCCAGCTCGCGGCCTACAGCGATGAGCACGTCGCAGTCCTCGCGCGTCAACCGCCCGGATACGACCAGCGCCCCCAGGCACTCATCGGGCGCGACCAGAGGCACCGCCATGACCGGGTCGCACTCAAGTGGGGCCAGCCAGACCGGTTCGCGCCCGGCCGTGGCCTGCTCGGCTGCCGCCTGGGCTGCACGCGCTGCCCCATCGGCTATGCCATGACTGGCAATACAGCGCAGGGTCTTAACCGGTGCGGTGGCCTCCGCCTCGATGGGCTCGGTCACGTAGAAAGCGGCCCCCGGCAGCCTGAGCAGGCGGCGCACCTGGTTGACCGTATCTTCGGCGATGGCGTTCAGGTCAAGCCAATAGCTGACCGCTGCGGTGACGGCATGGAGCGTGCTCAGGTGGCGCGTGCGGGCAGCGACCATATCCTCGAGCAGGCTGGCGCTGGAGCGAATCTGCTCATATAGGCGAGCGTTTTCGATGGCGACGGCCACCTGGCCGGCCAGGCTTTCAAGCAGCGCGATGTCATCTTCACCAAAGGCACGGGGCTGCTTACTCTGGACATCAATCACGCCGATCACCTGGTCGGCCAGGCGGATGGGGATGGCGAGTTCGTAGCCCACACCGGCTGCTGGCGCCAACCCCCCCGGTGGGCTCTCGTCCGATGCCGATAAAGCCAGCGATTGGCCGTGCTCCACGACCCAGAGCAGGCAAGCGGAAGCCGGCGAAGGCAGCTTCTCTGTGAGATATACCCCCACCTGGTCGAATTCGAAGGCCCGGGCCAAGCTCTCGGCGGTCCGCTCCAGCAGCGCATCCCGCGTCAGGATCGAGCTTAGCCGCCGGCCCAGTTCGTTGATGGCGTGCAGCTTACGTGACCAGCGTTGCTCCTGCTGATAGAGGCGGGCTTTCTCCAGCGCCGCTGCGATCGGCATCGCTACAGTCTCCAGCAAGCGGACATCCGCCTCCTCCAGGGGAGGGCCCTGAACCGGGCTCTCGACCATGAGCAGGCCCAGCACGCGCTGGCCCTGGCGCAACGGCACCAGAGCGCGCACCCCACCCCCGAGCAGCACCGCAGACAGATCGGCCTCAGAGGCCGCGCCCTCACTGCCGGACAGGAACAGGGCCCGGCCGCTGCGGACGGTGAAGGCAATCGCTCCCTGGTCAAGTGCCAGCCGCTCAGGGGCAGCATCTGGCCCGGCGGCTCCGCCCTGAGCCTCCAATATCAACTCCTCACCCCGGATCAGATACAGGCTACAGCGGGCATAGCCAAATTCGTGAACCAGGACCTTGACGACGGCATGGCAGATGGCACTTTCGTCCAGGTTAGCGGCAACGCTCAGGCTGATGCGCTGGGTCAATGTCAGACGCATGGCATAGCGCTCAAGGTCCTCCAGGCGCTGGATGTAGCGCAGGGCGACGCCGGTTTGGGCCATCAGGATTGACGCCAGCCTGACCGCCTCCGCGTCAAAGGGAGGCATCCCCCGCGAGCGGCTGATCACCAGGATGCCTACCAACTCCGGGCCCTGCCACAGCGGCGCGATCAGTATCGAGTCGGCATGCAACCTCTGTAGAAACCGCTTCAAGGGGCGGGCGGCGACCGGCCAGGATTGGGCCGGACTGCGGCATCTGAGGATCAAGGGGGTTGAGAAGTCTTGTGGGCCGCTGCTGCTGGGCCACACCCTCTGGTCTCCAGGTTGCAGAGGCTCTGCGCCGTTGCCGCTCCTGGCTGCCACCGGACCCAGGCGGAAGGCGGCGTCCTTCGCGTCCCAGAACAACCAGGCGCACCTGGAAGCCTCAAACAGACGAGGTGCGATCTCGACCAGGCGTTCGAAGAGGGAAGGGGAATCCAGCGCGCCAGCCAGGGTGCTGGCGGCCTCCAATATCGGGCTTAAGCGGTCCGTTGCAATCGCAGGCGGGGCCACGATAGCGTGCTGGCGAGCACGGGCTGGTCTGACCCCTATATCCGGGATAGCTGAGCTCATAGGGTGTTCCACCCGCGTGAGGACAGGTTAATCAAAATTGTAATATGAGTGTCAGGCCGCAGATATAGCGCGTTGGTACTCTTTGGGCCGATAGTACTATGGTCAGTCGTCAGTCGCCAGTAGTCAGTACAGACGCCAATCTGACCTCTGACTACTGGCTACTGATGGGGAGGGCCAGCCGCACCTCGTCGCGTACGGGGATACCGGCGAAGCCAGCCTCGACACCACCGTGATGGGCCAGGATGGCACCGGTAGCCAGGCCCGTCAGATGGAAGCCGGCCCGCTGGTAGACATAGAGGGCGGGCAGGTCATCATTGGAGGTGGAAACACGTACGTAGCCCAGATCCAACCGCCGCGCCTCGGCGATAGCTGCGTCGAGTAGCGCCCGGCCCGCGCCCTGGCCCTGGAAGGCCGGCAGCACGTTGAGCATGATGATCGTCAGGCAATTTTCGGCTGGCTCAGGCAGATAGGCCAGCAGGCCCACAATTTCGTCCCTGGCGCACGCCAGAAAGGCCGGCGAGTCAAGCACTTCGTACTCCCGATCAAAGCAATAAACCAGGGTTTCACCCCAGAAATGATGCGCCAGCGCAGCAATGCGCTCGCGGTCCGCCGTGGTTGCTGGGCGAATCTCGGCCCTCACCCTCTGCCCCCCCTCCCCCAGAACCCTGGGAGAGGGGCGAGGGGTGAGGGCCGGGCCTGTCACCTCCAGCCGGGCGTGCTCCAGACAGAGCGCCGCGCCGCTGGCGCGGTCGCGGTATTGAGCGGGCCGGGGGCAGTAGCTACAGTTCATATGCCGTGCTATACTATATCAGTAGGCACGAGAAGACAAACGGATAGGTGAGCGATGACAGCGCCAGAGACGTATCCGGCTGCGACGTGGCGGTTGCTGATCTCAGGGGCGAACGATGGCCCGACGAACATGGCGGTGGATGAAGCAGTGGTGCTGGCGGTCGGCGAAGGCGACGCACCACCGACGCTGCGCTTCTTCGCCTGGCAGCCGCCCTGCCTGTCGCTGGGCTATGCTCAGGCTGCGGCCGAGGTTGACCTTGACCGTTGCCGCGCGCACGGCTGGGGTGTTGTGCGCCGGCCAACCGGCGGCCGGGCGATCCTGCACATTGATGAGCTGACCTATAGCGTGGTTGCGCCAGCGCAAGACCCGCGCGTAGCCGGTGGAGTGATTGAGAGTTATGAGCGCTTGAGTGCAGCCCTTGTGGCCGGACTGCACCGGCTGGGGCTGAGGCCGGAGCGGGCCAGGCCGATCTATCCGGATCGTGGGGTGGTGGGGCCAGCCTGCTTCGATGGGCCATCGCAGTACGAAATCACCGTCGGCGGCCGCAAACTCGTCGGCAGCGCCCAGATGCGCCGCCAGGGCCTGGTCCTCCAGCACGGTGCGCTGCCGTTGGAAGGCGACATCGCCCGGATCGCCCAGGCGCTCGCGTTTGAGACCGAGGGCGAGCGCCGGGCGCTTGAAGCGCGGCTGCGCTTCCGGGCAACAACCTTGCACCTGGCGCTGGGACGCCGTGTGACCTTTGCCGAGGCAGCCGAGGCATTGGCAGCCGGCTTCGCTGAAACGCTCAACCTGACGCTGGCACCGGGCGACCTGACACCGCGTGAATCTGAACTGGCTGAGCGGCTGCGGCGTGAGAAGTATGCTAACGACGCCTGGACGCTGCGGCCAGTCGGGATAGGAGAGCGGGAGAAGTAGGTGATCATTGGGACCTGTTTGATCGAGTTGCATTTGCCGGGCAATGGCTCGCTGAAGGGCAAACGGTCAGCGCTCAAGCCGCTCCTGACGCGGCTGCATCGGGAGTTCAATGTCTCAGCCGCCGAGGTCGGCCGACAGGATGCCTGGCAATCGGCCGAGATCGCTCTGGCCCTGGTCGCCAATGAGGCCGGCCACGCGCAGACCGTGCTGCAACGGGCGGTCGCCTGGATCGAAGCGAACCGGCCGGATGTACAGGTGGTGGACTACAGCATCGAAGTCATCGCATAGCCTCAGTCGATCGCATATCTGTTATGCTGAACGCTGTGATTTGCTGAGACTCGCATCCATCAGGCCAGATTGGTGTTATAGAAGATGTAGAGGGTCTGTAAGTGCAGAGATAGAGGTCAAGGGAGGGGTTCAGGCGATGGAACCGATCCTGGTCGAAGTTATCGCTTATGCGCCGACGGCTTTCTACCATTGTATGCACTGTGAGGTGGTCTGGAAAGAGGCCGGCGTAGGCGATCGGATTCATCGAGAGCAGATGGGGGCTGCCCTGCCGGACAATCTGCTACATGACTATCAGACGCTGTCTACCTGGGTGCAACAGCTCGTAGAGCGCCATCATGGGCGGGTGGTGGTCAAGGTGGTTGACGCCGCTTCGTTGGAAGGCTTCGCCAAGAGCCTGCGCTATCGAGCGCGTCACTATCCGGCGGTGATCGTCAACGGCAATGACCGCTACGTGACTGGGGATTTCGCGGCGGCCGAAGCCGAGATCGCCCGGCGGCTGGAGGCCCGGCCCGATTCGTGGCAGAGAGCGCAGAGATAAGCAAGGTTGGGTCTCTGCGCTCTCTGCCATTTTAACGGTGAAGGTCGGAGAAAGGGGGTGAGGCCAGAAGCCTGATCGGTCAGAGGCGGAATGCACTTTAAGCTGTGATGTCTTTTTGCAGATGCTGAAGCTGAGGAAGCATCTCCAAGGTTCATGGAGGAAAGGAATGAACGCACGAACTGCTACCCTCATTGTGTTGCTGATCGCCATTCCCGTGGTGGCGATCTTGGCGGCCGCCAGCCTGGGGATGAATACCTTATGGGTCGTCATCCTCGGCGGCGTGATGATTTACCTGGCATATAACTTCTATGCCCGCCGTATCGATCGGGACATCATTCAGGCGGACAAAGGGCGGGCCACGCCAGCCAAGATGTATATGGATGGCGTGGATTTCATGCCCACCAACCGCAATATCCTCTACGGTTATCACTTCAAGTCCATCGCTGCCGCCGGCCCTATCGTCGGTGTGATCACCGCGGCGAACCTGTGGGGCTGGTTACCCTCGATCCTCTGGCTCATCCTGGGTGTGACTTTCATCGGCTGGGCCAGCGACTACAGCGCGATCATGCTCTCGGTGCGCAATGACGGCAACTCCCTGAGCGCCATCGCCCACCGGCTGATCGCGCCACGCACGCGGGTGATCCTGTTCGTCTTCATCTTCTTCTACCTGCTGCTGGTCGGCGGAGCCTTCCTGGGGATCATGACTGCCATCATGGCCGCGCGCCCGGACGTGCCGCTCGGCATCCTGGCACTGGCGGTCATGGGCCTGTTGGCCGGCCAAATGCTTTATCGCTGGAAGATGGACCTGATCGTCGTGACGGTCATCGTCGTAGGTATCACGCTTCTGGCGATACTGGCCGGCCCGCTTGGGCAGAAGTTCGATGACAAGGGCGTGCTACAGCAGCAGGGGCCGGTCGGCCAGGCCGTCATCGCCATCAATAGCGCGGTGGACAGCCTCACCGGCAAGAATGCAGTCCTGACGACGGTGGACCCGACCAATGCCGATCCACGCATCCCCCCACCCGTGGAGGGCAAGCGCCCCAAGACCGCCCTGTATGACCCTGATACAGGCTTCATCAAGACCATGCCCAGCTACCTGCTGTGGGCGTTGTTCCTGCTGGTGTTCAGCTATCTGGGCGCTAACTTGCCCATCTGGCGTTTTGCCCAGCCGGTCAACTACATCGGCTTCTGGATCACCCTGCTGACCATCGGCTTGAGTGCCATCGGCGCGGTCCTGGCGCCGTTCATCAAGCCGGCGGTGGCAGCCTTCCAACTCCCCGCTGTCAAGACCCTGGGCTTCACGCTGGAGGCCGGAAAAGCCTGGCAGCCGCTCTGGCCGATGCTGTTCGTGACCATCGCCTGTGGTGCGATCTCCGGCTGGCATGCGCTGTTCGGATCGGTGGGGACGGCGCGGCAACTGGAATATGAAACCGATGGCCTGCCGGTGGGGGGCGGGGCCATGTTCAGTGAGAACACGCTGGGGTTGCTGTCGCTGGTGGCCGTTTCCATTACCGGCCTGGCTGGTGCTGGCGGCTTCGCCGCCGGTGTCGGCCGGCTGTTGGGTGTCATCTTCGGCAATGGCTTTGTGCCCCTGGGTACGGCGCTGGGCTTTGCTGCGTTTGTCATCATCGTGCTGACGGTGGTACAACTGGTCTTCCGCGTCATGCGCGTGACACTGACCGAGTGGGCGGGTGATACCATCCCGGCAGTGCGCAACATGCATGTGTCCACCATTGTCTCGATGGTGCTGACCGTGGCGCTGGTGCTGACGGGCACCTGGGTGTACCTGTGGCAACTCTTCGGCGCTTCGAACCAGCTCATGGCGGCGCTCAGCCTGCTGATCGTCACTGTCTGGCTGGTCTCTATCCGGCGCAACCCGGCCTATGCCGCCATTCCGATGGTCTTCATGTACGTGACAACCATGGCGGCAACGTTGGTGACAGCCTATAACCTCTATGTCACCATCATCCTGGGCCCGTTGGCGAAGACGCAGGCCCTGCCGGTGATCGGCGCCTGGGCAATGATCCTGGTATCGATCCTGCTGTTCGCGGTGTCGATCCTGATCGCCTACGACGGCTGGCGCGCCTACCAGCGTTACCGGGCCGCTCCGGCCGCTCCGCCTCAGCCGGCGCCGGCGGCACGCGGTGCCAAGTAGCCGATTAGCCCTCACCCCCAGCCCCTTTCTCGAAGCTTCGGGAGAGGGGGCAGGGGTGAGGGCTAATCCCTCTCTATCGCGTCTTGCGCGATCTTGATGAAAGTGCGAAATAGCTGGTGCGCGTCGGCCTGCTTGATATCAGGCAGGCCAATGTGAATCTGGAACTGGGTCGGGTCGCTGCGGCGCAAAGACAGGCGAGCGAGCGCGGGGGTGACCTGGCGCAGCCGGCTCAGGAATTCCGCAGCGTGGTCCGAGGCTTCGCTGCCCTGATAGAGCAGGGTAAGGCCCCCCTCTCCCCC